>CAZYXS010000064.1:13569-18061 GCA_964650955.1 uncultured Desulfuromonadales bacterium | reverse complement strand
GTTCACCTATCGCCCCATCGGTTTCCTTCGCTCCCCCTACGCTCGCCGCATCGACGCCCCCCACCAAAGCACGGTGGTGGCGGGAACGGAAACGGGGGAACGGGCCGGCGCCACCCTGGAACTGCAGGACTGGTTGGGTGAGGAGGTCCTGCAGGACCTGGAGGGCTTCGAGCGGCTCTGGCTGATCTTCGCCTTCCACCGCAGCGAGGGGTGGACCAGCCGGGTCAAGCCCCCTCGGGGCGGGCCCAAGCGGGGCATCCTGGCCACCCGCTCCCCCCATCGTCCCAACGCCATCGGCCTGTCGGCGGTGGAACTGCTCAAAATCGAGGGTCGGACCCTGCACCTGAGGGGGGTGGACCTGCTGGATGGCACCCCGGTTCTGGATATCAAACCCTACGTCCCCTACGCCGACGCCTTTCCCGGGTCCAAAGCCGGCTGGATCGACGATCTGGATGCCAGATTGGGTTGTCATTTTGCGCCCGGCCCCCGCAGGCCGAGATCATCCCCTCCCCGCCCGGAGGGCCAGGGGTGCTATGATGGAAGCAGAGGCGGCCGGGATCAGGGGGCCGCCGGGGAGGAGGAATCATGACAGACAAGGAATTCCGTACCTTCTGCGACACCATGGCCATTGGCACCCCCCTCTCCTTCGACACAGGAGAGGAGCAGGTGCAGGGCACCTTCGCAGGCTGCACCGCGGAGGGAGTGGTCCTCAAGGTGCACGACAAACTCTTCATCTGGCAACCGGAGCTGATCGAACGGGCAAAACCGGGCCATCCGACCCCGTCCTACTCCTGAGAGGCGGTGGCGCCTCCGCCTCTCGCAAAACCCGGCTTGCGTTTCTGATTTCGTCGTGGGAAACTGGAGAAGTTTTAATCTTCCCCCGCGCGGCGTTTTTTCTGCCCAGGACCAGGGCGGGGTGACGACTGGTTTCAATTTTCCACATCCCAGGGGGAGCGTCACCGATGACAAAAACCAAGAATGCCCGGTCGGGAAAGAGCCGCTACATTGTGCCGCACCCCCTCTACAGCTGGTACATGCTGCGCATCGCTTTGGTCGCCCTGGTGCTCGGCGCCTGCATCGGTTCCTGGTCCTGGGTCTACCAGCGCAAAATCATCGATGCGACGGGCCTTTATGTCTTCGTCGGCGAACCATCGCAACTGGCCCATTCCAATACCCTGCTGTTTCTTCTGACGGTCGGCATGTCCATGGCGATTACCGTGGTATTCTTTCTGCTCTTGGGAGGCTTTCTGTTCCACCGCATCTCTGGCCCCATCTACCGCATCCATAGCCACATGCAGGGGTTGCTCGACGGCGAGCCGGTCACCACCCTGCAGTTGCGCAAGGACGACCAGCTCAAGGATGTGGTGGATACCTACAACCAGCTGCTGCAACGCCTGAGGCCCGGGTCCTGACCGAGCTGAAATGTGACTTTTTTGCATGCAAATCCATTGATTCCGGAGGCCCCGATGACTGAAGTTTCCTCCCAGCTGCAAGCCGGTCAGACACTGCTCGGCGAAGTTGCCCTGCGCTATGCCACCCAACACGGCCTGCGCCCGGATTCCATCGTCTGGGACCAGCAGTTCGACGGCTGGTGGCTGCGGGTCACCACCGCCGACCACTCGCTCAAGGTGGTCTTTTCCCCTGACGAGATCGAGGATTTTGCCGCCGAGGGCGCCGGTTCCAAGGGGTCAAAGGTGAAGATTCGCAACGCCTTCGCCCACCTGACGATGTGATTCGAACCCGCCCTAATTACCCAGAGTTCCGCTGACCCACCCCTGCCCCTGCCGGTCCTCCCCGGCTTATTCCCACTACTTCGTGGTACAATGGGCTTGTCCGAGGCAGGGCGACCGCACGACCGGGGTTGCCGGCCTGGGATGCCGGCCTCACGCCCCGCCCTGCCTCGAAGGGGAACAACGGTTTTCCCGGAGAGGAGCTGCATCATGTTGACCCGAATTCTGCAGACGGAAAACGATTACGGCGCCCTGCTGGTGCGCCTGGTCGCTGGACGGCTGGTTCTCCCGCAGGAGTGTCGGCGGCCGATGAAGACAATGTTTTCGGTAACATACATTGACATTAAAGAAAAATTGAATTAAATTGGCCAAATGCACAACAATCCAGGCGAATCCGGCTGCAAAGTCGGTTACCTGGGTATTTTTTTTGCAATGAGACAGGGCTTATCCATTTTTTTGACCCGCATCGCAAAGGGACGACAATTTGAACAATCTCCGCACCCGAACCTATCTGCTCGGCACCGCCTGCGCCTTCCTCCTCGCCCTGGCCGGCCCGGCGTCCGCGCAGGAGACCCAACTGGTCACCGAACTGCATAAGTTGAACCAATCGCTGCAGGGCCTGCAGCAACTGATGAAGGAGCAGTTGGCGGCCAACCAGCTGAACACCGCCATCGCCTATCTCAATTTCCGCTCCCGCAAAATCGAGGTGCTGGAACGGGACAGGGAGGGGATGCGCAAGGATCGGGAGCGGATGCAGGGGTTTCTGGACGACCTGACCCAGCGCAAAGTCCGGCTGGAGGAAGAAAAGCGCAACACCCCCAACCTCTCTCCCCAGGAATTCAACCTGGCCAAGGAGGAGCTGGAACAGCGGGAAATCATCGTCAAGAAACGGATGGAACAGCTGGAAAGCGATGCCCTGACCGTCGATATCAAAATCGGGGAGTTGCGCAGCCAGATCGACAACGTCGAGCGTTACGTGGAAAGCCATTTCCGCATGTGACATCCGGCCGTGAGTCGGACCATGCCTTTGTGATCTTCAGGAGGAAACATGATTCTCACCAATGTCAGCACCGTTCCCGGGAAAAAGATCGTCGAACATTTCGGCATTGTGCAGGGGAGCACGGTGCGCGCCAAACACATCGGCCGCGACTTCATGGCCGGTCTGAAAAACCTGGTCGGCGGGGAGCTCAAGGGGTACACCGAGCTGCTGCAGGATTCGCGGGAGGAGGCGATGAACCGCATGGCCGAGCAGGCGCGCCAGCTGGGGGCCAATGCCGTCGTCAACGTGCGCTTCGCCACCTCCTCGGTGGCACAGGGGGCCGCGGAGTTGTTCGTCTACGGCACCGCGATCCGGGTCGAGTAGAGGCCGCCATGGAGAGCCTGCTGCAAAATCTCGACCTGATCCTGTTCCTGTTTCTGCTGGTACTCGGCTATACCGCCGGCAGCTGGGCCGAACGGCGCCATTATCGGTCGATTCTGGCGCGGGAGGAGGAGTTGTTGCGACTGCCGGTGCTCACCGCAGAGGCGCGATTTTCCGACGGCCGGGTGCAGCGGGCCGAACTGGTGACCGGCAGCGCGGTCATATCCATCGATTATTTCAAACGGATGCTGGCAGCCCTGCGCAATATTTTCGGCGGCCGGGTTTCTGCCTACGAGTCGCTCATCGACCGGGCACGCCGGGAGGCGATTCTGCGCATGAAAGAGGCGGCCCGCGCCCAGGGGGCGGGGATGGTGGTCAACCTGCGGCTGGAGACGGTCTCCATCGGGAAAAATGCCAACCAGAAGGGACAGGTCGCCAGTGTCGAGGCGATCGCCTACGGCACCGCCATTGTCTTCAACCCCAAATGAAACTCACGCTCAAAAAACTCGAGGGAAACGTCAACGTTTCCAAAACCCATCCTCTGGCCGAGTTGCTCTGGCTGGTTGGCGGGCTGATTCTGGTCGCCGCGGGGTTGTTTGCCGCCTTGGGGCTGGGGACCGACTGGGCGGCGGCGCGCACCCCCATCCGTATTGAAACCTGGCTCGGGCACCAGGCGCTGGCCCATTTCCCGGCGGAGGAGAACCCCGCGTTGCAGGCGCGCCTGATGGGCCTGCTGGACGCGCTACCGGCCGATTCGCCCCTGCACCAGTACCAGTTCCGGGTGTTCCTGTCCGCCTCCGAAGAGGTCAACGCCGTCGCGCTGCCCGGGGGCAATATCGTGGTCTTCGCCGGACTGCTGCAACAGGTCGCTTCGGAAAACGAACTGGCCATGGTCCTGGCCCACGAACTGGGGCATTTCGCTCATCGCGACCATCTGCGCGGGCTGGGCCGCGGGCTGGGCCTGTCGGTGGCGACGGCGTTGCTGCTCGGCCAGGACAGCTTTGCCAGCCGTTTGGTCTCCAACACCCTGCTGACCTTCCAACTGCGCTATTCCCAGGCGCAGGAGTCGGCCGCCGACCGCTATGCCCTGGGGCTGCTCGCCCGGCGTTTCGGCCATGCCGGCGGCGCCACGGACTTTTTCGCCCGAATGGCGCAGGAGGCGGGCAGCCGCCTCCCCTACCTGCTCGCCTCCCATCCCCACCCCCAGGCACGCATCGAGGGGTTGCAGAAACAGATAGCCAGCCAGGGTTATGTCGTGGGGAAGGTGCTGCCGGTGGGGGAGGACCTGCGGTCTGCGTCGCTGGTCGAGAACTGATGGAAAAATGAACACGCGCCGCAACTCCCCGTGGAAATTCGCCCCGCCGGGATTGCCTGGAGGCAGTGCGCCATGACCTGGCTGACC
>CAZYXS010000064.1:0-13469 GCA_964650955.1 uncultured Desulfuromonadales bacterium | reverse complement strand
CGCCTCTCGGACCTCTCGGTTACCGTGCCGATGGTGACCTTCACCCCCCTGTTCCTGCTGCTGACCTCCCCCCTGCTGTTGGGGGAAAGCCCGAGCCCCCTGGGCATGGCCGGGGTGCTGCTGATCGTGCTCGGTTCCTACCTGCTCAACATCCACCACCGCAGCCGGGGCTACCTGGCCCCTTTCCGGGCACTGCTGAGCGAACCGGGGCCACGCCTGATGCTGCTGGTGGCCCTGCTCTGGAGCATCACCGCCAACGTCGACAAGATCGGCCTGCAGCACTCCTCGCCGATGTTCTACGGTTTCGCCATCAATGCCTTCCTGGCCCTGGCGCTGCTCCCCCTGGCCCTGCGCCGCCTGCGCCTCACCGGCCAGGGGCTGCGGGCCGACTTCGGCAACCTGCTGGCCATCGGCGGTGCCGGTGGCCTCACCATCGTCTGCCAGATGGCGGCCCTCAACCTGGCCATCGTCCCCTACGTCATCGCCATCAAGCGCACCAGCACCATCATGAGCGTCCTCTGGGGCGCCCTGCTGTTCAAGGAAGCGAACCTGCGTGAGCGCCTGCTGGGAACGGTGGTGATGGTGGGAGGGGTGCTGCTGATCGTGCTCGGCTAGGACTCCGCCTCCGCGGGCGCCGCCGCCAGGGCTTCCACGGTGGCAAGCTCCTTTTCCTCGAACCCCTCCACCCACAGCAGGGTCGCCAGGTAGAGCCCGATCAGCGGCGCCTGGCGATGTTCCCGAACCACCTGGGCGTAGATCTTCAGTTTCTCCTCCCCAGCCACCTCCCCCGCCTGTTCCAGCAGGGCCAGGCACTGGTCGTTGATCGCCGGGGCCAGTTCGGTGAAATAGGCCACCAGCACATCGGCGGCCAGTTGCCCCTCCTCGGCGCTGAACAGCACCGTATCGAGCCGGGCTGCCGAGCCGGCCTTGCGGTTGACCAGCACCTCGTGGCGGAAGTTCTTGAGGCGGGCCGCCTCGACCCAGCGGGCGAAAATCATCGGCTGGCGCTTGGCGCACAGGCGGCTGATGGCGACTTTCTGCGGTTCGGCCAGGGCGTTCCAGGCCTGGCGGACGGAATCGGGAACCATGGGGATCATACCTTTCGTTTGCGGTTTCGGGACGCGGACGGCGCCGGCTTCCCCCTCCGAGGCGGCACCGCCGCCGTGCTGAATTCGGGTTCGTAGCCGACGACAAAATCTTCGCCCGGCTGCCAGTTGAGACTGAGAAAATGCTCGTTGTTGCGGTCGAAGGGACAGGTCGGCGAGGTGCAGGGGACAAAGCCGAAACGCCGGTAATAACCGGGTTCGCCGAGGACAAAGAGGGCCTGGCTGCGAATCGATTCCTGCCGCAGAGCAAACCGCAGCAACTCCCCGCCGACCCCTTGCAGCTGCCATTCGGGAGCCACCGCCATGGGCGCCAGATGCAGGCCGCAGACCTGCTCCCCCTGAAACGCACGGGAAAAGGCGATATAGGCGATGACCCGACCTGTCTGGATGCAGACCCAGTCCTGCAGCGGCCGTCCCTGCTCATGCAGCGCCCGCACCAGGCGCGTCTCGTAGTCGCTGCCGGCAAAAGCCTTGGTCAGCAGGGCATAGACCTTGGGCCGATGCTCCGGGGTCACCATCTGAATTTTCATCTTGCTCCTCGGCAACAGGATTGGGGCTCCAACGTCCAGCCCTTGAGCGAGGGCAGGATACCCGATTTTCGATCAGTGCAGTTACTGTTTTCTGGATTCGTTCCGTCCACCAGAGACGGCCTGCGGTGGCAACCCAGGGATGCAGCCTGGAAGTTTCAGGCTATGCTTGAAAGGCGGTAGAATGCCGATTTGCAGCAAAACCGGTCAGTGGCCTTGTCAAATGCCTTCGGGAAGGGAGCCAGCCATGAAAATCATCGTCATCGGCGCAACGGGCACCATCGGGTCGGCCGTGGTGGAACTGCTGGGGCAGCACCACGACATCGTTCCGGTGGCGCATCGCCAGGGAACCTACAGGGTCGATCTGGGGAACCAAGACTCGATCAAAGCGCTATTTCAGGCCGTCGGCCGGGCTGACGCCGTGATCTGCGCGGCCGGCCTGGCCAGGTTTGGCGAATTGGCCAAGCTCAGCGACGAGGATTTTCAGTTCTGCCTGGAAAACAAGCTCATGGGCCAGGTCAACCTGGTGCGCATCGGTCAGGGGTTCGTCAACGACGGCGGCTCCTTCACCCTGACCAGCGGCGTGCTCGCCCAGCACCCCATGGTCGGCAGCGCGGCCGTCAGCCTGGTCAATGCCGGGCTGGAAGGCTTCGTGCGGGCGGCGGCCCTGGAGCTGCCCCGGCAGATCCGGATCAATGCCGTCAGCCCGGTCTGGGTCAGCGAAACCTTGACCAAACTGGGCCGCGACCCTTCCCAGGGGATGCCGGCGGCTCAGGTCGCCGTCGCCTACCAGGAAAGCCTGGAAAGCCATCGCAGTGGTGAGGTTTTGGGATTTCTGGATTTCGCCTGAGGTGCCGTCGCCCCCGGCCCGGCCGACCGGTCACCAGGCCGGCCAGGAACCGAAGGTCAGCGGGGAGAGGAGATTTCGCTCGCCGGTTCGAAGCGGGAATCCTTGGCTTGGTCGATTTTCTCGCCGACCAGGGAAGCGAGAATAGCGACAATGATCACCATGACCAAAGACGGCAGGACATCCCGCAGCAGGAAGGTTTTCAACCGGAGGAAGAAGGGTGCCTCGCCTTGAGGCCATTGTTTTTGGTTGGATTTGGGCAGAAAACGCAGGACACTGGTTTTCATGAGCTTCCTCCTTTCATGAGATACAAGGCAGACCTTTGGGCTGGCCTTGAGCAGGTTGGGGAGCCATTATCAGAGCAAAGACCTTGCCAATCCAGGCTGGCCCCCTAACCATTTGAAATCAGAACGACCCACAAACTCAAGTGGCGGCAGCGAGGTTCAGTTTGTGGTTTTTTTGTCACGGCGTGGCACATTTGCCACGGCTGCGCGCCACCAACAGAAAATACACAAGGGAAAATACACAAGGGGCCGTCTCGAGCGCGCGCCCGTCGATCCGACCCCTTGTTGTTGTCTCAATGACCGGAGGACCTGAAACCGCCGCGCAGCCTCAACCCCCTTTGATGTAGTTTTCCAATTGGCTGATGATGAATTTTTTCTCGGCAATGGAGGCCTTGACCAGATCGCCGATGGAGATCAGGCCCACCAACCTGTCCTCCTCGAGTACAGGCAGGTGGCGGCAATGTTTATCGGTCATGACCGCCATGCACTCTTCCACCGACTGGTCGGGACGAGCGTAGCACACCGTCGCCGTCATGATTTCCCGAACCTTGACCTGCGGAGAGGATAGGCCCTTGAGGATCACCTTGCGGGCATAATCCCTTTCGGAGAGGATGCCGACGATGGAGTCCCCCTGCACGGCCAGCAGGGCGCCGACATTTTCCCGGGCCATTTTCTCCAGGGCAGAAAAAACTGTCGCATCGGCCTCGATGCTGAAAACCTGTCCCCCCTTGCTACGCAGAATATCCTCCACGGTTTTGACCATGCCCAGCCCTCCTGCAAGGTTTCTTTAATTCAACCTTACCTGAGGATGGGCCCTTGTCAACTTTCCAGTCTGGCGAAATCTGTTCGGGGGCCCGCTATTTGGAACCTTTGAACTTGCCAGACAGTGCGGCAAAGGGGGAGTGTTGGAGGCTGGGGCGCTGTGGGCCTGCCCCGGGCAGGTCGCTGCCGCGCTGCTCCTGCACGCCGCGGGTGTGTTCGTGGTCGTGGCAGTAGATGCACAACAGCTCCCAGTTACTGCCGTCGGGCGGGTTGTTGTCGTGGTTATGGTCGCGATGGTGAACCGTGAGTTCCTTCAGCTTTTTGCCTTCGAACTCTCTGGTGCAACGGCCGCAGACATGGGGAAACAGCTTCAGGGCCTTTTCCCGGTAGCCGGCCTGGCGGGCCTGTTCCTCTTTCTGCAGTTCGGCAAGGATCCGCTCACTGCGCTCGCGATCCGTTTCGGTCATGGGGCCTCCTGAGGGTCGTCATTGGGGTTTTCGCTTCGATGCTACACCAAATACCCGGCAAGGCACAAAGCCTTTGCCGCCCTTCCCGCCCAGCCGCAGATCCGGTTCCGGGTGGCATTTCGTCCTCGACCTGCTACCCTTTGGGAATCCTGTGGTTTCTGTTTCATCAACGCAAAGGAGAGCGACATGCAAACGATTAGCCGCTGGCTCATGCTCCTGATGGCAACCCTTCTGCTCAATGCCTGTTCCCAGGAAAAGCCGCCGGCCCAGGCGCCCGCCTCGGCCCCGGCCCCGGCGACGACCGCGCCTCCGGCGGTGGAGGCAGCCAAGCAGGTGGCCGAGGAGGTCAAACAGAAGGTGGAGGAAACCGTCGCCGCAGCCAAAACCGAAGCGGAGCAGGCGGTGACCGCGGTCAAAGACCAGGCAGCCGCGGCCAAAGAACAGGTGGCGCCCGCCGTCGAGCAGGCCAAGGCCGCCGTCACCGCGACCGTGGACAAGGTCAGGCAGGAGGCCGCCGCCGTCGTGGCGGCAACGGCCAAGCCCGCCAAAGCCCCCGCCGAGGTGGTCTATAAGGCGAGTAACGGCAACGTCACCTTCAATCACGCTGCTCATGAAAAACAACTGGCCTGCAGCAAGTGTCATCCCACCGAGCCGGCGGCGGCCATTCCCATGACCAAGGAGGTTGGCCACAGCCTGTGCAAGGGCTGCCATCAGGCCAGCGGCGGCAACGCCCCCACCGCTTGTGCGGGCTGCCACGTCAAATCCTGAAGCAAGCCGCCCCTGGCGCGAGCGCCAGCCGGGGCAGACGTGGTACAATGAGGCCAAAGACCGGTTTCCCGGCAGTCTCCGATGGACTTGACCGAGCCTCCGGCCGGAAAGGAGGCCTGATTATGACACGCATTTTCGAATGCGGCACCTGTGGCGTGGTTTCCGAGGCTTCGGAACAGCTCTGCGAACCGCAGCGCCTGGAGAACATGGGCGTGTATTGCGGCGACCGGGGTCCGACGAGCCACATGTGCAGCGACATGAAGGATCACCTGGCCTATGTCTGTGGCAGCTGCGGCCGTCCGGCCCAGCAGCCGGACATGGTCTGCAATCCGCTGCAGACGGGTTGAGGAAAAAGTGCCGGGAGAGACCCTGCTGGTCTTTCCCGGCGCTTTCGGCTAAACTCGGCCGACACCATGACCCCTTCGACGGAGCATGACTTTGCAGACGAGTGAAGAAATCGCGTTGGATTGCCCCTACTGCCGGGCAGAAATCTATCGGCCGCTGGCCTGGTTCAAACAGACCTACGCCACCTGCCCGAAATGCCATGGGGGATTGGCCGCCACCCAGTTCGAAACTCTCATCGCAGAGTTGGAGCAGGCCTTTGCCGCCGCTGACGACGAGCTGGTGCTGGGCAGCCGGGTCTGCGGCTGCCACTGAGGGAAACATGGACGGTTTGACAGCCCCGCCGGCCGGGGCAGCGTCACAGTAACGGGGGCCCGCCTCCGACCGGGCTCCCGGGGAGGCAATAATGCGCATGCGCAATTACCTGCTGACCATGGGCATCTCGGCGGCCCTGGCCCTGAGCCAACCCGCCGCGGCGGCGACGGTGTACCAACTGAGCGAGGCCATCCTCGGCGATGACGGTGTGCAGCGAATCGAGGTGCTCGCCGACAGCTACAGCTTCCGCCCCAACTATCTGGTAGTGAAGGCCGGGGTTCCCCTGGAACTGACCCTGCGCCGCCAGACCCTGCTGGTTCCCCACGACTTCATCCTGGCACTGCCCCCCGACAACATTCACATCGAACAGGAGATCAGCCGCGAAGGGACGATCCTGCGCCTGACCCCCTCCACACCCGGCCAATACCCCTTCCATTGCGGCAAGAAGCTGCTGTTCTTCGAGAGCCATCGGGACCAGGGCATGGCAGGCATGTTGGAAGTGCGCTGAGGCGGCCAGGGTACAGCACAAAAGGGCCGGTGCCTGAAAAGGCGGCCAGCCCTTTTGCGTTGCGGGCTGTTCGTGCTATAAAAGGAGGGTTGCACTTTCCCCATAACCCTCAGGAGAGGCTTCGTGACCTTCTGGCTGCTCTACCTCGCCACCGGCGCCTTCGCCGGGGTGCTGGCCGGCCTGCTGGGGGTCGGCGGGGGGATCATCATCGTCCCCCTGCTGACCTTCGTCTTCACGGCCCAGCATTTGCCCGCCGCCTACATTCAGCACCTGGCCCTCGGCACCTCCCTGGCCAGCATCATGTTCACCTCCATCTCCAGCCTGCGCGCCCATCACGGCCGCGGCGCGGTGAACTGGCCGGTGGTGAAGCTGATTTCGGTCGGCATCCTTACCGGCACCTTCTTCGGCTCCTGGGTGGCGGCCCAGCTCTCCACCGGCTTCCTGCGGGTCTTCTTCGTCATCTTTCTCTACTACGTCGCCACCCAGATGCTGCTCAACATCCGTCCCGAGCCGAGCCGGCAGATTCCCGGCCAGGGGGGGATGTTCGGAGTCGGCAACGTCATCGGCGGGGTCTCCAGCCTGGTGGGGATCGGCGGCGGCAGCCTTTCGGTCCCCTTCCTGGTCTGGTGCAACCTGCCCATGCACCATGCGGTGGGAACCTCCGCCGCCATCGGCTTCCCCATCGCGGTGGCGGGAGCCCTGGGCTATATCCTTAACGGTCTGGCGGTCTCCGCCCTGCCCGCGGGAAGCTTTGGCTTCGTCTACCTGCCGGCCCTGATCGGCATCTCCGTCGCCAGCGTCTGCACCGCACCCCTGGGGGCGCGGTTGGCCCACAGCCTGCCGGTGCCGAAGCTGAAAAGGGCCTTCGCCGTGCTGCTGCTGGCGATGGGAACCAAGCTGCTGACCAGTCTTTTCTGAGCCTCAGGGCACCTCAGGAGAAAGTGCGGTTTTCCTGCTCGGCGACGCGGATGAAGGTGGTGCGCTTGGAGAGCTCCCGCAGGGCTGAGGCACCAACGTAAGTGCAGGCCGAGCGGACCCCGCCAAGGATGTCCCGCACCGTGTCGGCCACCGGTCCGCGGTAGGGAACCTCCACCGTTTTGCCTTCGGAAGAGCGGTACTCGGCCACTCCCCCGGCGTGTTTTTCCATCGCCGTGGACGAGCTCATGCCGTAAAACAGCTTGTAGTGCCGCCCCTCCCGCTCGATGAGCTGGCCGCCGTTCTCGTCGTGGCCGGCGAACATGCCGCCGAGCATGACGAAATCCGCGCCGCCTCCGAAGGCCTTGGCCACGTCGCCGGCGCAGGCGCAGCCGCCGTCGGAAATGATGCGGCCGCCGAGGCCGTGGGCCGCGTCGGCACATTCGATCACCGCCGAGAGCTGGGGATAGCCGACGCCGGTCTTGACTCGGGTCGTGCAGACCGAGCCGGGACCGATGCCGACCTTGACGATATCGGCGCCGGTCAGGATCAGCTCCTCCACCATTTCGCCGGTGACCACGTTGCCGGCGACGATGGTCTTGTCGGGGAAAGTGGCCCGCACCTGGCCGACGAACTCGACGAAGGCTTCGGCATAGCCGTTGGCGACGTCGATGCAGATGAACTCGAGTTGAGGATGGGCCCCCAGGATCTGGCCGAGGCGGGCGAAATCGGTCTCGGAGGTGCCGGTGCTGACCATGATGCGCTGGTAGATGTCCTCATCCTGGCGGGCGAGAAACTCCGCCCATGCCTCGAGGCTGTAATGCTTGTGAATCGCCGTGAGCAGGCCGTGCCCGGCCAGTTCCCGCGCTACCTCGAAGGTGCCGACGGTGTCCATGTTGGCGGCGATGACCGGGACGCCGGTCCATTTGCGGCCGCTGTGCAAAAAGGTGAAGGTGCGCTCCAGGGCCACCTGGGCGCGGCTTTTCAGGGTGGAACGCTTGGGACGGATGAGCACGTCCTTGAATCCGAGCTTGAGATCGCTTTCGATGCGCATGGCAAGGGTCCTTTCCTGGCTGCCGAAATTCCGACACCTGCGGGTGCCGTCGCTCACTATAGCAAATAGCGGGCCCGGTTGCCCGATTTCCCGCAATTCGGCCCACGCCATGGAGCCCTCATGCCCCTGCGCCTGCTGATCGCCCTGCTCACCGGACTGACCCTGCTGTTCACCGGCGGCTGCGACCGCCCCCCGCCATTGCCCCGGCTTCCCGCCGATGCGGTGGTGCTGGCCTTCGGCGACAGCCTGACCTACGGCACCGGTGCCGGTCCGGAAGAAGCCTATCCGCAGGTGCTGCAAGGGCTGCTCGGGCAGCGTATCGTCAATGCCGGCATCCCGGGCGAAACCTCCGACGAGGGGTTGATCCGCCTGCCGCAACTGCTGACGCAGAATGCGCCGGCCCTGGTCATTCTCTGCCACGGCGGCAACGACCTGTTGCGCCGTTATCCCCCTGCGGAAACCGCCGGGAACCTGCGGAAGATGATCGAACTGGCCCAGGCCCACGGTGCTGCGGTGGTGCTGGTGGGGGTTCCCCAGCCCGGGCTGAGCCTGACGCCACCCCCTTTTTACGGGGAACTGGCCAAGGAGTTCGCCCTCCCCTACGAAGGGGAGATCCTCCAGGACGTGCTGACCGACCGCAGCCTGAAAAGCGACACAGTGCACCCCAACGCCGCCGGCTACCGGCGTCTGGCCGAGGCCCTGCAGGAGCTCATCGTCCGCGCCCAGGCCCGTTGAAACTACGTAAGACCAGGAGGTTCCATGTCCATGGCGCGCCTTGTGAAATTCTCCTTCTATTCCATTCTGCTGCTGATTCTGGGCCTGGTTACCGGTGCCCGGGCCGAAGAGACGAGCGCTCTGGAGACCCGACACAGTTTCGAGGAGCGGACCCTTGACAACCCCTTCGCCATCGCCCCCCACAAACCCAACTACCTGCTCCCCTTGAGCTACAACAAGTCGCCCAACGGCGCCCCCTTCGCCCCCCGGGGGAGCGACCTCGACCAGAAGGAGGTCAAGTTCCAGTTCAGTTTCAAGTTCCCCCTCTGGAACGGCCTGGACAACGGCGCCGGGCGGATTTACCTGGCCTACACCAACCTCTCCTTCTGGCAGGCCTACAATCGGAACAATTCCAGCCCTTTCCGGGAAACCAACCACGAACCCGAGGCCTTCATGTTCATTCCCAGCGGCCTGTCGCTGCTGGGGGTGACCAACACCCACCTCAACCTCGGCATATCCCACCAGTCCAACGGCCGCTCGGGGACTCAGTCCCGCAGCTGGAACCGGGTCTACCTGAGCCTGTTTTTCCAGCGGGGGGATTTCTACCTCGCCCTCAAGCCCTGGTATCGCCTGCCGGAAGGGACCAAGGCCGACCCCGAGGACCCGGACGGGGACGACAACCCGGATATCGAGAAGTTCCTCGGCCACGGAGAGCTGGGGATGCTCTACAAGTTCGACGGCCAGAGCCTGGCCCTGATGGTACGGAACAACCTGCGCAGCGACAACAAGGGGGCGGTCCAGCTCGACTACACCTTCCCCCTCACCGGCAAGCTCAAGGGCTATGTCCAATACTTCAACGGCTACGGCGAAAGCCTGATCGACTACAACGCCAGCGCTCACCGTCTTGGCATCGGCATCCTGCTCACCGACTGGCTCTGAATCAGACCGTTCCCATTGGAACAATGTTTGCAATCCCAGGTCGAACGGCCTGGCAACACCCCGGCCGGGACAACCAAGAACTCTGCCGAAGGTGAGCGATGTCCTTTACCGGTGACCTGGAACACCTGCCGATCGTCGACGTCATCCAACTGCTCCACTCCACCCGCAAATCGGGAACCCTCCTGGTTCGCGGCCGCAAGGGGGAGAGTCAGCTGGTCTTCAGGGACGGCTACATCGTCAGCGCCAACCATCCCAACAACAGTATCCGCATTGGCCGTCTGCTGGCAGAATCGGGTGCTATCACCCATGACGCCCTGGAGCAGGCGCTGGCCCGGCAGCAGCAATCCGACGGCCCGCGCCAGCCATTGGTGGCGATCCTGCTCGAAAGCGGCGCCCTCGACCAGGAAGCGGCCTACCGCGGCCTGACCGCCCTGATCGAAATCACCATCGTGGAAATGCTGCGCAACGTTCGCGGCACCTTCTGCCTGGATGTGGACCGTTTCGATGTCTCCGACGAATACCGCTATTTTCCCGAGCACCTGCAGCAGGAACTGAGCCTCAACACCCAAATGGTGCTGATGGACGCCCTGCGGCTGTTCGATGAACGCAACCGGGACGGCCTGGAGGAACAGCCCTTCTTTCCCGAAGACCCGACCTCCCCCGGTGCGAAGGAGGCAGGGGAGAATCCGACCCTGTCCGCCGACGATCTGGGTCTGGGAGATTTGGACCTGCTCGGCCGGAACATCCCGGAGGTCTTCGCTCCCATCGAGGATGTCGATCCGGCCCAACATCATCGCCAACAGCTGGCCGAAATTTTGACAGCCATGCCGGAGACCGGCCTGGAAGAGTTCGTCGAATTCTTGACCACCCTCCCCCCTCCGCAGGCCCAGGCCGCCGCAGCCGTCGAACCGTCCCGGCGCATTCTGATCTGTTTCAGCCCCGATCTGCTGCTACGCCACGGTGTCGTCACCCTGGCGCAGCATATCGGCTTGCCGGTCTTCGCCACCAGCGAGGAACCTGACCTGGGACCGCTTCTGGACCAGTTTTTGGTGCGGGGAGAACAGCCGGTGTTGCTGCTCGACACTCCCCAGGAAACCAGCGAATCCCCGTTGCAGCGCCTGCGCCAGGACCACGGCCCCCTGCCGGTGCTGCAGTTGGTGGCTCCAGGGGATTTCCGGCAGCCGCTGCAGGCTTTGCGGCAGGGCGCGACCCTGCTGCTGCCCCGTCCCGAACGTCACCCTGGCAACATCGAACTGGGGGAGCAGATGATCGCCACCCTGGAACTGCTGCGGGTCGCCCTGGGCAGCCCCTGCCTCGGGCAGAACTCTTCGCCCCTGCGGGGCTGGGCCGATTTCCACGCCACCCTGCGATGCTGCCAGGACCCGGCGGATATTTCCTACGCCCTGCTGCAGGCCGTGGCTGAACACTTTCCCCGGGCCCTGACCCTGGTGGTGGGCCGGGGGGAACTGATCCTGGAGCGGGGTATCGGCCTCGGCCCCCAGGCGCCGGCGCCGCGTTTGCGGTTGCCGCTGGCCGCTGACTCCCTGGCGGCGGAGGTCGTCGCCCAGGGGACCTGTCACTGGGGCCTGCTGCCCCCGCAGGCTCTCCCCTCCATGCTGATGGCAGAGGTCGGCTCGCCCCGCTGCGACACCGGCCTGTTGCTGCCGCTGCAACTGCGCGGCCGGACAGTGGCCCTGGTCTATGCCGACTTTGGCCAGGAGGAGGTCGCCGCCGTCCCGATGGAACTGCTGCAGGCTTTGGCCCAGCATGCCGGCCTGGCACTGGAAAACGCCTTCTACCGTAAGCAACTGGACAAGCCGGCTTGACCCCGTACCCATTTGCGCCGCCCCGGTCCCGTACCGGTCGGTTTTTTCCCGAGGATGACCATGGACCAGAAAACTTTTCTACAGATTCTGGAGATCGCCTTCGAAAAACGGGTCTCCGACGTCCACTTCGAAGTCGACAACCCACCGATCTTCCGTGCCCGCGGCCAGTTGGTGCGTTCCAAACTACCCAAGCTCACCGCTGCCGACACCGAGTTCATCGCGGCCCGCATCATGGAGTACAATCAGCGGCAGTTGCCTGCGGACTTCAAGGAATTCGACGCCTCCTACGCCCTGCCCAACGGCGGCCGCTTCCGCGTCAGCCTGTTTCGCCAACGGGGGCAGATCGGCATCGTCATGCGGGTCATTCCGCCCTCAATCGGCACCTTCCAGGAGCTCAAACTCCCCACGGTGCTGGAGGAGATCGTCAAGGCCCCTAACGGCCTGATCCTGGTCACCGGCCCCACCGGCAATGGCAAATCCACCACCCTGGCGGCGATGTTGCGGTATATCAACGAGAATTACAGCTATAACATCATCACCATCGAGGATCCCATCGAGTTCCTGTTCAGCTCCAACAAGAGCTGTATCGTACAGCGGGAGGTCGGCAGCGACACCGATGGTTTCAAGGCCGCCCTCAAAGCCGCCCTGCGCATGGACCCGGACGTGATCATGGTCGGCGAGATGCGCGACCTGGAGACCATCGACGCCTGCATCAAGGCCGCGGAGACCGGCCACCTGGTGTTCTCCACCCTGCACACCCAGAACGCCACCTCCACCATCAACCGGGTGGTGGGACACTTCCCGCCGGAAGCGCAGGAAATCATCCGCCAGCGCCTGGCCGACATCCTGGTGGCCACCATCTCCCTGCGCCTGATCAAGGACAAGACCGGCGAGCACATCCTGCCGGTGGTGGAGGTGATGCGTTCCACAACGACCATCCAGGCCTGCATCCGGGAGGGACGGCTCGATGAGATCGAACAGAACATCGAAAAGGGGCGGGAGCAGTACGCCATGCAGAGCCTTGACCAGCACCTGATCCAGCTCTGCAAGCGTAACATCATCACCATCAACGACGCCAAACGGGTCTCCCGCTCGATGGACCTGGAGCGCAAGCTCACCTTCACCTGAGGCACACGCAAAAAGGCCCCCGGACAGGAGCGTCCGAGGGCCTTGCGAATCATGGTGCGGGCTGGCTTACTGCACGATTTCCAGCAGTTCGATCTCGTAGCTGAGGTCCTCGCCGGCCAGGGGGTGATTGGCGTCGAGGGTGACCCCCTCGTCATCGACCTCGATGACGGTGACCATCACCGCCTCGTCGTCCTCGTCGGTCAATTCCAGTTCCTGGCCGACTTCGGGATAGAGGTCGTCGGGAATCTGGTCGCGGGTGATGGTGAAGATCTTTTCGTCGTCGTAATCGCCGAAGGCCTCTTCGGCGGGAATGTGAACGGTCTTTTTCTCGCCCGGAGCCATGCCGACCAGGGCCTCTTCGATCAGGGTAAAGAAGCTGTCTTCGCCGATGACCAGTTCCATCGGCCCTTCGTCACAGCCGCAGTCGTCGCAGCCGCAGTCGCCGCTGGCGTCTTTGATGGTGGTGTCGAACACGGTGCCGTCTTCGAGGGTGCCGGTGAAGTCGATGCGGACCCGGCTGCCTTTTTGTGCTGTTGCCATGGGAATTTCCTCTTTCATGCGGGTTGGTTTGTTGCCGGCTGCCCGACAGATTGACCACTCATGCTACGGGGGAGCTGCCCCCGAAGTCCACAAAAAAACCTGGGGGCACGGGTTTCTTCCCCCTAAAACTGCGGCGCTGGACTGCCGATAAGTCATTCAGAACATCTGCAACCCAGGGGGACTTGGATGAAAACGCTGACGGATCTGCTCAAATTGGTGGCGTTGCTGGCGGTGCTGGCCGGAGCGGTGTATGGTGCCTGGTCTGCTTTCAGCAGCGGTCAGGACCGCAACAAAAAGTACAGTCACCCGATCAGCCGCCCGGGCGGTTCCTGGTAGCCCTTCGCGCGACGCGATTCAAATCGACGCTCCGACAACGGACGGCCGCCTTGGCCGTCCGTTGTCGTTTTTTCCTCCCCTTCCTCAGCGT
>CAZYXS010000063.1:0-18089 GCA_964650955.1 uncultured Desulfuromonadales bacterium | reverse complement strand
AGGGCCTCAACCGAGCCTGGAGGGGCAGCCAAAGTTGGCGTTCCGCTCAGGGCCGACAGGAGCAGGGCGGAGACGAACAGCAGGCGGGTGGAAAAAGTACGCATGGCGGGCTCCTGGAAAAGGGGATGCCGGCATTATAAAACAGCGAAGGCCGGGAGGGAACCCCCCGGCCTTCGCTGTTCTGGTCTTGTCAGCCGATGCGCAGTCCGGTCAACCGGGTCAGCGCCTCGTAGTATTTTTCCGCCGTCTTCTGCACGATATCAGCGGGGAGGAAAGGGGCCGGCGCCTTTTTCCCCCAATCGAGGGTTTCCAGGTAATCCCGCAGGAACTGCTTGTCGAAACTGGGCTGCGGGCCACCCGCACGGTATTGGTCGGCGGGCCAGAAGCGGCTGGAATCGGGAGTCATGGCCTCGTCGATCCAGATCATCCGCCCTTCGTAGATGCCGAACTCGAACTTGGTGTCCGCGATGATGATTCCCTTGGCCGCGGCGATTTCCCGGGCCCGGGCGTAAATGGCCAGGGTGGTGTCGCGGGCCTCGGCAGCCAGTTCGGGGCCGCAAAGTGTTTCGGCGGTAGCGAAGTCGATGTTTTCGTCATGCTCGCCCAGTTCCGCCTTGGTGGCCGGGGTGAAAATCGGCTGCTCCAGCTTCTGGCTTTCCACCAGGCCGAAGGGGAGAGGAATGCCGCAGACCGCGCCGCTCTGGCGGTAGTCCTTCCAGCCGCTGCCGGCCAGGTAGCCGCGCACCACGCATTCGATGGGCAGGGGCTTGGACTTTTTCACCAGCATGCTGCGCCCTTCGAGCTGATCCCGGTACTTGTGGGTCGCGGCGGGGAAGTCGGCCACCTCCATGGCGACGATGTGGTTGGGGATGATGTCGGTCATCTGCTCGAACCAGAACTTGGAGATCTGGGTCAGGACATATCCCTTGTTGGGAATCCCCTCGTTCATGATGACGTCGAAGGCAGAAATACGGTCGCTGGTGACGAACAGCAGGTGCTCGCCGAGGTCGTAGATGTCCCGAACCTTGCCACGGTTGACCAGTTTGAGATCAGCGAAGTTGGTCTGCAGAACGATGGGTGTCATGGCAGCCTAATTCCCTTCCAGGGCAGAGAGAATGGTCGGGGCGATGGTGATGTCGGCCTTGTCCTTGAGCTCCTGCAGGGTGGCGGCAATGGCTTCATCGGTGCGTCGTGCCTGCAGGGCGGTCTGCAACTCGGCCTTCTTCCCGGTGGTCAGTTCCTTCATGTCCGCCTCTTCACGGGCCTTGAGGGCGGCCACGACGAATTTCTCGCCGACCTCCTCCACCTGCTCCAGGGCCGGTTTGTCGACGGTCAGGCTGAAAGCCACCTTGGAGATGTGCTCGGAACTTCCAAGCCGGGGGATGAAGGCGCCGAAGCTGCGGGTGAAGAAGCCGGTCTCCTCCAGCGTCAGGCCTTCCTTGCGGGCCAAGCTCTCGAGGCTTTCACCCTGTTGCAGGGCCTGCACCATGGCCTCGGCGGTCTGCTTGGCCAGGGCGGTGCTCTGCTCGGCGCGGTAGGTCTCCTCCACCTGGGCGCGGACCTCCTCAAGGGCGGGCAGACGGCTTTCCTGGCGATCCCTGACGGCGATCAGCAGGATTCCCTGGGGGGTGGGGATGGGCCGGGCCAGTTCCTTGCCGGTGGTGGTGAAGGCGGCGTCATTGATGGCCTGGTTCTCACCGAGGCCGTCGATCACCTCGTTGCGGGCGAAGAAACCGGTCTCCTTGATGGCGAGGTCGTTGGCCTTGGCGGCATTCTCGAGGTTGCCGTCCTTGCGGTTGATATTGTAGGCGTCCATGGCTTTTTCCTGGGCCATCTGCTGGGCTTTTTCCTTGCGCAGGCCGGTTTTGACCTGGTCGAGGACGTCAGCCAGCGGAGTCACCCCGGCCTCGATGTGCCCCTGGCCGCGGAGGATGTGGAACCCGAATGGGGTCTCCACCACCGGACTCAGATCGCCGGGGCGCAGGGCAAAGGCGGCCCGCTCGAAGGCTTCGACCATGGTCCCCCGACGGAAATAGTCGAGGTCGCCGCCGTTGGCGGCACTGCCGGTGTCGTCCGACTGGGTGCGGGCCAGGAGGGCGAAGTCCTTGCCGGCTTTGGCGTCGGCCAGCACTTTCTCGGCGAGGGCGCGTTTCTGCTCTTTGGTGGCCTCGTCGGCGTTAGCGGGAACTTTGATCAGGATGTGGGCGACCTTGACCTGCTCGGGGATCTCGAACCGGTCGATGTGCCGGCGATAAAACTTCTCCAGTTCGGCGTCCTCGAAAGAGACGTCCTTTTCGTAGCGGGCCGGGTCGAAGACCAGGTAGCGCAGGGCGAGCCGCTCGGGGATGCGGAAGTCTTCCTTCTGCTTCTCGAAGTAGTCCTGCAGGGTGGCGTCGGTGATGCTGACCTTGCCCTCGAATATGGCCGGGGCCAGGCGCACGAAAGCAAGGTTGACCTTTTCGTTCTGCTCGCGGTATTCCTGCTCGATATCGGCATCGGTGAGTTTGATGCCGTCGCTGATCTGTTGCTGCAGCCTCTCAACCAGCATCTGGCTCCGCTGCATGGCCTCGAAGGCGTCGGGGGTCAGGCGCTGGAAGGCGAGTACCTGCAGGTAGCGCTGTTTGCTGAAGGTGCCGTTTTCCTGGAAAGTGGGAATAGCGGCAATGGCATCGACCAGTTCCTTGTCGTTGACCTTGATGCCGCGGCGGTCGGCTTCCTGCAGCAGCAAGGCCTGGTCGATCAGGCCGTCGATCGCCTGCTGACGCAGCCGCAGCTGTTTTTCCATGGCCGGCGTGAACTGGTCGCGGTAGATGGTCTGGTAGAGATTGTACAGGTTGCTGTAGGCCGTCTGGTATTCGTCGAAGCCGATCTTCGTCTTGTTGACCGTGGCCGCCACGGCGGGGTCGCCGCCGCCGGCGCCGCCGTCCTGGCCCTTGCCCCAAACCAGGAAAATGGTGCCGACAAAGGTGGCGATGATGCCCCAGAACACCAGCTTGATAATGACCGATTGCTGTTTTTTGCGGATCAGATCCAGCATTGTAAGTGTCTCTCCTTCGGGGGATGGGACCGGTTTTTGAAACAGCGTCGCATGTTAGTCAATCGGGGGGGCAAATGCAATAGTTTTTCCATTTATCCCTTGAAAAACAATTGCGTTTTTGGTAGTGTTGCGCACATTTTGCCAGGAGAGGGGAGGCCCTTCTCCGGCTGCCGGGAAAAAAGGAGTTCAAAGGATTATGTTCAATCTGTTTGACGCTATTTGGGGCATGTTTTCCAACGATCTCGCCATCGACCTCGGTACCGCCAACACCCTGGTTTATCTCAAGGGCAAGGGGATCGTGGTCAGCGAACCGTCGGTGGTTGCAGTGCAGAAGGACGGCATGGGGTCGCGCAAGGTGCTGGCGGTGGGCAAGGAGGCCAAGAAGATGCTCGGCCGCACCCCGGGCAGCATCGTCGCCATCCGGCCGATGAAGGACGGGGTCATCGCCGACTTCGACATCACCGAGGAGATGCTGCGCTATTTCATCCAGAAGGTGCACAACCGCAAGACCCTGGTGCGCCCCCGGATCGTGATCTGCGTCCCCTCGGGGATCACTCAGGTGGAGAAGCGGGCGGTCAAGGAGTCGGCCGAATCGGCCGGCGCCCGGGAGGTCTACCTGATCGAGGAACCGATGGCGGCGGCCATCGGCGCCGGACTGCCGATCACCGAGGCCTCGGGCAACCTGATCGTGGATATCGGCGGCGGCACCACCGAGGTGGCGGTGATCTCGCTGGCGGGCATTGTCTATGCCAAGAGTGTGCGGGTTGGCGGCGACAAGATCGACGAAGCCATCGTCCAGTACCTCAAACGCAAGTACAATCTGCTCATCGGCGAACGCACCGCCGAGCAGGTCAAGATCGAGATCGGCAGTGCCTACCCCGATCCGGGGGGCGAGGTGAGGACCATGGAGGTCAAGGGGCGCGATCTGGTCAGCGGCATTCCCAAGACCCTGGAGATCGATTCCAACGAGATTCGCGAAGCTCTCACCGAAACCGTCAACGCCATCGTCGAGGCGGTGCGCATTGCCCTGGAGCGGACCCCGCCGGAACTGGCGGCGGATATCGTCGACAAGGGGATCGTGCTGGCCGGCGGGGGCGCCTACTTGCGCAATCTCGATGTGTTGCTGCGGGAGGAGACGGGTTTGCCGGTGGTTATCGCCGAAGACCCCCTGTCTTCGGTGGTGCTGGGCTCCGGCCGGGTTCTGGATGAACTCGATCTGCTCAAGCGGGTGACGGTCACCTCCTGATCCCCTGCGGGCGGGGTTGGCCATAGCCGGCGGGCTGGGTTCCCCGGTACCGGTTTCACCGGTGGTCCGGGGCCTCGCCGTCGTCGGCGGAGTCTTGCATGCTGGAGCTGTTGCGCAAATACCGCACCCTGTTGCTGGTGGGTTGCCTGATCCTTGTCGCCCTGCTGGTCTATTCGGCCAACCTGCGCCAACGGGCCACCACCACCCTGTTCGAGAGGACCCTGCTGCAGGTGCTGGCCCCGGTGCAGCGCTTGGGGGACTTGCTCTGGTCCAACCTCGGGGATGTCTGGACCCGCTACATCTGGCTGGTGGACACGGCGGAAAAAAACGCCAGGCTGGAAGCGGAGAATCGGCGGCTGCAGGCGGAACTGGACGGGGTGAGGGAGATCCGGCTGGCCAACGATCGGCTGCAGATTCTCCTCGATTTCCGGCGCACCCTCGGCCAGGCGGCACTGCCGGCGCAGATCGTCGGCGAGGACGCCTCGAGTTGGGCCCGCACCGTGCTGATCAGCAAGGGGTCGGAGGACGGTGTTCAAGAAGGGCTGCCGGTGGTCGTGCCCGAGGGGGTGGTGGGACGGGTGATCCGCACCGGACCTCGGCAATCCCGGGTGCTGCTGGTCACCGATGCATCCAGTGCTCTGGCGGTGCTGGTTCAACGAAACCGCACCCGCGGGGTCTGCCGAGGCCGGGGGGATGCTCTGACCTTCGACTTCGCCCTGCGCCAGGAAGATGTCGCCGTGGGGGACCAGATCGTCACTTCAGGCACCGGTGGGGTCTTCCCCAAGGGGTTGGCCGTTGGGGTGGTGACCCAGTTGACCAAGGAAGACTACGGCCTGTTCCAGTCCATCGTCGTGACCCCTTCCGTTGATTTTTCCCGTCTGGAAGAAGTCCTGGTGCTGCTGCCGGAGCAGCCATGACCCGGATTCTGATCTACTTCAGCCTCGCCACCCTGTTCCTGGTTCTGCAGGTCACCCTGTTTCCTTCCCTCTCGGCGGGCTATGTCAAGCCTGAACTGCTGTTGATACTGGTGGTCTACCTCAGCCTCCACGAAGGGTTCGCCGTGGGCAGCGCCCTGGCCTATGGTCTGGGGCTGCTGCAGGATGTCTATGCCGGCAGCGACCTGGGACTCTACGGCCTGGCATTTCTTGCCACCTTTTTGGCCGGACGCAGCCTGGCCGCCCGCCTCAATACCGAAAGTACCCTGCTGCTTTTGCTGATGGTGGCCGCCGGCAGTCTGCTGCAGGGGCTGGTGCTGGTTTTCGCTCTCGGCATTCTCGCCGACAGCGGCATCGCCTGGCTGGTGGTGCTGCGGCAGCTGCCTCTGCAGACGTTATTTAATCTGGCCGGGGCGGTGGTGCTGCTGATGGCCACCCTCTGGTTGCAGTGCCGCTTCGCGCCGCGACTCCATCTGCCGGGACTGCAACACCTGGAACCTCGCCGTGAACGTTAAGGCTGGCTGGCTCGATTTTTCCGGAACGCGCAAACGCTTCCTGCTGCTGTCCCTGGCGGCGACGCTGGTGTTCGCCCTGCTGCTGCTGCGGCTGTGGTACCTGCAGGTCATCAGTGCGGAGCGCTACCTGGAATTGTCGGAAAAAAACCGCATCAGGCATGTCGCCATCGCAGCTCCCCGCGGCCCGATCTATGACCGCAACGGGGAGTTGCTGGTGGATAACCGGCCCTCCTTCGGCATTTCAGTGCTGCGACAGGAGGTGGATGATCCCGAAGAACTTCTCGACCGCCTGGCCGACTACCTCCAGGTGCCTCGTGAGGATCTGCAGAAGCGCTGGGATGCGGGACTGCGTTTTCCGTCCTTTCGCCCCATGCCGCTGGCCGAGGACATCAGCCGCGACATGCTGGAACTGGTGCAGGAAAACAGTGTCGACCTGCCCGGGGTGTTGATTGAAGTGCGCCCCATGCGCTCCTACCCTTACGCCGAGAGTGCCGCGCACCTTTTCGGCTATCTGGGGGAGATCACCGAGGCGGAGCTGCAGTCCGGCGAGTACGAGGGGTACCGACCCGGTGATTACGTTGGCAAGAGCGGCCTGGAAAAGAGCATGGAATCCACTTTGCGGGGGGTTGCCGGGCAGCGCCGGGTCGAGGTGGATGTGCGGGGCAAAGAGCTGCGGCTGCTCAAGATCCTGGACGCGGCGCCAGGCAACAAAGTCTACCTGACGATTGATCGCAAGCTGCAGCAGGCCACCGAGGCGGCCTTCGGCGAAGCGGCTGGCTCCGCGGTGGTGATGGACCCCAGGACCGGGGCGGTGCTGGCGTTGGCCAGCCAACCTTCCTTCAATCCCGCCGTCTTCGCCCGGGGCATCACCGGCGAAGAGTGGATCAGCCTGTTGCAGAACCCCCATCATCCCCTGCAGAACAAGGCCATCAAGGGGCAATATCCACCGGCTTCGACCTTCAAGATCGTCACCGCACTGGCGGCCCTCAAGGCCGGGGTCGCCCATCCAGGCACGTCGGTCAATTGCAGCGGCAGCTTCAGTTTGGGCGATCGAGAATTCCGCTGTTGGAAAAAACACGGGCATGGCCGGGTCGACCTGAAAAAGGCGCTCAAGGAAAGCTGTGACGTCTGGTTCTACCAGGTCGGTTTGGAGTTGGGCATCGACCGCCTCGCCCAAATGGCCTACGACCTGGGGTTGGGCGAGGCCCTGGGGTTTCCCCTGGAATACGAAAAAAGCGGCCTGGTGCCAACCCGGCAGTGGAAAAAGAAACGCTTCAATGCCCGCTGGTACGACGGCGAGACGGTGATCGCCTCCATTGGCCAGGGCTACGTATTGACAACGCCACTGCAACTCGCGACCATGATGACCACCGTGGTCAACGGCGGAACGGTATTACGCCCCCAGGTGGTGCGGCGGGTAGAGACCTTGGGGGGCGAGGTGGTGCGGGAGGTGGGGCCGGAAGTGATCAAGTCGAGTTCCCTGTCTCCCAACGACCTCAAGGTAGTGCTCAAGGCCCTGGATGCGGTGGTCAACGAACCGGGCGGCACAGCCTGGTCGAGCCGCCTGGAGCCAGTGCATTACGGGGGTAAGACCGGGACCGCCCAGGTGGTGCGGTTGCGAGACGACCGGGACCGCAAGCGGGAAGCACCCTATCGCTTTCGCGACCACGGCCTGTTCGTCGGCTATGCGCCGGTGGAGAACCCGGAAATCGTGGTAGCCGTGGTGGTGGACCATGGCGGCGGGGGCGGCAGCGCCGCAGCGCCGGTGGCCCGCAAGATTATCGCCAGTTATTTCGGTATCGAGGACCCGCCGCCGGCTCCGGCCATGGCGGTCCCCGGCGAACCGGAGCTCGACGCGGAAGATCAGGCGCAGACCGAGGCTACGGCAGAGGGAATGGCCCCCGCTCAAGCCGAACCGGGGGAGGAGTCGGGCCTTTGAGATTCGACCGCCGCCTGCTGATCCATTTCGATTGGGTGTTGCTCGGTGCCGTCTGCCTGGTGGCGACCATCGGCATCCTCAATCTTTACAGCTCCACCTCGTCCTGGGAGGTGGGGGCGCCGGTCTACCTGAAGCAGACCTACTGGTTGGGGATCGGTCTGGTCATCGCCCTGACGGTCTGCACCATCGATTACCGCCATCTCGAATATCTCGGTTTTCCTCTCTACGGACTGAATCTGGCCCTGCTGTTGTTCGTACTGCTGTTCGGCAAGACCAGCATGGGGGCGACCCGTTGGATCAATCTCGGTTTTTTCAACCTGCAGCCGAGCGAGGTGATGAAGATCGTCATCATCCTGATCCTGGCGCGTTATTTTGCCGACCGCCACCAGGCGCAGGGGTACGGCCTGGGCGACCTGAAAATCCCCTTCCTGCTGCTGGGTGCCCCGGCGGTGCTGATCATGAAGCAGCCCGACCTCGGCACCGCCCTGCTGGTCCTGTTCATCGGCGCCACCATGGGCCTGTTCGCAGGCATTCGCCGCGGCACTTTGGCGCTGCTCACCCTGGCCGGTGGTTTCGCCGCCTTTGGCGGCTGGTTCCTGTTGCGGGACTATCAGAAGGAGCGCATCCGCACGTTTCTCGATCCCGAGCGGGACCCCCTCGGGTCTGGCTATCACATCATCCAATCCAAGATAGCCGTGGGCAGCGGCGGCTTTTTCGGCAAGGGGTACATGCAGGGGACCCAGTCCCAGCTTTCCTTTCTGCCCGAGCGGCACACCGATTTCGCCTTTTCCGTCTTCGCCGAGGAGTGGGGGTTCGTCGGTTGTCTGCTGCTGCTGCTGATCTACCTGTTCATCATCTTCTGGGGGATCTACATCGCCCGCCGGGCCTCCGACCGCTTCGGCATGTTCCTGGCGCTGGGAGTGGTGGCCATGGTCTTCTGGCATACGGTGGTCAATCTCGGTATGGTCATCGGCCTGCTTCCGGTGGTGGGGGTCCCCCTGCCGCTGTTCTCCTACGGTGGCACCAGCATGGTCACGACCATGATCGGCACCGGACTGCTGCTCAACGTCAGCATGCGGCGATTCATGTTCTGACCGCCGCCGCGACCTTGGCGATTTCTGCTATACTGCCAGCAGAAGCGACTCCGGCCGGAGGTAACTTATGCAGGCAGCGCGGTTCTGGGAACCCGCCCCCGCCGGCAAGGTCCGTTGCAACCTGTGCCGGTTCCATTGCCTGATCACCGAAGGGCAGCGAGGGGTGTGTGGTGTGCGGGAAAACCACCAGGGGGAGCTCTATACCCTGGTCTACGGAAAAACCGTCGCCGAGGCCGTCGACCCTATCGAGAAAAAGCCCCTTTTCCACGTCCTGCCCGGCTCGCGCACTTTTTCCATCGCCACCGTCGGCTGCAATTTCCGCTGTCTGCACTGCCAGAACCACGAAATCTCCCAATGGCCTCACAGCGGCAAACCGCTGCCCGGCCATGACCTGCCACCGGCGAGGGTGGTCGCCGAGGCCCAGGCCCGAGGCTGCGCCAGCATCGCCTATACCTACACCGAACCGACCATCTTCTTCGAATACGCCTACGATACCGCCGTGCTGGCCCGTCAGGCCGGCCTGGCCAACCTCTTCGTCACCAACGGCTACATCACCTCCGAAGCCCTCAGTGCCATCGCCCCCTATCTGGATGCCGCCAATGTCGACCTCAAAGGCTTTTCCGAGCGGTTTTACCGCGAGGTTGCAGGAGCCAATCTCAATGGCGTGCTGGACGCCTTGCGCGACTATCGTCGGCTCGGCATCTGGCTCGAGGTGACCACCCTCATCATACCGGGGCTCAACGACTCCCCCGGAGAGTTGCGGGAGATGGCCGCCTTCATCGCCGGTGAACTGGGGCGCGACACTCCCTGGCATCTGACGGCCTTCCATCCCACTTACCGCATGCAGGATCGCCCGCCCACGCCCGCCGCCACCCTGCACCTGGCCCGGCGCATCGGCCTGGAGGCGGGGTTGAACTATGTCTATCTCGGCAACCTCGGTGGCGGCGAAGGGGAGGACACCCTCTGCCCGGGTTGCCGCAAGGTCGTGATCAGCCGTCGCGGAGTCTGGCTGCAGGGGGTGGCAATGCGGGAGGGGCGCTGCGGCTACTGCAACGAAGCCATCGCTGGAGTCGGTCTGGGCAGAAAAAAGGAGCAGTCATGAAAAGAAGGACAGGATGGTTTGCAAGGATGACGCTTGCGGTTGCGTTGCTGGTTCTGGGCACGATGCCGGCCCAGGCCCTCGACCTCTCTCAGGGTGGGGCATTGTTGCAGAATCTTATGGGCGGCCCCGCTCCGGTACTGGATGATGCCACCGTCGGCAGCGGTCTCAAGGAGGCCCTGCAGGTCGCCTCAGGGCGGGCGGTAGCCAGCGGTTCCCGGGCGGATGGATTCCTCGGCAATCAGTTGATTCGCATCGCCCTGCCGTCCCAACTCGGTCCCATGGCCCAGGCGCTGCGGTTGGTCGGCTACGGCGGTCAACTCGATGCCCTCGAAGTCGGCATGAACCGGGCTGCCGAGCAGGCTTCGGGAGAGGCCAAGGAGGTTTTCCTCGACGCCATCGGCAAGATGACCCTGCAGGATGTCCAGGGGATTCTCAAGGGTGGAGATACCGCCGCCACCGAGTATTTCCGGCGCCAGACCAGCGACACCCTGCGGGTGCGATTCCGTCCCATCGTCGCCCGCAAACTCGAGGGAATCGGCCTTTACGACCAGTACAACCAGTTGCTCGGCACCTATGCCGCGCTCCCCCTGGCAGGCAAACCCAACCTCGATCTCGACGACTATGTCACCGAAAAGGGGCTGGACGGCCTCTTCACTCTGCTGGGGCAGGAGGAACAGGCGATCCGCCGCAACCCTGCGGCCCGCACCACCGACCTGCTGCAGAAGGTCTTTTCCCGTCAGTGATTTTTGGGTGGAGAGATCTGGATGAAATCGCTTCTTGCTGCTTGCCCTGCCTGTAACTGCGTGCTATACAGGAACGATATTGTCTTTCATTAAGCGTGGGGGCGCGTTTATCCGGGAGCAGCCATGAAGCAGCACGGCTATTTGATGGAACACCCCGAGGAGGCCTTCCGTCTCGACCTCAAGACCGACCGTGAACGCTTGATCCAGCAGGCGAGCTGGGCCGGCCTGCGCCCGGGAATGCGGGTGCTGGACCTGGGGTGCGGTTCGGGCAAGACCACGGCCTTTTTCCATGAGTATGTGCAACCAGGGGGAACCGTCGTCGGCTTCGACGGGTCCCCCGACCGTATCGAGCATGCCCGAAGACTGCACGGTGACGGAGGGGCGGAGTTCGTTTGCGGCGATTTCTTCCGGCCCCTTGATCGCCTGGGCGAATTCGATTTCATCTGGGTCCGGTTCGTGCTCGAATACCACCGCGCCGGCGCCTTCGATATCGTTCGGAATGTAGTGAGCAATCTCAAGCCCGGCGGCATCCTTTGCCTCGCCGACCTCGACCACAACAGTCTTAATCATCACGGCATGTCGCCCCGACTCGAGCGGGCCATGCATGGCATCATGGCCGCGCTCGAAGCGCAGGATTTCGACCCACAGATCGGGCGAAAGCTCTATGCGTACGTCTATGATTTGGGGTTGGAAGATATTCGGGTGGATTTGCGCGCCCACCACCTGATTTATGGAGGGCTCAACGAGGTCGACGAATACAACTGGAAGCGCAAGGTGGAAATCGCCGCCCTGCGGTCGGGCTACCATTTCCCGGATTACCCGGGCGGGGCCGAGGAGTTCAAGGCGGAGTTCCACCAGTTCTTTTCCGATCCCCGGCGGTTCACCTACACCCCCCTGATCCTGGTGCGGGGGGTCAGGCACTGAGGCAAAAAGACCTGTGCGGACCGCTGATCAGGTGGCCCAGACATGATCGCTGCGGATGGTGTCGGTCAGAAACCCCTGCAAGCAAAGGTTTGATTGCTCGCGAAACTCCACGAACTCCACCCCGAAACCCGCCGGAAAGGTGGGTTTTTTCATTTCGGAAACCGGATTGGTCCAGGCCACCCGACCCTTGGCGACGACCTTGCCACCCTTGTCTGAGGGGAGGGTAAAGGCAACATCCATGATGTCCCCCTCTTGGGCACCGCCGGTGGAGCTGATGTAGGCACCGCTGGTGCTAAGATCCACGCTTTGCCCCAGGCGATGCTGGCCGTTGATGGAGAGGACCACCGAGGTTTTGTAAGGAATCCGCAATCTACGGCGTTCGTCCGCCGGCAGTCGACCCTCCGCAAAATTGCGACGATACCAGTTGAAAAAGGCCTCGACGATCTCCGGGTCGAAATGCGCTTTTGATTCGGCCCGCAGCAACTGGAATGCTGCCGCCACCGGCATCGGTTCACGATAATGGCGCTTGGAGGTGATGGCCTCGAAAAAGTCCGCCACCCCGATGATCTTAGCTCCCAGAGGGATTTCATCCCCCTTTAGACCCATGGGGTAGCCGCTGCCGTCAAGCTTTTCATGATGGGCCGCGGCAATGGCCGGCACCTCTTTGAATGCGCCTTCGAAGGTGATCTGCTCCAAAATTTCCCGAGTCTTCAGGGCGTGGGCCTTGACCGCATCCCGCTCGGCCGGCGAGAGCTTGCCAGGTTTTTTCAGGATCGAGTCGGGCACTCCGATTTTCCCATAATCGTGGAGCAGCGCCGCCACGCGCACCACCTCCCGGTATTCCTGGTCAATTTCAATCTCTTCGCAAATGCCAAGTGCATATTCGGTAACTTTCTCAGAATGGCCCGCAGTCAAAGGATCCCGAGCGTCGATGCTTGCCGCCAGGGTCTTGAGGGTGGATTTGAACAGATTCTCCTTGTTTTCCAATAATTCGGCGTTGCGAATGGCACTGCCAATGACGGGGGCAATCCCCATTATTTGGCTGAGGTCGCTTTGCAACAAAGGCCTGCCTGAGCGGAGGTTCTCTAGAACAATCAAGCCTAGGGCATTTCCATCACAGATTATAGGGCAGCAGATGAAACCGGTAACGCCAAGAGATTTCGCCAGTTCAAAACTTCTTTTTGAAAGGTTATCTTCAATGTCATTTATGTTGTTGATCAAAAGTGGGCGCTTCTCTTTGAAAGATACAACAAATGCACCCCTTGAAGATGCGTTGTTCAGATTGAAAGTGGCTTTTTCGAGAATTTTTAGTTCTCTATTGTTGTATCCGTAGGCAGATTGCGATTTCAGTGTGTTTTTTTCTTTGTTGTATATTAAAATTAAGCCTCTTTGATAATCTAAGCGATTTTTTAAAATGTCAGGAATTGTTTCAAAAAGTGTGTCAAGGTTTGTTTTTTCGCTTATAGCTAAACCGATTTCATTAGCAAGTTGGCTGTTCCGATAATTTATGTTTGTTTGCTCAACCAGTTTTTCAGCCGTTTCAGAAAAAAATTCGAGACCGATTTTTAAGTCAAGGTTTTTCACAAATTCGACGTATATGCAGAAAATCAAAAACGCAATTGTAGTGGCAGCCGCTGTTCCGCCGATAAAATCAGGGTAGAAGATCGCTGTTCCTGTAATTGCGGAGAGAGTTGTGATGGCCGCGGCCGTCCGTATTTTTCCAAGAATTGCAGATCTGTTTGGTTTCCAGCGAATGAGGTAACGACATGAACTGTTCCCTTTAAATAAACATTCCTGGTGTTCAATTGTCAGAGACTCATGGTTCAGTATCGTGAGGGCTGCTTCAATAAAGCCAAGGCGATTTTCGCACTGGAAGGGTTTTTCTTCGATCCCTTTGTGGGGAGTCACGAGGAGTTCGATTTCGTTTGTTCCCGTTTGTCGGGATTTGTAATCCGCGGACCTTGTGAGTTTTTCTGCCGTTTTCTCAATGAGGGAAAACAGGGTGGTCGGGGACATCATCCCAAGGATATAGTGACGGAGGATACCGAGTGCGTCTGGTGATGCAGCGTACTTGCCAGCCTCTCGGGCAATTGTCTCGGACCCAGATTCTTTGACAGCCATTTCGTAAAACAGGTCGACCTGTTTTTGGGTGAACCAGTGCCCCTGATCCGCTACCTCGTAGGGTTCCATACTCGCATGCTTCAATATTTTATCAGTGTTGGCATGTGGGTATTTTTTTGCCAGCATCTTGACATAGCTGTCGATTACGCTGCTGTTATACAGTTGCATCCGATCAACTCCGCTCGCTGGCTCTATGTTTTATTTTGTTGATAAAAGAAAAATATGCATCCAGATTCTGCATGTTGAGTATAAACATATTGTAAGTTTTTTCAAAATTAATTTTTTCTTCTAGGAGATATGTTTTGGGGTAAACTAAAACAGGAGCTTCTGTCGTTTCCTGTCTTTCTAGTATATTGTTGAGCAATGTTTGGAAAATACCGTTAGTGATATCTGTTTTTTCAATAATAAAAACCTTTATACTGTTGGTAAGATCAGACATATTAAGGCAAGCATCAGAAATATTGATCATTATGAAAGCTTTTAGAGTTTCATTGTGGCGCAAGCTCAAAAGTATTCTTTTTCGCGTCAGTCCAAGTTCTGAATAGTCTTTGGCGAGATTTTCCTGGTCTAGCAACTCTGGTTCAAGATCCAGGGCTGGGATCATGAGGCCACCGGAGTTGTTTTCGTAGAAGATTTCCAATTCTCGTACGTCTTCGGAAGAAGCCTCGGTTAACCTCCAGTTGTTCTCAAAAAAATTTTGACCATTTTGTTTTGCATGAAGGTAGCCGAATGAGTCTAAAGAGCAACCCTTTTTATCGTTAATGTATTGAGCTGCGCCTCCAAAAACTTTGTTCGGGAACCTATTGTCCGGACGAAAATAGCATAAAATAAAATTCAGGTGTATAGACGAAAGCGTATGTGATTCATTTATGAAGTTGTTTGCTTGGTCAAGCACCTGCAAGCCGGCGTTCTTGACTTTGCCAAGATGATTTGCGGCGTGGTGATGCGCCATCCAAGTATTTTCATAAAAACGAAGCATTGACATGTGTCCTTGAATGCCTGCGTTATCCTGATATATGAAATGCCTCGCAAGGCTCGGGGCTTTTGTGTAAAGTGTTTGGTAAGTATCTTTGAAATTTTTCTTGTTTGACTGTATGTGAATGTATTTTTCTGGATAAATAAATCCTGTTTCAAAAAAGAAGTTGAATAGGTGCTCCATGTCGACACGGTTGCACATGTAAGAGTTGTTGTCTTTTGTTTGGTTAAGCAAAGAAAGAAGCATCACATGGTCTTTGACGGCCATGTCGAGAATGGCAAGACCGCACCTAACTGGGGTGCTGGAGCTGGTGGCCCCAGGTAGGTGGCGGTAAACGACCTGCGCTTTGCATGGAACCCGGAAGATGCCTGCAAAGCTCAATTCGAGGTCCGGGATAATCATTCCGGGAAGAAGGGTGGCATTCTCCTCTTCCTCTTCCACCATGAAACCGGTACCCGAAAGGTTGAGCACCTTCAGGTCGATTCTTTGTCCAGTGATCGGGTGGGTAAACTGAATGTTGGGTGAGGGGGTAAGTTGTAGCCTGGTAGAGCGGAATTTTCTGTTTGGATAGCGAGGGATTGCCGAGTAGATCGGCTCGAGAACCAAGGATCTTGTGGTTTGTGAGGTGCTTTGTTTGATAATGCGGCACTCCCCCGCATAAAGCAGCGTGTCGTTTTTGTGAAAGTGAACCTGAATGGGGAGGTCTCTATTGATCCAATAAAAATTTTGTGGGGGGGTTAGGGTGATTTCAACACGAAAAGAAACCGGTGTGAAATCAGCTAGTTGGCCATGGAACCTGCCGCTGTTTTGGAATAAATCCACTGCAATGTCGTTGCAGGATTTCCGCCGAACCCGGCGGGTTCCGATTTGGGTTCCGGTTTCAGGTAGTTCAAATGCAATGCCTTTTTCGTCAATTGATAGAAGGGCTGGGGTGATGCGCCACGGTGTCAGTTGGTCTGGAATCAGGATGTCTTCCAGGGTGTGTGATTGCAGTATTCGCCCGATATTGTTGGGACGCACCCAGGCGCATTCGAGGTGTCCTGTTAGGCATGGGTTGGGGCGGGCCTGAAGTGTTAAGGTGCGGTCAAAGCGGGTGTGGCGGAAGTTGACCAAGAGGGTGCCGTCTTGGAAGTTTATGTAGTTGATTTTGTTGATGAGTCTTTTCTTGTTGATGTCGCGGTTTTTGCATGGGGTGGGAGTAACGGGATTGAATTCCACAATTTTGGCAGTTTGCAGTCCTGATTCCATGCTGGTGTCCCCCTTCTGATCATCCTGTTCAGTTAAGTGGATCTGGTGTGGCTCCGCCAAAGCGCAATGGATATCTGGCCCTCTGGTCAAATGGCTGACAGTGAGCATGTGCAAAAAATGTTTGAATTGGCCTTGCTTGTCGCTGCTTTTTTATGTGTCGATAGCGTGGAAGTTTCTAAAAAAAATAAATTTTGCAAGGGGTTATGTGCCTCATGAAAACATATAACAATGTTTTTTTTATATTGTCAAAAGATAAATTGAGTACTCTGCAGGCCCAGTAGGTCATGCAGTTTTCATGCCTTTTGATTGTCGGCGGGGTTCGTGCGGAAAGACAGGGATCTTGGCGGGTTGGCGGGTAGTCAAAAATTCGACTGTGAACAAGTGCCGAAAAAATGGCGGGCCTAGAACGGGGTGTGAGCCGTTTCCGGGGCCGAGGAACTGGATGGCCCCGGGAACGCTTCCGGGTAAAAAAGGAAAAAGGGGGCCTTCGTCGGCGGGCGAGTCAGAATATTCCTGCAAGTTCCTGCAGGATGACCTCTGCGTCGCTCAATTCTCCTTTCAGGGATTTCTTGGTCAATGCCTGCCTGGATTTTATGAAGGCCTTGCGGTTTTTTGGGCAGAGGCTGTGAAGCAGGTCGAGATTGTCGGCCCGGAAGATTGGACCGGAATTCTCCAAGGTGAAAAACATCTGTTTCACATGCTTCATTGCCTGGTCAGAGTCCATGGTCGCGTGTTTCCATTTCAGCATGTAACCGTCAAGCCCGTAGCGAACCTTCTGGGCGCTTTCATAGATAGGGCTCAAGGGGCTTAGCATGAACGGGAAGATGGACCAGGACAGACAGCCCTCCGCCTCGGGTGATTCGAGTGCCTGGATGAATTGGAGGGTTCTCGCCACCGAGTCACTGGTTTCTCCGGGAAACCCGACAATGAAGTAACAGGAGCAATTGATGCCAGCTTGAAGCAGGTCCTTGACCACCTCGGCATAAAGCGCCGGGGTGGCTTTTTTGTTCATGTTCTCCAGGATAGTTTCGTCGGCGGATTCGAGTCCGATCTGCACCTCGATGCAGCCAGCCCGTTTCAACAACTCGAAATCAATCCCCTGTAAAGCGCTGGCCCGGATGAAACTCTGCCACCGCACCTGGATGCCCTCTGCCAGAATTCTTTCGCAGACGGCGGTCAGATCTTTTTTTCCCAGTCGAAAGTTGTCGTCGGAAAACCAGATGTAACGGGCGCCCCGCTGGATGACGGTGTGCATCTCCCCAATCAATTCTTCCAGAGGTTTGATGCTATTGAATCGGTGATCCTTGACGAAATTGCAGAATGCGCAATGGTGGGGGCAGCCGACGCTGGCCTGCATGGGCACTACTGCTGACTCGTACACCCAGTCCGGCAGGTGGGCCCAGTCGATTTTCAAATTCTCAGGAACGAGAGGTTCTTCGACCTGCTCTGAGAAAACCGGGGTCCCTTCGTGGAGGCGGGCAATATTGGCCAATCCAGATACGGATTGACCTGTAAGGCATCGATTCAGCAGTTGTATGAGGGTTTGATGGCCATGACGATCGGTAATGAAATAGTCTGCAACGGATGTTTCGTTTTCGAGAAACAGGAAGTCGGACCGAGGGGAGTCGGTATCGTAGTCTGGGTCAGACTGTTTCTGTTTCAACAGGTAGGAAAAGTAGACGAAATGCCCCCCGACAATGATGGTCGAGTCGGGTGCGATGGCCTTGACTTGGTCCAAAAGGGTGTTGAGGGTTGCCTTGTTGTAAATGAAGGTCGTTGAAATGACAATGATTTTATGGCCTTGGGTGGACAGCTGAGCCTTGGATTGGAATTGCTCGAAATCGTTAGCCAGGATAGGTTCGAACCCATGACGGCGAAGATGCGAATACAGAAACAGCCCGTTCAACTTGGGAGCAGATGACCAGGCCGGATGGTTCCGGTCGGGGGAAAAGTTTCTGATTTCGCCACGGTTTGAGTAATAGTTCTGCACTGTCTGGATGGTGCCGAGTTGCCCTCCCAGTGTGAAACGTAATGGGTTTGTTCCAGACAGGCTGCCCTCGCCGCTGTCGGCGATGATGAAAATCTCATTGTTCATTTGGGTAACTCCGGATTTTTGGGTGGCTCGCTGGTGAGGGGGCGGTGAGGATGAATCGAGTATAGTCCGAGTTGATTAATATTCGCAGCACAATTGCATTAGCAGGATCAAATC
>CAZYXS010000062.1:0-18167 GCA_964650955.1 uncultured Desulfuromonadales bacterium | reverse complement strand
GGCTGGCTGCCGGCACTGTCCTGGCGCCTCGACAAACTGTTCGAGCGCATGCGCGGGCTGGTCAAGGGGGGGCGGACCCTGTCGGTGCTGGGGGGGACCCTGGTGCTGGCGGTGTTGGCCAACAGCTACGAACTGCTCTGCACCGCCGGCTTCCCCATGGTCTACACCCGGGTGCTGACCCTGCGCGGGCTGCCGACCTGGCAGTATTACGCCTACCTGGCCTTTTACAACGGCCTTTACATCCTGCCGCTGCTGGTGATCGTGGTGGTTTTCACCCTCACCCTCGGCGCCCACAAGCTGGGGGAGCGGGAGGGGCGCATCCTCAAGCTCATCTCCGGGCTGATGATGCTCGGTCTCGGCCTGATGCTGCTGCTCAAGCCGGCGCTGCTCAACAACCTGTTTGCGGCCCTGGGGCTTTTGGCGCTATCCTTGGCGGTGGCGGGCCTGATCGTCGCCCTGGGGCGCCGGCGCAACGCTTCCCGCTAACAATTCCCTGTCCGCGTTCTCATCCAGTCCTAACATTGACCGAATATAAGCAGCCATAGTCCCGGAGTTTCCCGGGGGGAGGATGGTACACCCTATGACCAGAGAGCAGATCCTGATCATCGAGGACGAGGAAGACATTCTCGCCCTGATCCATTATAACCTGACCAGGGAGGGCTATCGGGTCACTACTGCCACCTCCGGGGAGGAGGGGCTGCGGCTGGCTCGCAGCGGGCGTCCCGACCTGCTGGTGCTCGACCTGATGTTACCGGGGATGGATGGCCTGGCGGTCTGCCGGGCCCTCAAGCAGCAGCCCGAAACCGCTGAAATCGCGGTGGTCATGCTCACCGCCAAGGGGGAGGAAAGCGACGTGGTGGCCGGCCTGGAGATGGGGGCCGACGACTATGTGACCAAGCCCTTCAGCCCCAAGGTGCTGGCGGCCCGCATCGCCGCGGTTTTGCGCCGCCGTGGCAAGCAGCCCGAGGCGGACGGGGAGGTGCTGGAGCGCGGCAGCCTGGTCATCCACTCGGGGCGCAACGAGGTGCTGGTGGATGGCCGGCCGGTGGAGCTGACCTTCACCGAGTTCCGCGTGCTGCAGTTTCTGGCCAACCGTCCGGGCTGGGTCTTCACCCGCTACCAGATCGTCAACGCCGTGCGCGGCGAGGACTATTCGGTGACGGAGCGGGCGGTGGATGTGCAGATCGTCGGCCTGCGCAAGAAACTCGGCGCTGCCGGCAAACTCATCGAAACGGTGCGGGGCGTCGGCTACCGCTTCAAGGATTGACCCCGATGCGGCCCCGCCGACTGCTCTGGCAACTCTATCCTTCCTATCTGCTGATCGTGCTGGTGGCCCTCGCCGCCCTCACCTGGTATTTCTCTTCCACTCTGCGCGGCTTTTATCTTCAGCAGACGCGGCAGGACCTGGAGGCGCGGGCGCACCTGGTGGAGCAGCAGGTGCAGGGGCGCCTCGCCCCGCCCGATGCCCCGTTTCTCGACGATCTTTGCAAGCGCCTGGGGCGGCGTTCGGGCACCCGCATCACAGTGCTGGGGGCGGAGGGAGCGGTACTGGGGGATTCGGCCCGGGAACCGGCGCGGATGGAGAACCATGCCGATCGCCCCGAGGTGATCACCGCCCGGGCCGGCGGGGTCGGGGTGGCCAGTCGCTTCAGCCAGACCCTGCAGCGGGAGATGGTCTACGTGGCCGTGCCGGTGCTGGAGCAGGGGCGGCTGACGGGCATCGTCCGCACCGCGGTGGCCCTGACCGCCATCGAGGAGGCTTTGCACAGCCTCTATCGGCAGGTGGCCCTGGCCGGCCTGGCCGCCGCCTTGCTGGCGGCGGGGCTGAGCCTGCAAGTTTCCCGGCGGCTGAGCCGGCCGCTGGAGGAGATGCAACGGGGGGCGCAGCGTTTCGCCCGGGGAGAATTGGACCGTCGCCTGGAGCCGAGCGGCTCCGAGGAGACGCGGGCCCTGGGGACAGCCCTCAACCACATGGCGGCCGAACTCAATGATCGCATGCGCCTGGTGCTGCAGCAGCGCAACGAACAGAACGCGGTGCTCGCCAGCATGGTCGAGGGGGTGCTGGCGGTGGACAGCGAGGAGCGCATCATCCGCCTCAATCAGGCGGCGGCGCGATTGCTTGGGGTGCAGGCGGAGGCGGTGCAGGGAAGGCGGATCCAGGAAGTGGTGCGCAAGGCCGACCTGCTGCGCTTCGTCAGCCGCGCCCTGGCCAGCAGCGAGCCGGTCGAGGGCGATATCGTCCTGCGGGGCGGGGTGGAGCGCTACCTGCAGGCCCACGGCACCCTGCTGCGGGGGGAGCGGGGGCAGGTGATCGGAGCGCTGGTGGTGCTCAACGACGTCACCCGTCTGCACCGGCTGGAGAACATCCGCCGGGACTTCGTCGCCAACGTCTCCCATGAGCTCAAGACCCCCATCACCGCCATCAAGGCCGCGGCCGAAACCCTGCGCGACGGCGGCGCCGACGATCCGGACGGGGCGCGGCGCTTCACCGGCATCATCGCCAAGCAGGCCGACCGCCTCAACGCCATCATCGACGACCTGCTCGCCCTCTCCCGCATCGAGCAGGGGGACAAGGACAGCCTGGTGTTGACCCGCACGCCGCTGCGACCGGTGCTGGAGGCGGCCCTGCTCGCCTGCGCCATGAGCGCCCAGGCCAAGGGGGTGACCATCAACCTGTTCTGCTCGCCGGAGCTGCAGGCCCGCTGCAACGCCCCGCTGCTGGAGCAGGCGGTGGTCAACCTGCTGACCAACGCGGTGAAGTACAGCGAGGCCCGCAGCAAGGTTGTGCTCGACGCCAGCAGCTTCCAGGGGCGGGTGATGATCAAGGTGCAGGACTGGGGGTGCGGCATCGCCGCGGAGCACCTGCCGCGGCTCTTCGAGCGTTTCTACCGCGCCGACAAGGCCCGCAGCCGCAGCCTCGGCGGCACCGGCCTGGGGTTGGCCATCGTCAAGCACATCGTCCAGGCCCATGACGGCGAGGTGGTGGTGCACAGCACCCCCGGACAGGGGAGCACCTTCACCATCTCCCTGCCGGCGGCGGATTGAGGTCCGGTCTCCGGGCTTGACTTGGCGGCCCCGGCGGGCGAGGATCAGAACCTCATCCCTTTGCCGCCGAGGATATCCGCCCATGTCTGCCCATTTGCTGCCTTCCGTCTGCCCCTACGATTGCCCCGACACCTGCGGCCTGCTGGTCGAAGTCGCCGACGGCCAGGCCGTCGCCGTCCAGGGGGACCCCGAACATCCCTACTCCCGGGGGACCCTCTGCGCCAAGATGAACGCCTACCCGCGCACCGTCCACTCGCCGCGGCGCCTGACCACCCCCCTGCTGCGACGGGGGGCCAAGGGAAGCGGGGAGTTCGTGCCCATCGACTGGCCCGAGGCGCTCGCCCGGGTGGGGGAGGGGTTGCGCCAAACCATCGACCGCCACGGCGCCGAGGCGATTCTCCCCTATTCCTACGCCGGCACCATGGGGCTGGTGCAGCGCAACGCCGGCCATCCCTTCTTCCATGCCCTGGGGGCCTCGCGCCTCGACCGCACCATCTGCTCGCCGGCCAAGACCCTCGGCTGGGAGGCGGTCATGGGGGGGAGCCATCCCCCTGCGCCGCAGAGCGTCCAGCAGAGCGACCTGGTGCTGCTGTGGGGAATCAACGCCGCCGCCACCAACATCCATTATCTCCACGATGTCAATCTGGCCCGCCAGCGGGGGGCCAGGGTCTGGCTCATCGACACCTACCGCACCCCGACGGCCTCCGCCGCCGACCGGGTGCTGCTGGTACGACCGGGGAGCGACGGCGCCCTGGCCCTGGGGCTGATGCATCTGCTGGTGGCGGAAAATCTGCTCGATCAGGCTTTCCTGCAGCGCGAGGTGCAGGGGTTTGCCGAACTGCGCGACCAGGTCCTGCCCGACTACCCGCCCGAGCGGGTCAGCGAGCTGACCGGCATCGCCGAGGCCGAGCTGCGGGAGCTGGCCCGGGCCTACGGCGCGGCCCGGGCGCCGATGATCCGCCTCGGCTCCGGGCTCTCCCGCTACGGCAACGGCGCCATGACCGTGCGCACCATCTGCGCCCTGCCGGCCCTGGTCGGCGCCTACGGCCGCCCCGGGGGGGGCTGCTTCTGCGGCACCAGCACCGGCGGCGCCTTCAACCTGCAGCAGGTGCTGCGGGAGGATTTTCTCGCCGGCCGCAAACCCCGCACCATCAACATGAACCAGCTGGGCGACACTCTGACCGCCCCCCAAGGGACGCCGGTGGCGGCGCTCTATGTCTACCACTCCAACCCGGCCGCCGTTGCCCCCGACCAGAACCGGGTGCTGGCGGGGCTCGCCCGGGAGGACCTGTTCACCGTGGTCCACGAACGGTTCCTGACCGACACCGCCCGCTACGCCGACCTGGTGCTGCCGGCCACCTCCTCCCTGGAGCACAGCGATCTCTACCGCGCCTTCGGCAGCTACTGCATCCAGCGGGCGCAGGCGGTGATCCCGCCCGTGGGGCAGAGCAAATCCAACTGGGAACTGTTCGGGTTGCTGGCGGCGGAAATGGGGCTCGAGGACCCCTTCTTCCGGCAGAGCGCCGACGACCTCATCGACGGCCTGCTCGCCACTCCCAGCCCCTGGCGGGAAGGGATCGACCTGGCGGCCCTGGCCGCCGGCAAAGGGGTGGAACTGCGAATCCCCCAGGGCTGCCAGACCCCCTCGGGGCGGATCGAACTGCTCAATCCCCGCCAGCAGCAGCCGCTGCCGGTCTACCTCCCTCCCTACGGCGGCGAGGAACCGCTGCGGCTGATGACGGCCCCCTCCCCCTACGCCCTCAACGCCTCCTTCTACGAGCGGGACGAACTGCGCGCCCAGCAGCAGGGGATGCTGCTGCAACTGGCCCCGGCCGAAGCGGAGGCACGGGGGCTGCGGGACGGCGAGGCGGTGCTGGCCAGCAATGCCCAGGGGGAGGTTCTGTTCACGCTGAAGGTCAACCCGGGAGTGCCCGCCGGGGTGGCGGTGGCGGAAGGGGTCTGGTGGCTGGAGTTCGCCCCCGGCGCCCGAGGGGTCAATGCCCTGACCTCCCAGCGCCTCACCGACCAGGGGGGCGGCAGCACCTTCTACGACAACACCGTGGAGGTGCGCCGGGCCCCCTGAGGCCGCTGCGGGTGGGGATCGGTTCGGCTGGAGAAAACTAATGTCTGTGCTAACGGAAACCTAACAATTCTCCGCTATATGAGCTGTCGGAGACGGGAGGGAGCGTCACCCGAAAGTGGAAAAAGTGCAAAATAAGGCCTTTGCAAACTTCTCACCGGCTCCTCATGGGTTCCTAACATGGCCGAGGCAAATTGGCCATCGTCGGATCAACGAATGGAACCAACTCAAGGAGAAGACTTCGATGAACATGTTTTCCGCAAAAGAGCTCAAGCGCGCAGCAGTGATGACCCTGGTGGCCGGCCTCACGGTGGCGGCCATGGTGGTGCCCGGCCAGGCCGAGCCGGTCAAGGTCGACCCGGCCCTCAAGGGTTACGCCAAGGCCCAGGGGGTTTCCGGCAACCTCAACAGCATCGGTTCCGATACCCTCAATAACCTGATGACCCTGTGGGCCGAGGGTTTTCGCAAGCAATATCCCAACGTCAACATCCAGATCGAGGGCAAGGGCTCCAGCACTGCTCCCCCGGCCCTGATCGAGGGGACCGCCCAGATCGGGCCCATGTCCCGGCCGATGAAGAAGGAAGAGATCGAAGCCTTCGAGAAGAAATTCGGTTTCAAGCCCACCGCCATCGGCGTGGCCCTCGACTCCCTCGGCGTTTTCGTGCACAAGGACAATCCGGTCAAGTCCCTCTCCCTGCCGCAGCTCGATGCCATTTTCTCGAAAAACCGCAAGGGTGGCGCCAAGGCCGACATCCTGACCTGGGACCAGGTCGGTGTCACCGGTGCCTTGGCCGGCAAGCCGATCAGCCTCTACGGCCGCAACTCCGCCTCCGGCACCTACGGCTACTTCAAGGAGCACGCCCTGTTCAAGGGGGACTTCAAGGACATCGTCAAGGAGCAGCCGGGTTCGGCTTCGGTGGTGCTCTCGGTGACCGAGGACAAGGCGGGCATCGGCTACTCGGGGATCGGTTACCAGACTTCCGGTGTCAAGGCCATTGCAGTTTCCAAGAAGGACGGCGAGCAGGCCTATGAGCCGACCTACGAGAACGTGCTGGCCAACAAGTACCCCCTGGGCCGGCTGATGCTCCTTTACGTCGCCCAGAAGCCCAATGAGCCGCTGCCGGCGGGGGTCAAGGAGTTCATCAAATACGCCCTCTCCAAGGAAGGGCAGGAAGTGGTGGTCAAGGACGGCTACCTGCCGCTGCCGGCCAAACTGGCGGAACAGCAGCTGGCCCTGCTCAAATAAGCAAAACCCCAGCCACGGCGGCTTGCCCGCCGGCCCGGAGGGCCGGCGGGCAAGTTTGCGTTCAGGTATTCGACATTATTGATGAAAGTTCATCATGGATAAGAAATTCCTCCAGCGCATCAAGCGGCGGGACCGGGTGGCCCGCTGGGTCATCACCATCGGCGGCATGGCCATTATCGCCAGCGTGCTGCTGATCCTGTTCCTCATCGCCCAGGTCACCTTTCCCCTGTTCCAGGAACCGAAGTCCCAACTGACGGCCCAGATCGCTCTGCCGGTCGGCGCCGAAACGGCGGCCCCGATGGCCATCGGCCTCGACGAATACCTGGAATCGGCCTTCGTGCTGCGGGCCGATGGTTCGCTGCATTATTTCGCCCTGCCCCAGGGTGCGGAACTGGCCAGCGACCAGCTCGAACCGCCCAGCCCCGAGGCGCGGGTGGTGGCGGTGGAGAATCTGGGACACAACCGCTACAGTGTGAGCTGGAGCGACGGCAGCCTGACCCTCGACCAAGTGCAGGTCACGCCCCGCTTCGATGACCAGGGCGCCCGCAGCCTGGAGCGGGAGCTGCGCCGCCTGGCCGGATTTCCCCCCGCCGAGCAGCCGCCCCGCTGGAGCGCCGGCCGCCTCGACGAGGAGGGGCGACGCACCCGGGTCAGCCAGCTGGAGGATCAGCGCATCCTGGTTGAGCAGCAACTGGTCAGCGTCGATTTTCTCGGCAACGAAACCGTGGAAAGCCACAGCGCCGTCCTCGAGGATGGGGTCGGGGCGGACATCAGCGCCCTGATTCTCGACCATGCCGGGAAAAAGCTCTATGCCGGTACCGCCCGCGGCGAGCTGCTGCGCTGGAGCCTGGCCGAGCCGGGCAGCCCGCAACTGCTCGAGCGCCTGCAGGCCTTTGCCGACGGTCGCAGGATCACCGCCTTGGGGCTGGTCTTCGGCGACATCTCCCTGGCCGTGGGGGATGAGCGGGGCGAGGTCAGCACCTGGTTCCCCGTCGCTCCGGCTCCCGGGGAGGAGAAGCAGCTGCGCCCCATCCATACCCTGGCCAAACACACCGCGGCCATCACCGCCTTCGCCCCCTCCCAGCGGGACAAATCCCTTCTCAGCCTCGATGCCGATGGCCATATCCACCTGGATCACATGACCAGCGAGCGCCACCTGCTCGGTTTCGAAGCGGCTCTGCCCTTGCAGCAGTTCGGCTTCGCCGGCCGCGGCGACGGCTTGGTGGCATTGACCGCGGCCCAGGAACTGCTGGTCTGGCGGGTCGACAACCCCCATCCGGAGGTGAGCTGGAAGACCCTGTTCGAGAAGGTCTGGTACGAAAGCTACGACGAGCCGTCCTTCGTCTGGCAGTCCTCTTCGGCCAGCGACGACTTCGAGCCGAAGCTGAGCCTGACCCCCCTGATCTTCGGCACCCTCAAGGGGACCTTCTACGCCATGCTGGTGGCAGTCCCCCTGGCCCTGCTCGGGGCGATCTACACCAGCCAGTTCGGCAACGCCCGGCTGCGCGGCGTCATCAAACCGACGGTGGAGATCATGGCCGCCATCCCTTCGGTGGTCATCGGTTTCCTCGCCGCCCTCTGGCTGGCGCCGCTGCTGGAGAAGTCCATCGTCTCCCTGTTCCTGAGCTTCATCCTGCTCCCCGCGGCCTTCATCCTGAGCCTGCTGCTGTGGCAGGGGCTGCGCCGCAAACCGGCGCTGCAACGGGTGGAGAAGGGCTTCGAATTCCTGGCCCTGGCGCCGGTGCTGGTGTTGGCGGTGGCCATCGCCTGGGTGCTGGGGCCGCTGCTGGAGACGGCCCTGTTCGCCGGGGACTTCAAGCTCTGGCTGTTCAACGAGGCCGGCACCCGCTACGACCCGCGCAACAGCATCATCATCGCCTTCGCGTTGGGTTTTGCGGTCATCCCCATCATCTTCACCATCGCCGAAGACGCCCTCTCCAACGTCCCGGGCAGCCTCAAGGCGGCCTCCCTGGCCCTGGGGGCGAGCCGCTGGCAGACGGTGTGGCGGGTGATGCTCCCCTCGGCCAGTCCGGGGATTTTCGCCGGCATCATGATCGGCTTCGGCCGCGCCATCGGTGAGACCATGATCGTGCTGATGGCCACCGGCAACACCCCGATCATGGATTGGAGTCCCTTCAACGGCATGCGCCCCATGTCGGCCAACATCGCCGTGGAGATTCCCGAGGCGCCGGTGGGGAGCACCCTGTTCCGGGTGCTGTTCCTCTCGGCGGTCATCCTGTTCCTGATTACCTTCGTCCTCAATACCGTGGCCGAGGTGGTGCGGCAGAACCTGCGCAAGAAATATGGACGGTTTTAACAAGCGAGGAGTCAGGAGACAGAATCCAGGAGTAAGCCCTGGCAAAGGATTCTCGATTTCCCATTCTGACTCCTGAATTCTGGCTTCTGGATACTGACCTATGAACAAATTCATCAAAGAAGGCGAACCCTTCGTCTGGCTCACCGGCGGCGCCCTGGCCCTGACCCTGCTGTTTGCCGCTACCCTGATGCTGGTGATCCTCACCAACGGCCTGGGGGTTTTCTGGCCTGCGGAAGTGGCCCGCGCCCAGCTCAGGGACGGCAGCCTGGTCATGGGGAAGATCGTCAAGCGGGAGCCGATGCCCGCCGGTGCGGAAGGGGAGCGGCTGCAGTTCAAGACCGGCAACCGCGATCTCTACGGCCGGGATTTCCGCTGGGTCGATGGCGACCAGATCGAGCAGCTCGACTATCCCGCCGGGGTGGTGGTGCTGGAGCGGGAGGAGTACGGCAACTTCTACGGCACCCTGGTGCGGGCGGAGGGGCCGACCCCGGCGACCGCGGGGGGGGCCTGGGCGCAACTGGAGGCGCTGCAGCAGGTGGCGGAGCAGAAGCATGCGGTGGTGGCCGAGCTCAACGGCCGCCTGGCCCAGCTGAACCGGACCCTGGAAAGCCTCTCCCGCAAGGTGCTGAAGCTGACCTACGGCGGCACTCCGGCGGACGCCCCGGAGGTGCGCCAGCTCGAGGAGCGGCGCCAACTGCTGCAACGGGAATTCGAGGGCCTGGCCGAGCAGCTGACCGCCGCCACCGCCGAACTCAATGCCTATACCGCCACCTTCGCCGATGTGGCCGGCCGCGAAAAGACCATGCCCCTGGCCCAGATCGTGCGCATCTACCAGCCCAACGACATGGGGGTGTGGAGCAAGACCGGATTTTACCTGGGCAAGCTCAAGGAGCTGATCCTCGGCCATCCGCGGGAATCCAACACCGAAGGGGGGCTGTTCCCGGCCATCTTCGGCACGGTGATGCTGATCTTTTTGATGACTCTGGTCACCTTCCCCCTCGGGGTGATCGCCGCCATCTACCTGCGGGAATACGCCAAGGACGGGCTGGTGGTGCGCCTGGTGCGCATCGCCGTCAACAACCTGGCCGGCATCCCCTCCATCGTCTACGGCATCTTCGGCCTGACCTTCTTCGTCTACGGCATCGGCAGCTCCATCGACGCCCTGTTCTTCCCCGAGCGGCTCCCCAACCCGACCTTCGGCACCGGCGGCATTCTCTGGGCGAGCCTGACCCTGGCCCTGCTCACCGTGCCGGTAGTCATCGTCTCCACCGAGGAGGCCCTCGGCGCCATTCCTGCCGGAGTGCGGGAAGGCTCCCTGGCCCTGGGGGCGACCAAGTTCCAGACCCTGCTGCGCACCCTGCTGCCCATGGCCTCGCCGGGTATCATGACCGGCCTGATCCTGGCCATGGCGCGGGCCGCCGGCGAGGTGGCGCCGCTGATGATCACCGGGGTGGTCAAGCTGGCTCCGGCGCTGCCGCTGGACGGCCAGTTCCCCTACCTGCACCTGGACCGCAAGTTCATGCACCTGGGCTTTCACATCTACGACATCGGCTTCCAGGCCCCCAACATCGAGGCGGCCAAGCCGATGGTCTTCGTCACCACTCTGCTGCTGGTGCTGATCGTGCTGGTGATGAGCAGCGTCGCCATCACCCTGCGCAACCGCATGAAGAAGCGCTACACTTACGGGACGTTCTAGGTCTGAATCCAGAATTCAGGATTCGGGAGCCAGAAAAAAATCGGTTTCTTCTGAATTCTGGATTCTGACTCCTGAATTCTACTATCACGAGGTACCAACGTGGATTCAATCAATCAAACTCAAGCCGCCGGCTCCGACACCCCCGTCATCGCCGCGGAGAACCTCAACTTCTACTACGGCTCCTCCCAGGCCCTGCACAACATCAACCTGGCCTTCCCCCGCGGCCGGGTCTCCGCCCTGATCGGTCCCTCGGGTTGTGGCAAGTCGACCTTCCTGCGTTGCCTCAACCGCATGAACGATCTGGTCGACGTCGCCCGGGTGGAGGGGAGTATCAAGCTCAACGGCGTCGACATCCATTCCAATGCGCTGGATGTGATCGAACTGCGGCGCCGGGTCGGCATGGTGTTCCAGAAATCCAACCCCTTCCCCAAGTCGATCTACGAGAACGTCATCTACGGTCTGCGTATCGCTGGGGTCAAGGACAAGACGGTGCTCGACGAGGCGGTGGAGAAGAGCCTGCGCGGCGCCGCACTCTGGGACGAGGTCAAGGACCGTCTCGCCCAGAGCGCCCTGGGCCTTTCCGGCGGACAGATGCAGCGCCTCTGCATCGCCCGCGCCATCGCCGTCAATCCCGAGGTGATCCTGATGGACGAGCCCTGCAGCGCCCTCGACCCCAAGTCGACCGCCCGGGTCGAGGAGCTGATCGGCGAGTTGCGGGAGCAGTACAGCATCATCATCGTCACCCACAACATGCAGCAGGCCGCCCGGGTCTCCGACCACACCGCCTTCCTCTACGAGGGGCTGCTGGTGGAGTTCGGGGAGACCAAGAAAATTTTCATGAAGCCAAAGAACAAACAGACCGAAGACTACATCACCGGCCGTTTCGGCTGAGCAGGAGTTCCTCATGACCCAGCACATGCAGCGGGAGCTGGAAAAGCTCAAGAAAATGATCCTGTCCCTCAGCGCCACGGTGGAGGAGACAGTGCAGCAGGCGGCCCAGTCCCTGACCGCCATGGATGTTACCCTGGCCCGCCAGGTGCAGGCCGGCGACGACCAGATCGACCAGTTCGAGGTCGACCTGGAGGAGGAATGCCTGAAGCTGCTTGCCCTCTACCAGCCGGTGGCGGCGGATCTGCGCTTCATCGTTTCGGTGCTCAAGATCAACAACGATCTCGAGCGCATCGCCGACCTGGCCACCAACATCGCCGACCGCACCGTGGGCCTGGCCACCGAACCGGCCATCCCGGTCCCCTTCGACTTCCCGCAGATGGCCGCCAAGGTCCAACGCATGCTCAAGGCGGCCCTCGACGCCCTGGTCAACCATGACGCCGTGCTGGCCAGTCGGGTGCTCGACATGGATGAGGAGGTCGACCAGCAGCACAAGCAGAACTACAAGCTGGTCAAGGAGCAGATCCGCCTGCACCCCGAGCGCATCGACAGCCTGGTGCAGTACATCTCCGTCTCCCGCCACGTGGAGCGCATCGGCGACCTGGCCACCAACATCGCCGAGGATGTGATCTACATGATCCAGGGGGAGATCGTCCGGCATAGGGAGCGTTGAGGGCAGGCGGTTGCCGTTGACCTGACGGCTCTGTTACACTGCCCAGAAAGAACCGCATGGGAGGTGCCGGATGAGCTCAGCGAGGATGGTCGGGATATGCGCAGCGGTGCTGTTGCTGGCGGTGGCCGGCGCGGGGATGGCCCGGGAGGGCTCCCTCTGGCGGCTCGGGCCGCAGGAGCGCGGCTACGAGGAGCCGGGGGGCAATCGCGCCCGGGATATCCTCGACAACCGCTTCGAAGGGCGGCGCTCGGCCGACCCGGGCCGCTATGACCAGCAGCAGCCGATGGTCGGACCCAACGGCGAAATCATGGACGAGGCTGCCCGCCAGCAGTGGGAAAAGGAACAGCGCATCCGCGGTTTCCGCCAGCAGTCGCGGGAAGAGTACGGCAGCGATGTTCCTCCGGGCCAAGAGGACCCCGCCGGCGCGGCAGAGCTCAAGCCGGAACTGCGGCCGGAGGACGACCCCGCCTGGCAGGAGGAACAGCGCCGGCGCAACCCGCTGCCGGCAGGGATGCAGCAACGGTATTGACCCACCCGAACCTGGTATCTGCAAAGCCGGCCACCTTCCCCGGGAGGGTGGCCGGCTTTTTTTTCCTTCGGCAGAGGCTCGAAAGACTTGCCCTAAGCTCTGGCTATGATTAGATTATCCAGTGCCAACCCAGCTCCGCGCCGAGGCCCGCATGTCCCCTGAGAGCGAAATCGACTCCCTGCATCTACCCGCCCTGACCCCCGACCTGCTGGTGCAGGAGATGGGCGGGCAGTGGCGCGTGCTGCGCCTCTCCCCGGACCTGGCCCGGTTGCTCGGCCTGGCTCCGGCGGAGGCCAGGGGTCGGCTGCTCTCCTCCCTCTTCGACGCAGCGGTCCCCCCCCTGGGGGATTTGGCCCGGGAAGCTCTGGATCGCGACGGCACGCTGCGCGGCATCCGTGTCCGGTTGCTGGCCGACCCCCAGGCCCCGGTCCTCGAGGCCGAGGTGGCCCCGGGTGGTCTGGGGGAAGACTACCGCGGACGCCTGGTGGGTTTCCGCTTCCGTCGGCCTGAGGCCGAGTGGGCCATCGCTTATCACGGCCTGGTGGGCACCAGTCCGGCCATGCGCGATGTCTTTCGCAAGATCGCCCTCTACGCCCCCTCCACCGCCACCGTCATCGTCACTGGGGAAACCGGCAGCGGCAAGGAACTGGTGGCCCGTGCCCTGCACGACGACGGCCCCCGGGCCGGCGGCCCCTACGTGGCCGTCAACTGCACCGCCATTTCCCAGGAACTGCTCGAATCCGAACTCTTCGGCCATGAGAAGGGGGCCTTCACCGGGGCCCTGCGCAGCCACAAGGGGCGCTTCGAGCGGGCCCACCGCGGCACCCTGTTCCTCGACGAGATCGGCGATATGCCCCTGCAGACCCAGGCCAAGCTGCTGCGGGTACTGGAGACCGGGCGCATCGAGCGAGTCGGGGCCGAGGCGGAAATACCGGTGGATGTGCGGGTGGTCTGCGCCACCCACGTCCCCCTGGAGCAGGCGGTGGCCGCCGGCCGTTTCCGCGCCGACCTCTACCACCGCCTGGCGGTGCTGCGCATCCACCTGCCGCCGCTGCGCCAACGGGCCGACGATATCCCCCTGCTGGTCGAGCATTTTCTCGCCGAACTCAATGCTCGCTACGGCCGCCGCATCGAGCGGCTCACCGGCGAGGCCTTGGCACTGCTCGAATCCTACCTCTGGCCCGGCAACGTGCGGGAACTGCGCAACGTGCTGGAGCGGGTCTACGTCGAGACCCAGGCCGAGGTCATTGGCGCCCGCGCCTTTGCCGAATGGGTCCGGGAGCGCCGGGATTTTCTCCCCGGCGACTGGAACCTGGCCGCTGCCGAAGCCCGCCCGCCCCGCACCCTGACCCCTCCCTGGCCCCTCGGCTCGGAACAGCGGCTGCTGACCGGATGGGCTGCTTCCAATCCCCCGACGACTCCCCCCAACCGGAGCGCCGACCTGGACGCAGAGGGAATTCGCCGCGCCTATGCCGCCGCCGGCGGCAACCTCAGCACCGCCGCCCGCCTGCTCGGTGTCCACCGCGCCACCCTCTACCGCCATCTGGAAAAGCTCGGCCTGCAGCGGGACGATCTCGACTGACTGCCGAAAAAAAAAGGGCGACCCGTTGCCGGGTCGCCCCCAGTGCCGCGATTGCCGGCGGATCAGTCGTCCAGTTCGATTTCGATCTGGTTCCAGCTCAGGGTGTTGGCGACGCCGTTATCGGCCCGGGCCTTGACGATATCCCCGACGTTGAGAGTGGCGAAGAAGGCCGCACGGCTGACCTTGAGATCCTCGATCTCGAAGTTGGAGCCGCCCACGGCGCCGACGTCGTTGATGGAGACGGTGTTGACCACCACCTGACCGAACAGGGTCACGCTGTTGGCCACCCCGTTGAAGGTGCTGACCGGACCCTGCACGCTGGTGCGACCGAGGGGCGAGGCGTTGACCATCTCCAGCCGGGTGACCAGCACGGTGCTGCCGCTGAGCCGCCCCCGCAGTTTTACCGCGGTGTTGGCGAAGCTGCCCAGGGCCAGATTGTCCTTGATCTTGGTCAGCGCCCCGTCGGTCTGCACCACCAGGCCGGGGAAGCCCTGCAGCACCAGGGTGCCGGCGATGGGGTCGACGGTGGTGACGTTGGCTTCGAAGCGCAGGCTCTCCTTGAACTTGATCTTGACCGCCGCCAGCACCCCGCCGACGATCGGCCCTTCGGCCTCCACCTTCAGACCGTCGGCCAGGTCGGCCTCGATGCCGCCGAGGAACTGGGCGTTGGCGTAGTTCACCAGCTGGTCGTTGATCAGGAAGGTTCTGGCTCCCGTCGACAGGGCGCTGATGAACCCTTCCACCTCCACTTTGGCCGCATCGGCCAGATCGTCGGGATTCACCTCGACGCTGGTGGCGATCAGGGTGGCGCCGGTGAGGCTGGTCCCCTTGACTTCGGCCAGTTGACCGACAGCCGGGGTTCCGCTCATCACTGCGCTGCTGCGGTCGATGGTGAGGCCGCCGATGGTAAAGGTATTGCCGCTCACCGTGCCGATGATCCCCTTGACCTCGAAGATACCGCCCGCGGCGACGAAAGCTGCGGTGGTGTCGGCCTTCTTCTGGATGAAGGTGGCCTGGATGACGCCATTGAGGTCGGGCAGACCGCTGATTTCGAGCACCTGGTCATTGGCCAGGGTGGCGAAGGTCACCGCCCCGACCGCATTGTCGAACAGGGTCACCCCCTGCTCGGCCCGCACCTGCTGCCCGAGCACGCTGAAGGTCTTGACCAGGCCGGTGGCCGAGGTGGCCAAGCCGGTGACCGGCCCTTCGAGGGTGTCCTCGAACCGGACCCGGGTGGCGGTGCCGGTGGCGTCGTCGGAGTTGAATGTCCCAGTCACCTCGACGATCATGCCGTCACGCAACTCACCCCGGGAGGGGGTGGAATCGTTTTCGATTTCAATGGTGGCGCCGCTGTCGTCGAAGCGGATGCCGTTGACGATGATGCTGCCTGAGGCCATCTGGCCGACGGAAACGCCACTGGTGGTAGCCGGACCACCGCCGCCGCCACCCCCGCCACCTCCGCAGGCGACGAACAGGCCACTGGCCAGCAAGGCTGCAGCCAGGGCAATCAGCCGCAGTCCGGTATGAATGTTTCGCGTCCCTGCTTTCATAACTGCCTCCTTTGTGTACCTTGACGATCCTGGTTGTACTCTGGGGCAGGTGCCCGATGAAAAAAATATTACTAATACGGTCCCAATTATAGCGAAAAACCTTGAGTCCGCAACTTGCCAACCGGCCCACCGCAATTTTTACCGATTCGGCTGCAGGGTGCCGCCCGTCGCTTCCCCGGCAAATCAAGGGGATACCATTGCTGCTGCAGTGGTGCGATGTCGCAGCCGTCGCAGAGGCCACCGCAGCGACGTCGCAGCAACACTCCAGTTGCCTTGGACTTTTTGAAAAATATAGCAATTACAGACTCTTATAGAATTGGCCAAGCTTGGCATGCGCCTTGAAATATCCTCGGGTGTCTTGGCAACCAAAATCGAGGTTGCGATCACCACCAACCCACCGAGGGAGGCATATCATGGCAAACTGGGATCTGTTCAGAGAGATGGAAAACTTGCGGCGGGAATTCGATCAGGCTTTCAGAGGCGGGGGGTTCGACCGGCTCCTCGATCCGGCCTTCATGCCCGGTCTCGGCGCCCGGCGCTATCCTCGGATCAACCTTCGCGAGGATCAGGAGAACCTTTACGTCGACGCTTTGCTCCCCGGGGTCGAGCCGAAGGAGCTGGAGATGACGGTGCTGCGCGGCACCCTGACCCTCTCCGGCGAGCGCAAGGAGATCGACGGCGAGCAGAAGGCGAGCACCTGGCACCGCCGGGAGCGGGGGGTGGGCAAGTTCCTGCGCACCGTGGAACTGCCGGTGGAGGTCGATATCGACCGGGTTCAGGCCGGGTACAAGAATGGCCTGCTCACCGTGACTCTGCCCAAGGCCGAAGCCGCCAAACCGAAGAGGATCGCCGTCAAGCTGGCCTGAGCGTGGCCACAGGGCGAATCCGAAGAACTCCAAGTGAAACGAAACTCATTGTCGATAGGAGCTTGACCATGACCGAGAAGAATCTGACCAAACAAGGCGAAACCAGCCTCGCCAGCGAGGCGACCCGCTCCCATGAGCGGTTTGTGACCCCGGCGGTGGACATCTTCGAAACCGAGCAGGGGCTGACCCTGGTGGCCGACCTGCCGGGCCTGGACCGCGAGCACCTCAGCATCGATATCGACAAGGGGGTGCTGACCCTCGAAGGGCGCGCTCCGGCCTGGGTGGGGAGCAACGAGATCTACCGGGAATTCACCATGCCGAGCTACTATCGGCAGTTCCAACTCCCCGATACGGTCGATGTCGCCAAGATCGTCGCCGAAATCCAGAACGGGGTGCTGACCCTGAAACTGCCCAAGGCCGAGGCGGCCAAACCGCGGCGCATCGAGGTGCGCAACCTCAACTGAGGGGCGACGGCAGGAAAATCGAAACCGGGGCAGGCAACGCCGCCCCGGTTTCGTATACTGGAAGCATTTATGACCATCTGAGCTGCGGAAGGACGACACCATGGATATCAACAGACTGACCCAGAAATCCCAGGAAGCGGTGCAGGCGGCCCAGTCCCGGGCCCTCAAGCTCGGCCACGTGGAGGTGGACGGCGAGCACCTGTTGGCGGCGCTGCTCGAGCAGCCGGGGGGGTTGGTGCCGCGGCTGCTGCAGAAGATGGATGTGCCGGCGGAGAACCTGGCGGCGGCCCTGAAAAAAGAGCTGGAGCGCCGCCCTGCGGTCTCCGGCCCGGGGGCCGAACCGGGCAGGATCTACGTAACCCAGCGCTTCAACCGCCTGCTGATCAAGGCCGAAGAGGAGGCCAAGCGCCTGCGGGACGACTATGTCAGCGTCGAGCACCTGCTGCTGGCCCTGGTGGAGGAGGGGAGCGGCACCGCCGCCGGGCGGCTGTTCAGGGAGTTCAATGTCAGCCGCGACCGGCTGTTGCAGGCCCTGACCGCGGTGCGCGGCCACCAGCGGGTGACCAGCGCCGACCCGGAAGGGACCTACGAGGCGCTGGAGAAGTACGGCCGCGACCTGGTCAAGGAGGTGCAGAAGGGGAAGCTCGACCCGGTGATCGGCCGCGACGCCGAGATCCGCCGGGTGATCCGCATCCTCTCCCGCAAGACCAAGAACAACCCGGTGCTCATCGGCGAGCCCGGGGTCGGCAAGACCGCCATCGTCGAGGGGCTGGCCCATCGCATCGTGCGCGGCGACGTCCCCGAGGGGCTCAAGGACAAGTCGGTCTACGCCCTCGACATGGGGGCGCTGGTGGCCGGGGCCAAGTACCGCGGCGAGTTCGAGGAGCGGCTCAAGGCGGTGCTCAACGAGATCCGCAACAGCGAAGGACGCATCCTGCTCTTCATCGACGAGCTGCACACCATCGTCGGCGCCGGCAAGGCCGAGGGCTCCATGGACGCCGGCAACATGCTCAAGCCGATGCTGGCCCGCGGCGAGCTGCACTGCATCGGCGCCACCACCCTCGACGAGTACCGCAAGCACATCGAGAAGGACGCCGCCCTCGAGCGCCGCTTCCAGCCGGTCCTCGTCGACCAGCCGACGGTCGAGGAGACGATCTCGATCCTGCGCGGGCTGCGCGAGCGCTACGAGGTCCACCACGGCGTCCGCATCCAGGACGGCGCGCTCGTCGAA
>CAZYXS010000061.1:4482-18409 GCA_964650955.1 uncultured Desulfuromonadales bacterium | reverse complement strand
ACCCGCCCCAGCCACCATTGCCACCGGCCGCCAGACGCCGCCGGTGCGGGCCACCACCGAAGCCGCCGCCGCCAAAGGGCCCGCCGACGTAGAAGCCCCCCCGCCGATGATGGCTGACCCCGGAGCGGCGACCGCCGCTGAGCAGCATCATCCCCGGCCCGAGGAACAGCAATAGCAACAACAGGCCCCAGGGGCTGCGCTCTTTTTTCTTGCCGGTCGTGCGGCCGGTTCCCTGGTATTCGCCCCGCACCGCTTCGGCCATGGCCACCATCCCGGCCACCACGCCATCGTTGAAATCCCCGGCCTTGAAGCGGGGGGCGATCTCGTTGTCGATGATCCGGCCGCTGAGCAGGTCGGTCAGCCGCCCTTCCAGGCCATAGCCGACCTCGATGCGGATCTTGCGCTCAGCCTGGGCGATCAGCAGCACCGCGCCGTTATCCTTCCCCTTCTGGCCGATCCCCCAGCTTTCTGCCACCTTGAGGCTGTACTGCTCCAGCGACTCCCCCTCGAGGGAGGGAATGGTCAGCAGTACCAGTTGGGTGGAGTCGCTGCGCTCGAACTCGCTGAGAAAATGCTCCAGTTTCAGCGCCGTTTCGGGGCGCAATAGGCCGGCGCGGTCGTTGACATGGCCGCTCAAGGGGGGGACATCGAGGGCCCCGGCCGGCAGCGGCCACAGCAACCACAGGCCCAGCAGTAACAGCAGGTAGCGGCGCATTTACTTGAACTGCACCTTGGGGGCGGCGCTGGCGCCGGCCTCGGCCTTGAAGGGCTCCTTGCGCTCGAGTTTGAGCAGGAAATTGTTGGTCAGGTTGTTGGGGAAGGTGCGAATGCTGGTGTTGAACACCTGCACCGTGTCGTTGTAGCGCTGGCGGGCGACGTTGATGCGGTTTTCCGTCCCCTCGAGCTGGTTCTGCAGATCGCTGAAATTCTGGCTCGCCTTGAGGTCGGGGTAGTTCTCGGCCACCACCAGCAGCCGGGAGAGGGCGCTGGAGAGCTGCCCCTGGGCGGCCTGGAACTTCTCCAGCATGGCCGGGTCGGAGAGGTCCTTGGCGCTGATGCTCATCTGCCCCACCTGGGCGCGGGCGCTGGTCACCGCCTCGAAGGTCTCCCGCTCGTGGCTGGCGTAGGCCTGCACCGTCTCCACCAGGTTGGGGATCAGGTCGGCGCGCCGCTGGTAGGTCGCCTCCACATCCCCCCAGGCGGCGAAGACCGCCTCCTCGTTCTTCTGGATCTGGTTGTAGCCGCAACCGGAAAGGGTGGGCAGGGTCAGCAGGCAGGCCAGGCCGAGCAGCAGCAGGCGTTTCAACATGACGAAGCTCCTTGGCATTTGAATGAGTGGCTGGTCTGCAGGAAATATAGGAACTCGACACTCGTTTGTAAAGGTTTGCGGGTGATTATTTCCCCAGTTCCACCACCTGGTCTGTGATTTCGGTGAAGGCGACGTCGTGGCTGACCAGGAACAACTGGTCGTACCAGTGCTCGGTGACCTCCTCGCGGCCGACGTCGATGGCGCGGAAGGCCCGGGCCAGATTCTCCCGCCGGGCGGCGTCGAGGTTGGAGGTCGGCTCGTCGAAAAAGGCGATGCGGGCGCCGATGGTCTGCAGCAGGGCCAGCCGCAGGGCCACCACAGCGCTCATCATCTGGCCGCCGGAGAGCTGGTCGTCGCTCCGTTCCCGCACCTCTCCCCCTTGCAGATCCCGCAGGATCACCTGGTAGTTCTCCCCCCAGAGCAGTTCCTCGTCGCTTTCGGCGATGGTGCGGTAGATGCGGTCGGCGCGGCGGCTGATCTCTTCGCGGAAGCGTTCCGAGAGGTAGCCCGAGACCTGGCGGAATACCCGGTTGCGCAGGAATTTGACCAGCTCCTCCTTGGCGCCGTACGTCTTGATCTGCGCCTGTTTGCCGGCAATCTCCTGCTCGACCTGGCGCAGCCGGCCAATCTCCCCGGCCAGCCGTTCGACATCGGCCTTGAAGCGCACGACCTTTTCCCCCAGGGCGCCGACCTCCCGGGCCAGCCCCTCCTTCTGGGCCCGCAGGTCCCGATGGCGGGGGGCGTCGTAGCCCGCGGCTGCGGTGCGGGCCTCCTGCTCCTTGTCCGCCGCCTGCTGCTGCAGCTGAGCCAACAGCTGTTCGAATTTGCCCAACTCGGCTTGGCGCCCTTCCAACTGGGCGGCCTGCGCCTGGTTGGCGACAAAGAGGTCGCGGGCGGCCTGATGCTGCTTGAGTTCCCCTTCGGCCCCCTCGATGCGGGCCTGCAGCCCGTCGTACGATTGCAGGGCCTGTACCCGGCCGGCCAACTGTTGCTGCAGCCGCTCCCGCTCCTGCTGGATTTTGGCCAGTTCGGCGGTGCGGCCCTCGTTGGCCTGGTGTTTGCCGGCCAGGCGGGCGACCTGCGCCTCCAGTTCCTGAAGTTGGACGGCGAAGGCCTTGAGCTGCTGGTCGGCTTTGACGGCGGCGGCTTCCTCCCCTTCGAGACGACCCAACTGTTCGCTCAGGCGACGATGCTCGGCGGCGAGGGCGGCCAGCTTGGCGGAAAAGACATCCCCCGGCGGCCGCTCGGCGATATTCAGGCAGGGTTCCTGGAAAAAGGGGCAGATCCCCTCGGCCAGCTTTTCCTCCCCTTCCTCCAGGCCGGCCCGTTTGCCCTCCAGCTTGCCCCGTTCGGCCTGGATCCCCCGGATGGCCGTCCGCAGTTCCGGCAGGCGCTCCGCCAGCTGTTTCACGGCCGCATCCACCGCCAGACGGGTCCGCCGCTCGGCCAGCAGCCGCTCCTCCTCCTGCAGTTCCCGGCGCACCCGGTCGATGCCGGCCTGTTCCGCGGTGTGGCGCTCGGTCCATCCGGCGAGCTGTTTTTCCAGCTCGGCCAGGTCCTTCTCCAACTGGCGGCGCAGTTTCTCCTGGTCGCGCAACTCCCCCAGGCGCTGCTCTGCCTGCTCGTAGGCCAGTTTCCCGGCCTGGTTGGCGGCGATCACCCGGGCGGCCGTTTCGGCTTCCCCGATCAGGGCCTTTTGGCGAGCGATTTTGTCCCGGCCGTTTTCGAGCCGCTCCCTGAGTTTGTCCATGTCGACGTTCAGGGCCTTGATCTGCTGCTCCCGCTGGTCGAGTTCGCCCAGTTGGCGGTCGGCTGCGAGCAGCTTTTGCTGCTGCTGGAGGAGATCCCCCTCGGCCCGAATCAGGCTGGCGCCGGCCCCCTGGTGCGCCTCGACCCGCTCCGGCAGGACCGCCACCTGCTCCCGCAGCGGCCCCAGGGCACTTTCCAGGGCATCCATCCGGGCCTTGATCGCCTTGAGCAAGGCGTTGGTTTCGTTGAAGGTCTTGCGCCAGGTGTCGATGCCGAGGATGGCGTCGAACTCGTCCCGTCGCCTGGCCGCCTGCTTGATGACGAAGGGGCCGAGAAAGTCATGCTGGAAGGGGCCGATGACCAGGGTGAACTGGTCGGCCAGGGGGCGGCCGTTGTCCAGGCCGAGGAGTTGTTTGAGGCGCCCTTCGGTCTCCCTGGCGTCCTTGTGCTCCTCCACTTCGAAGGCGCCGCCGAGTTCCCGCGCCAGCAGCCATCGCGACGGGGTGCCGACGGTGCGACTGACCCGGTAGCGCTGGCCGTCGTCGAGCTGGAAGACCACGGCGACCTCCCCCCGTTTGGCGCCGATGGAGAGGAAGCGCTCGACGTTGCCGACGAAGCTCTGGGCGTCGACCCCGAACAGGGCGTAGCCGATGGCCTCGAAGATGGTGCTCTTGCCGACGCCGTTGGGTCCGGAGAGGACGTTGATGCCGGGGGCGAATTGCAGGTCCGTCTCCCGGTGGGACTTGATGTTCTTGAGCTGGATGGAAAGGATCTGCATCGCCTCAGTCCTCCCCGTCGAGCAGGGCCAGCAGCTCGTCGCCGTCGCTCATCCCCTTTTGCACCGCATCCCGCAGCGCCAGGGAAAGGCGGAGCAGTTCCTCCTCCCGCCCCTGGAAGTCGCTGCCGCTGCCGATCAGCTCCCGCAGCACCTCCGCTTCGATCTCCCCGAGGCTCTTTTTCACCGTCTCCCCCCCGCCGCTGCCGGTCACCAGGGAGAGCTGGTTCTTGATCTCCACGTGCAGGGGCAGCCAGCGCCCCTCCAGGGCCAGCCGCAACCGCTCGCGCCCCAGCTCGAAAGGGTGGAAGCGTACCCGGCCGGTCAGTTTCAGTTCCAGCAGCGGCCGCCGCTGCCGGGGCCCGGAGAGCTGCTCCCCCACATGCTCCAGGGTGCGCTCCAGGGCCCCCTCGGCGTTCTCGGCCCCGTCCAGGGGGATGCTCGTCACCAGCATCGGCCGCGGGTCGGTGGGACGGAACTCGGCGGCGAAGCTTCCCGGTTGCGCCGTCACCAGGTAATACCCCTTGGAGTAGTTCTCCTCGCCGAAGTTGACCCGCTCGGGAGAGCCGGGGTTGTAGGCATAGGGGCGCCCCGCGGGGGTGTTGACCACGTAGGGCTTGTGACCGTGTCCCAGGGCGACGTAGCCGAAGCGCTCGGCCAGGGGCAGGGCTTCCTCCGGCTTCATGTTGCCGATCTCCACCGGCGAAAAGGTCCAGATGCCCACATGGAACAGCAGCAGGTTGTGCTCCGTGGTCACCGCCCGACAGATCCGCTCCACGTGATGGCCGGCCTGGGCGCCGATGTAGCCGACGCCGTAGATGTGGAGGTCGCCGATTTGCGTCCAACCTCCCAGCCCCGATTCCGCCTCCCAGGGGTCGAAGCGGTAGCCCCCATCCTCCAGGCGGGTGGGGCGCAGCAGCCGCAGGTAGCCCATCTGCGCCAGGGCCTCCATCCAGGAGAGGTTGTCGCGGCGATGAATCCAGTCGTGGTTTCCCTCCACCGCGATGCAGGGGATGCCGGCGTCCTTGAGCGGCGCCAGGGTGTCGATGGTGCGGGCGAAGGTGCGGGGGAGGATCTGGCCGACGTGGAACAGGTCGCCGCCGATGAGGAGGCAGTCGACCTGCTCGCGGATGGCGTCGCTGACGATGCCGGCCAGGCAGCGGAAGAAATCCTCGTAGCGCTCGGCCTCCCCCGGGCTGTTGCGATAGGTCTTGCCGAGGTGAAGGTCGGCGGTGTGGATGAAGCGGACGGGCATGGGCGGGCTCCAGGGGGTGACGGGGATCGCAGGAGCATAGCAGGGGGCGGGGCGGATGGCCAGCCGAAAGCCGGCGGATGCTCAGGGGGCCGGCAGCAGCACCAGGTCGAAGGCGCCGCGGCTCTCCCCCGGTTTGGGGTAGTGCTGGGTGATCAGCGGGGCGAAGCCGGGGGCGGTGACGCGGATGTGGATATGGGGCGGGCGGTTTTCGTAGACCGGGGGGAAACCGCTCTCGAAGCGGTAGTCGCCGCTCATGGCCGCGATCACCGTGGCCCGCCAGGCATCGCCGTAGCGCCCCTCGGGGCCGGCCAGCCAGAGCTCCACCCGGGCCCAGGGGATGGCGCGGCAGTCCGCCGCCGAACGCACCACCCCGGCCAGCAGGTAGCCGCTGCCGACCTTCTCCCGCAGCGGAGCGTTGCGCTTGTAGAAGGGGCCGAGCTGGTCCGGCGGGGTCGGGGCGCAGGCGAACTCTGCCGCCCCGACGGATCCGGCCGTCAGCGAGAACAGCAACAGCAGCAGAGGGATGGGTCGACGCATCAAGGTTCGCATGGTTTGATTATAGCAGGAGAATCGCCGTCCGGTCAGTTGATGTCGATGGTGCGCCCGGACTCCTTCCGTTTGCCGAAGATGTCGGGGAGTTCGATGCCGAAATAGCGCAGGCAGGCGAGCAGCAGAGCCATCGCCGCCGCTTCGTCGAGATTGCCGACAAAGGGGATGTTGTCGGGAATCAGCTCGAAGATGCCCGCCCCGGGGTTGATGATGTAGAGCACCGAAAGGATGCCCAGAATGACCACGATGAAATTCTTCATGTTTTTCTGCCTCCCTGCCGAGCCGGTCTTGGCGGTGGACCGGCGTCGCCGTTGTCGCTATGATGACAAGCATACCAGCAAATTTCATCCCGGGGGATCATCATGCAACTCGATCGTCTGTTCTGCATCGACCTCGACCAGCCGGCCCTGCCGGGGTTTCGCAAATTCATCGGCAGTTGGTGCTACCAGGGGGCGGAGACCCTGCTGGTCGATCCCGGTCCCCTCTCCACCATCCCGCACCTGGTGGAGCAGCTGCGAAGGCGGGGGGTGGAGCGCATCGACACCGTGCTGCTGACCCATATCCACATCGATCATGCCGGCGGCACCGGTGCGCTGCTGCAGGAGTTCCCCCAGGCACGGGTGATCTGTCATCCCGAAGGGGTGCGGCACATGGTCGACCCGGCCAAGCTCTGGCAGGGTTCCCGCCAAGTGCTGGGACGTCTGGCCGAGGTCTACGGCGAGATTCTGCCGGTGCCCGCCGACCGTATCGGATTCAGCGAACAGCTGGGGTGCGAAGGGGGACGTGCCTTCCTCACCCCCGGCCATGCCCAGCACCACTGCTGCTACCTGCTGGACGACCTGCTGTTCGGCGGGGAGGTGGCCGGGGTGCGCAGCGAAGTGGCCGAGGGGATCTACATGCGCCCGGCGACCCCGCCGCGGTTTCTGCCCGAAGTGGCCGACGATTCCCTGGCGCGGATGCTGGCGCTGCGCCCCCGCTACCTGGTGTTCGCCCATTACGGCCTGGTGGAGGAGGCCGAACGCCACCTGCGCACCGGCCGGGAACAGTTACGGCTTTGGCTGCAGGGGGTTGCAGCGACCGCCGCTGTCGCCGAGCCCGAGCGGGAGGCGGCCCTGTTCGTCTGGCTGCAGCAGCGGGATCCGGTCTACCGCAACATCCACCAATTGCCCGCGGACATTCTGGAGCGGGAGCGGATTTTCCTCGGCAACACCCTGCGCGGCATGAGCGACTATCTCGAAAGCCTGGCGCCCGAGGCCCAGGCCGAGCTGGCCGCCGGCGCCGCCTAGCGCAGCCGGCGTCGCACCGCCTCGGCGGTCAGCTCCCGCAGCACGTCGGCGGCGATCCAGCGAGCACTGGCGGACGGCCTGCGGCCCATGCGGTCGGCCTGGGTCACCGCCTGCAGATGCAGTCGCTTGTTGCGCTTGCCGATCTGCCGCAGGGCCCAGCTGACGGCCTTTTTCACGTAGTTGCGGCCGTCGTCGGCGCCGGCTTCGAGATCGGGGAATAACCGCAGAAAGCGCTCGTCGTCGGCCTGCTTGTCGCTCACGGCCAGCCGCGCCATCAGCACGAAGCCGGCCCGGCGTACGAACTCTTCCGGCCGGCGGCTCCATTCAACCGCCTTGTCCCAGGCCAGGGGGGATTTCTCCAGCAGGTTCATGCAGCACTGGTCGCAGACCTCCCAGCTGTCCAGGTCCCGCACCCAGGCCTCCATCAATCCCTCGTCCACCTGCGCCGGATCGGCTACCATCGCCGCCAGGATCCGCTCCTCCCGGCTCCCCGCGCCCCACAGCTCCACCGCCAACGGGTGGTTGCAGCCAACCTCCCGCGCCAGCGCCCGCAACTGGGGTATATGCACCCCGTAGACCGTCCTGCCGACAATGCCGAAGCGCGCCATACCCGCCACCGCCTCAGGATGGGCCAGGCTCTGCAGCCGCCAGCGGATCTCCGCACCCGTCATGTTCTCCTCCTGGCAAAGAAAAAGCACCGTAGCAGTGCTACGGTGCCTGGCGAATCCTCCTGCGCCGCTTCCAGCCGATGCAATCAGTGGGCGCAGTATTCCCGCAGCGATCGCTCGAGCCCCCGCAGGCTGCGGTCGGTGAGCTGGAATGGGAGGCCGCATTCGCAGCATTCGCGCTTGCGTCCGGGCACGAGCTGCTGCAGGTCCTGCACGAGTTTCTTTTGACACTGGGGACATTCGTAGTCGATGGAAATCGCCGCCGTTGCCATGGGCACTCCTTCTCCTTCCTGTCACCGGGTGAGGATCACATTCTGCCAGAGCAGGCCCGTCCTGGCAAGGGGTGAAATTTGAAAAAATTCACAAAAATTGCCTTTGGGCCCAACTGCGTTAAACTGGGCCAATCGATTTGCGTCGCAGCGAAAGCCCATGGCACCCAATAAAAGGAGTACGGCCCCATGCATGAACCCTGCGATACCATGAGCTTTTATGATCTGCTGCGGCAGCAGGTACGCAGCCGGCTTGAACGGGCCCGGCGGGCAGACGATTGTGCCAAATTGTTGTGTGGATTGCATCAGGTCCTGGAAGCGCAACTGCATCGCCTTGACCGCTCCCACCTCGACTGTGCGCCGGGGTGCGGGAGTTGCTGCCGGATCAACGTGGCGGTTCTGATGCCCGAGGCCGGGGCGGTCATGGAGTACCTTCAGAGGCAGCTGCCGCCAGGGGAGCGGCAGGAATTGGCGGAGCGGGTGGCCGGACTCTACCGGCAGGTCGGCGGGCTGGATGAGGCAGGGCGGCTGCAGCGGCAGCTGGCCTGTGCCTTTCTGGACGGGCAGGGAAACTGCCGGATCTACCCGGTCCGCCCCCTGATGTGTCGCTCGGTGACTTCCACTGACGCCGCCGCCTGCGTCGCGGCCCTGGGGGTCCACGACCCCGACCTGGCGCCGCCGGTGGTAATGCACCTGGAGCAGAAGCAGTTCTGCGACGCCGCCTTCCTCGCCCTGGCTGATGCCGTCGCGGAGCTTGGGCTGGATGACCGCAGCACCACCCTGACCACGGCCGTACACAACCTGCTGCGGCAGCCGACTATCCTTTCCGACTGGCTTGCTGGCGGCCCCGTCCCTCGCGCCTGAACAGGTTTTTCCGCGGTAACGGACCAGGCCCGGCATTTCCACCGGGCCTGGTCATGTCGACAGTTTTCAGGTTGAGCTTCAGTGCTGGAACAGGCAGTACTGCTCCCCGAACACCCCTTCGAAAAAATCCTGATCGAAGTCCTGCACCTCCATCGGCTTGGCGAAATAATAGCCCTGCATTTCCGAGCAGCGGTGCCAGCGCAGCAGTTGCAGCTGCTCCTGTTTCTCCACCCCCTCGGCAATGACGCTGAGGTTGAGGGTGCGGGCCATGGCGATGATCGCTTCGACGATGGCCGCATCGTCCGGGTCGGTGGGAATGTCGCGGACGAACTCCTGAGCGATCTTGATGCGGTCGATGGGGAAGTGCTTGAGGTAGATCAGGGATGAGTAACCGGTGCCGAAATCGTCGATGGCCAGGTTGATGTTGCGGATCTTCAGGTCGGTCAGGGTCAGGATGGCCGTCTGCACATCCTCCATGATGACGCTTTCGGTCAGTTCCAACTCCAGCCAGCGGGGATCAAAGCCGGTCTCCTGGAGGATGCGTTCCACCGTCTCGACGAAATCGGGCTGGCGAAACTGCTTGCCCGAGACATTGACCGAAACCCGCAGCGGCGGCATGCCCGCCTCCCGCCATTGCACAGCCTGGGTGCAGGCGCTGTGCAGCACCCACTCGCCCAGCGGCAGAATCACCCCGGTTTCTTCCGCCAGGGGGATGAAGCGGTTGGGGGGGATGAGGCCCTGTTCCGGATGGCGCCAGCGCAGCAAGGCCTCGACGCCGGTGATCTTCCCTGTCTCCAGGTCCAGTTGCGGCTGGTAGGTGAGGAAGAATTCCCCCTTTTCCATGGCCCGGCGCAGGTCGGTGGCCATGCTGAGCTTTTCCATCGCCCGTGCGTTCATTTCCTCGGAGAAGTAGCGGTAGGTGTTGCGGCCCCCCTCCTTGGCGGCGTACATGGCGGTATCGGCGTTGCGCAGCAGGGTGTCGGCATCGCAGCCGTCCCCCGGGAAGATGGCGATGCCGATGCTGGCGTGACTGAAGAACTCCCGCTCGCCAAGGTGCACCGGTTCGGCCAACAGGGCCAGGATGCGGTCCGCCAGCACCGCCGGGCTGCGCTCGTTGGACAGGTGGCTGATGGCGACGACGAATTCGTCCCCCCCCAGGCGGGCCACGGTGTCCTCGTCCCGGATGCAGCTTTGCAGGCGCTGGGCCACGGTCTGCAGCAGCAGGTCGCCGACGCTGTGACCGAGGGTATCGTTGATGGCCTTGAAATTGTCGAGGTCGAGGAACAGCAGGCCGACCTGGGTCTGCTCCCGTTGGGCCTGGGCCACCGCCCGCCGCAGGCGGTCGTTGAACAGGGCGCGGTTGGGCAGGCCGGTGAGGGTGTCGTAGTAGGCCAGTTTGTGGATTTCCTGCTCCGCCTGGTTGCGGGCGCTCAGGTCGATGGCGACGATCAGGCTGTGGGCGGCGCGGCCGGTCAGGGTGTGGGCCGGAATGGCGCTGAGCAGAATGTCGAGATCGCGGCCGTCCCGGGTGCGCAGCACCGCGGGCCGATCGCGGATCGCCTCGGGGCGGAAGAAATCCTCGAGAGCGAAAGGTTTTTCGGCGTTGGAAGCAGCGCGGAGGATGTCCTGAAAGGGGCGGCCGAGAACCTCCTGGCGGGGGTAGCCCAAGGTCTCGAACCAGATGTCGCTGGCCTCGACGATTTTCCCCCGGCGGTCCACCGCCTGGATCATCACCGGCAGGTTGCGCAGCAGTTCGCGGTCGTTGAGGGTGGCTTCGGTGACGGGTTGCGGGGCCTTGTATTGCCGCCACAAGCCGACCAGCAGCCCCGCTACCCCCCCGCACAACAGCGGCACCAGCAGGTCGCCAGGCAGCACCCCGGCCAGCGCTTCGGTGGGAGCCACGGCGGCGAGCAGGCCCATGCCGGCGGCACCGGCAAACCCGTGAAGAATGACGGAACTTGGGGGAAAATGCATGAAAGATGCCCCGCGGATGGGGGATGAAGTCAAGTTCCCGACATCATCGCCGAAGCCGCAGAGTCTGTCAATGAAAACTCGCTGGAAACAAGGATTTAACCTTGCAGCCGGGAGCGGTCGGCCCGGCAGTGGCGGACCGGCCGAAGTTATGTTAGGATGCAACAAAATGGAGGTATTAACCCGTTGCGGAGATGAGCCCAGCCGTGAGTCGCACCACCCCAGGAGGCCAGACCCGGGTCGTTGAAAAGGAGGCCGCCAAGACCGGCCTGCCACCCTTGTACCGGGTCCTGATGCACAACGATGATTACACCACCATGGACTTTGTCGTCCAGGTGCTGGAGTCGGTCTTCCGCAAATCCCCCGCGGAGGCCAATCAGATCATGCTCAATATCCATTTCAAGGGGGTGGGGACCTGCGGGGTCTATCCCCGCGAGGTGGCCGAAACCAAGATCGGCAAAGTCCACAGCCTGGCCCGCAGCGACGGTTACCCGCTGCGCTGCAGCCTCGAATCTGTCTGAGAGGAATCGCCATGTTCAACCAGGCCGTGCAGATCACCTTTTCCCTGGCCGTGCGCGAAGCGCAGCGGCGCCGGCACGAGTTCCTGACCACCGAGCATGTGCTCTACGCCATGCTGTTCGAGGAGACCGGGCAGGATATCCTGCGCAGCTGCGGCGGCAACCTGGAGCGGCTGCGGGACATGCTCGACGTCTTCTTTGCCAAGCAGTTGGAGACCCTGCCGGAGGACGAGGATGCGGTCCCAGAGCAGACCATCGCCCTGCAGCGGGTGCTGCAGCGCACGGTGCTGCACATGCACTCTTCCGGCAAGAACGAGATCACCGTCGGCGACGTGCTGGCGGCCATCCTCGAAGACGAAAGCTCCCAGGCGGCCCATTTCCTCGAGGGGCAGGGGATCAGCCGGCTGGATATCCTCGAATACATCGCCCACGGGGTGGCCAAGGTCCCTTCCCCCGAGGCTGAGCCCCAGCCGAGCAAAAGCGCGCCCACGGAAGAACCGGCGCCAGCCAAAGGAGCCCCGAGCCGCGACCCCCTCGAGGCTTTCACCCAGAACCTGCGGGCCCGCGCCAAGGCAGGCAAGATCGACCCCCTCATCGGCCGCACCCACGAACTGGAGCGCACCATCCTGGTACTGTGCCGGCGGCGCAAGAACAACCCGATCTACGTCGGCGACCCGGGGGTGGGCAAGACCGCCCTGGCCGAGGGACTGGCGCTGATGATCGAGGCGGGTCTGGTGCCGGAGGCCTTGCGGCAGAGCGAGATCTATAGCCTCGACATGGGGGCGCTGCTGGCGGGGACCAAGTACCGGGGGGATTTCGAGGAGCGGATCAAGGCGGTGCTGGCGGCCCTGGGGAAAAAGCCCAACGCCATTCTGTTCATCGACGAAATCCACACCATCGTCGGCGCCGGCGCCACCAGCGGTGGTTCCCTCGACGCCTCCAACCTGCTCAAGCCGGTGCTCGGCGCGGGGGAGCTGCGTTGCATCGGCTCCACCACCTACGAGGAGTACAAGAACCTGTTCGAGAAGGACCGGGCCCTCTCCCGGCGCTTCCAGAAGATCGACGTGCTCGAGCCAAGCGTCGAGGAGACGGTGGCCATCCTCGAGGGGCTGCGTTCCCGCTACGAGGAGCACCACGGCGTGCAGTTCGCGGACGGGGCGCTGCGGGCCGCCGCCGAACTCTCCGCCCGCCACATCACCGGCCGCATGCTGCCGGACAAGGCCATCGACGTCATCGACGAGGCCGGGGCTCTCAACCGCATCCAGCAGCGGGAGGGGAACCGCATCGATGTGGCGATGATCGAGGAGGTGGTGGCCAAGATCGCCCGCATTCCGGCCCGCTCCGTCTCCAGCAGCGACCGGCGCCGCCTCAAGCATCTCGACCGCGACCTCAAGCGGGTGGTCTTCGGGCAGGACGAGGCCATCGACGCTCTCTGCCGCTCCATCCTGCGGGCCCGGGCCGGCCTCGGCCACCCGGAAAAGCCGACCGGCTCCTTCCTGTTCACCGGCCCCACCGGGGTCGGCAAGACCGAGGTGGCCAAGCAGCTGGCGCTGCAGCTCGGGGTGGAGTTCCTGCGCTTCGACATGAGCGAGTACATGGAGAAGCACTCGGTGGCCCGCCTGATCGGCGCGCCCCCCGGCTATGTCGGGTTCGACCAGGGGGGGCTGCTCACCGACGCCCTCAACCGCCATCCCTACTGCGTGCTGCTGCTCGACGAGATCGAGAAGGCCCATCCCGACCTGTTCAGCATCCTGCTGCAGGTGATGGATCACGGCACCCTCACCGACAACAACGGCAAGAAGGCCGACTTCCGCAACGCCGTGCTGATCATGACCAGCAACGTCGGCGCCCGCGAGCTCAGCGCCCAGCCCATCGGCTTCGGCAATGCCCCCGGCGGCGCCAGCTCACGCCAGGCGGTGGAGAAGACCTTCTCCCCCGAGTTCCGCAACCGCCTCGACGCCATCATCCCCTTCCAGTCTCTGACCCCCAAGGTGATGGGGCGGGTGGTGGACAAGTTCGTTGGCGAACTGCAGCAGCAGCTCTCCGACAAGGGGGTGACCCTGCAGCTCTCCGCCGCGGCCCGCGCCGACCTGGTCAAGCGTGGCTTCGATCCGGTCTTCGGCGCCCGCCCCCTGGGCCGGTTGATCCAGCGGGAGCTGGGGGACGTGCTGGCCGGTGAGATCCTGTTCGGTCGCCTCAGCAAGGGGGGGCTGGTACGCATCGGCTGCCAGCGGGGCAAGCTCAACTTCGATTTCGGCTGATCAGGTCGGTCCCGGCCACCATGCCCATCTTCCGCCTCAGCCCGGCGCTGATCTTCCCACCGGCCTCCGCCGCCGAACCCAACGGACTGCTGGCCGTCGGCGGCGACCTCAGTCCGCAGCGACTGCTGCTGGCCTACAGTTCCGGTCTCTTTCCCTGGTTCAGTCCTGGCGATCCCCTGCTCTGGTGGTCTCCGGATCCCCGCTGCCTGCTCGAGTTCCCCCATCTGCACATCTCCCGCAGCCTGGCCAAGGTGCTGCGCCAAAAGCGCTTCCGGGTCAGTTTCGACCAGGCCTTTGCCGCGGTGCTGAAGGCTTGCGCGGAGGAGGGGGAGCGCAGCGGCGCGGGGACTTGGATCACCCCGGAGATGCAGGCGGCCTACCTGGAGTTGCATCGCCGGGGGTACGCCCATTCAGTGGAGTGCTGGCAGGGGGAGGAACTGGTGGGGGGGCTGT
>CAZYXS010000061.1:0-4472 GCA_964650955.1 uncultured Desulfuromonadales bacterium | reverse complement strand
ACGGGGTGGCCATCGGCCGGGGCTTTTTCGGCGAGTCGATGTTCCACCGTCGCACCGACGCCTCCAAGGTCGCTTTCGTTTCCCTCGCCCGGCTGCTCCAGACAGGCGGCTTCGCCTTTCTCGATTGTCAGCTGCCCACCCCCCACCTGGCCTCCCTGGGGGCCCGGGAGGTCCCCCGCAGCGACTTCCTCCGCCGGTTGCTGACGGCCTGCGGTCCCCCCTCCAGCCGGCCCGATTCCGGGCCCTTTGCCGAGCTGATCACCCTTCAAAGCTTGTCCTGATCCCAGGAAATTGTGCTGCACATTTAATAGGCAAAAAGCTAATTCGGGCGATTCGACGCGCTTTTTTCCGATGCCCCCCTGGCTTCCCCACAGGGTTGTCCACGAAACTGTGGATATCTAGAAAAAAATCAATAATTCTAAATGTTTGAAGTTTTTAGCCGGAATTTTTTTCGAGCGTCAAATGGCGGGGTCGGGTGGGCAAATGGCGGGGTCGGTCGAGAGGTGCCTCAGGCGGGTGCCTGGGGGGCGGTGAGCGCCTCTTTGACCAGGTGCTCGATCCGTTTCTGGTCCTGGTCGAGGATATTGAGAAACCGCATGCCGGTGGCGACCTGGCTGCCCGGGCCGGGGGCGGTCCAGACCACCTCGGCGAGTACGCAGATGGGTTGGCCACCCGCCTCGGGTTCGAGCAGCAGCAGGAACAGTTCCGCCGGTTCGACCGGTCCCTTGACCAGGAAGCGGATGCCGCTGGCACTGAGGTTCACCAGGCAGCGGGGGGCGGGCCCCAAGCGGGAGAAGTCCTTGCCCTCGGCCAGAATTTGCACGTTGCGCCGCCATTGCTCGCGGAAGGTCCGCAGTTTGCCCAGGCCGCGGCTATAACGCAGGCCGATCTGCAACTCGGCTCGCGGTTTGACCCGCCGCTGGAACATGGTCAGTTCCGAGGTCGGTTCCACCCGGATCAGGTGCGGCGTGGGGCTGCCCCGATAGATCCCGGTGGCGCGGATGCCGACGCCAAAGGCATCGCTGAGTAGTTCCAGGGGAACATCCTCGGCGAAAGGGTATTCCTCACCCTGTTGGAGCCGGTAGGCAAGCTCGAGTTCGAGAGTCCCCTGGCTGAAGTCCCTGAAGTAGACCGTCAGGCATTCGTTGCGGTCCGCCTGATCCTCAGGCAGCAGGGGGCGGAGGAGGATCTTCTGGCCGGGTTTGAAGTATTTGCCGACATTCATCACGCAGGCGCCGTCAAAGACTTACATGGCATGGCATTTTTCGCAGTCGCCCTGCACCGAAAAGGCGGATTTGCCATCGTGGCAGGCGCCGCAGGAGGCCCCCTTCTCCATCTGGGTCATGGTGATGGCAGGATTTTTCCCCCGCTCCGCCTTGAACAGGGCCGGATGACATTCCATGCAGCCGAACATGGCGATGTGCTTGGTGTGGCTGAAGGCGGCATCGCCGGCATCGGGGACCTGGTAGGAAAAATCCCCGATCGGGTGGCAGGTGGCGCAATCCCCCTTGACCGAGAAGGCTTTGGTGCCGTCGTGGCATTTGCCGCAGGAAGCGCCTTTTTCCATTTCCGTCATGCGTACCGGAACGTTCTTTTTGGTGACGATTTCGAAGGGGGCGTTATGGCAGGTGGGACAGTTGTTTCCCACCGCCGCCAGGTGGTTGGTATGGCTGAATTCGACCCGGCCGACATCCTGGGTCTGGATCACCACGAGATCCTGGATCCAGCGGGCGAACAAGGGGGCGGGGATGGTCAGCAGCAGGGCCAGCAGGGCCAGGTGGCGCAGGCGCATGGAAGCACTCCTCGAGGATGGTGTCGAATCGGCGACGGCAGGATGAAAACTCCAATTATGTGCAATTCTTCGGCCAAAATCAGTCCAGGTCGGGAAATCCGTCGGCGGCCAGAGCCAGGCGGCCGGCCAGGTCGTCCACGAACTGGCGGGCGACCCGACCCGAGCGGGCCCCGCGGCCCAGGGCCCAGCGCAGTGCCCGGCGCTCCAGTTCCGCCGGAGGGATGCTGAGCTGCAGCCGCCCCGCCCAGTGCCGCACCACCTGCAGGTAGGCCTCCTGGGTCATGGGATAGAAACCGAGGGTGAGGCCGAACCGATCGGAAAGAGAGAGCTTTTCGGCGACCGACTCCTCGGGATGGATCTCCAGTTCGCCGGTGTTGTCGGCCATCCGTTCCGGCATCAGGTGCCGGCGGTTGCTGGTGGCGTAGACCAGCACGTTGGCCGGTCGGGCCTCGATCCCCCCTTCCAGCAGGGCCTTGAGCTCCCGGTAACTGCCGTCCTCCTCGCCGAAGGCGAGATCGTCGCAGAACAGCAGAAAGCGCTGGGGGCGTCCCCGCAGCAGGGCGATGATCAGGGGCAATTGGCCGAGGTCGTCCTTCTGCACCTCTACCAGGCGCAATCCCTGCGCAGCGAACTCCTGCAGCAGCCCCTTGACTGCCGTCGATTTGCCGCTCCCCCGCTCCCCCCACAGCAGCACGTTGTTGGCGGGATAGCCGCGGACGAATTGCAAGGTATTGCGGCGCAGCCGTAGCAGCGGTCGATCGAGACCGACCAGGTCGGCATGCTCGGGCAGGTCGGGATGCGCCACGGGCAGCAGCGGCCCCTGAGGATGCCGTGGCTGCCAACGGAAGGCGATGGTGCCGGCGAAGGTTTGCGGGTCGAGGCTGGGTTCCTCGAGGTGGCGGCTGAGGGCTTCCTCTCCCAAATCGAGGAGGCGTTCCAAGCGTTCGAGCAGATAGGCCCAGTCAATGTCGTAGGTGATCATGGGGAGCTCCGGTGGCTGCTGGCTGTGGCTGCATGGTAACAGAAGATCGGTCGGGTTGCCAATTGCGCCGGGCTGTGCGCTGTGCGTTGCCCGTGGCGAGGGGCTGTGCTACAGTCCGGTTTTTCGCGGAGGATCGATGAAGAAAAACGACGATACTCTCTTTGCCGTCGTTCCGCCGGGCCTCGAGGGGGTTTGCGCCGAGGAACTGGCTGGCCTCGGGCTGGCTCCGCTGCAGGTGCTGCCCGGTGGGGTCGAATTCCACGGTGGCCTGCGGGAGCTCTACCTGGCCAACCTCTGGCTGCGCAGCGCCAGCCGGGTGCTGGTGCGACTGGGGGAGGTGCGCAGCCGGGATTTTCCCGATTTCTACCGCAAGCTGGTGCGCCTGCCCTGGGGCCGCTTTCTCAAGGCCGCAACCGCCGTGCAGGTGCGGGCTTCCAGCCGGGGGTCGCGGTTGCTGCACACCGGCCGCATCGCCGAAACCATCGAGGCCGCCATCAACCGCGCCCTGGGGCGGGAGGCGGCTCCCGCAGGGGAGGGGGCGCAGTTGGTCCTGGCCCGTTTCGAGGGGGATGTCTGCGAGCTTTCCATCGACAGCTCCGGCGAGCTGTTGCATCGGCGCGGCTACCGGGAGGAGACCGCCCACGCGCCCCTGCGGGAGAATCTGGCCGCAGGCATCCTGCAGTTGCTGGGCTGGGATGGCAGCACTCCCCTGGTCGACCCCATGTGCGGCTCCGGGACCTTCGTCATCGAGGCGGCCCTGCTCGCCGCCAACCGCCCCCCCGGCATAGAGCGGACCTTCGCCTTCATGCATTGGCCCCGCTACCGGCCAGGGTTGTGGCAGGCACTGCGGCTTGAAGCCGAGCAGGTTCGGCGGCCGGTGGCGGTACCGCTGCTTGGCTCCGACCGCGACCCGCGGGCGCTGGCCGCGGCCCGCCGCAACGCCGAGCGGGCCGGGGTGGACGCCGGGGTGCGCTTCGAGTGCGTGGAGCTGGCCCGGCTGCAGGCTCCGGCACCCGCCGGGCTGCTGCTGGCCAATCCCCCTTACGGCGCCCGCCTCGAAGCCGGCAGCGACCTGGGGCCCCTCTACCGGACCCTCGGCCAGGCCTTGCGCGGCCCGTTCGCCGGTTGGCGGGGGGCGCTGCTTTGCCCCGCCGATGCCCCTCTGGCGGCCACCGGCTGTGTTCCGACTCCCTTGGCACAGTTGCACAACGGCGGCCTGCCCGTCACGCTTTTTACGTTGGGAACGAAAAAATAACTTGATTTTTATGCCGAAGTATCGCTAGTATTCCGTCTTGCCTTTTTTGCCCTGGCAATCGGGCGGATTCGATTCAGACGGAAAGCGAGGTGATTTCTTCCGTGGAAATACAGGTTATCGACAACAACGTCGAGAAAGCCATCCGTGTGCTCAAGCGCAAGCTGCAGCAGGAGGGGCTCTTCCGTGAAATGAAGCAGCGCAAGTATTACGAGAAGCCCAGCGTCAAGCGCAAGCGCAAGGAGAAGGAAGCCCAGCGTCGGCTGCGCAAGAAGATGCGGCTGATGCGCAAGGACTAATCCCTCGCGCTCGACAGCAGTACCCAGGCCGGGCCGGTTGTTCGCAACCGGCCCGGTTTTTTTCCTTTTCACCACGACAAAGGGCACCCCGCAGGGCAACGCGTTTGGTTAACGTGTTGAAGCCCTAGCCCGGTTTTAGCCAAAACA
>CAZYXS010000060.1:0-18485 GCA_964650955.1 uncultured Desulfuromonadales bacterium | reverse complement strand
CAGGGCCCAGTTGGGTTCCATGGGGCGGCTTATTCCTTGACCCGGGTGACGTACTCGCCGGTGCGGGTGTCGATCTGGATCAGGTCGCCTTCTTCGACGAAGGAGGGGACGGAAAGGCTGTAGCCGGTCTCCACGGTGGCGGGCTTGTTGTTGCCGGCGGCCGTGTCTCCCTTGACCCAGGGATCGGCCTGGGTGACCCGCAGGTTGACGAAGTTGGGCAGGGTGATGCCGATGCCGCGGCCGTTGAACATGAGGATCTGCACGATCATGTTGTCGATCAGCAGCAGTTTGTCGTCCCCCAGAGTCTCTTCGCTGAGGTGAACCTGCTCGAAGGACTTGTTGTCCATGAACACGTAGCCGCTTTCGTCCTGGTAGAGGTACTGCATCTCCCGGTCTTCCAGGGCGGCCTGCTCGAAGCTCTCGCCGGAGCGGTAGGTGCGGTCGAAAAGGGACCCGGTGATCATGTTGCGCAGCTTGCATTTGTAGAGGGCCTGGCCCTTGCCGGGCTTGGTGAAGTCGAAGGCGGTGATGACGTGAGGCTCGCCGTCGATCATCAGCTTCAGCCCTTTTTTCAGGTCGGAACAATCGTACATGGAACAGTCTCCTTTGCCGGCAGTGCCGCGGGGTGCTGAGAAAGGCGCATTTAACCACAGAAGCCACTGTTCTGTCACGGAAAAATTGTCGCCGGACGATTGTCAACAGCCCCCGGTTCATGCTAGAGTGCGCCCTTTCCTGCAACCCCGAAATGGAGGATTTCCCCATGCTCACCACCGCCGATTTCAAACGCGGCCTGGTCATCCAGTTCGACGCGGCCCCCTGCCTGATCCTGGATACCACCACCCAGTCTCCGTCCGCCCGCGGCGGCAATACCCTGGTCAAGATCAAATACCGCAACCTGCTCACCAGCCAGGTGCTGGAAAAGACCTTCAAATCCGGCGACCGGGTCGACGAGGCCGATTTCGAGCGGCGCAAGGGGCAGTTCCTCTACCCTTCCGGTGACGGTGGCGTATTCATGGACCTGGAGTCCTACGAGCAGTATGAACTTGGGGCCGAACTGTTCGAACCGGTGCAGGGCTTTCTGCTCGAGGGGGCCGAGGTGCAGCTCGGTGTGTTCGAAGGGCGGGTGGTCAGCGTCGACCCGCCGATGACGGTGGAACTGGTCGTGACCGAGACCGCGCCTTCGATCAAAAACGCCACCGCCACCGCCCAGACCAAGGAGGCAGTCCTGGAGACTGGCCTGCGCATTCAGGTTCCCGGCTATCTGGAATCGGGAGAAAAGATCAAAGTCGACACCCGCGAGGTGCGTTTCGTTTCCCGCGCCTGAGGTCGAGGTTGCAGCATAATGTAAAAGGCCGTCTCCTTGCGGGGGCGGCCTTTTACGCTCAATCGAGGGTTGTGGATGATTCTGGTGGCGGGGTCGGTCCCAGGGGGAGCACGCTGCGCCCGCGGGAGGCATTGAGGCAGATGGCCACCGAGCAGTAGAGGGCGCTGGCCGCGGCCCCCAGGCCGAGCAGGTCGGCCGGCAGGCTGAGGGCCGGCTGCGGCAACCCCAGGGCGAAGGCCTGCAGGGTCAGGTGCAGGGTGAAAAGCAGGAAGACCCCTTGGACGGCCAGTGGCAGCGGGCGGGCCCCGGCGCAGAGGATGCTGCCGAACAGGGCCCAGAGCCCGAGGTAGGCCGCCATGGAGAGTGGGCTGGGATATTTGCCGAAACCGATGCCGGGCAGGATGATCAGGGCGATCTCGGAAAGACAGTACAGGCCGGCGCAGGTATAGGCGAGCGCGCCGAAGGTGCTGCGGGCGCGCCAATCGCTCCAACCGATCAGGATCAGGGCGGTGGAACCGTACACCACCAGCAGGATCAGCAGCCAGGATTCAAGTTGCAGCCAACCGCGGGTCTGCAGAATCACGATGGCCAGGGTCGTGCCCAGGGCGAACAGGCCCAGGGGGGCTGGGGCGGTATTCTCGGTGTGGGCTGCAGGCTCAGAGGCGACCATGGCGGAACTCGCGGCTGGGGGCATGGCGAATCTCCCTGGTGTGTAGTTCGGCGATCCGTGGCGGTGGGGTGGACCCGCCGTCCCTCAACGGCAAATCCACCCCGATCCCTTCGGAGTAACGCACCCTGGTGTTGAGCAAGGGGCGTACCAAACCGGGTCTGGGCCCATGAGAAAAAATTTGCTTTATTTTATCAAAAGTTGCAGAGATTTGGGCAGGTACGGATAAAAAACCTGGGTCATTTGGTTGCAATGCTGCGAATTTATGACCCGGTTTTTCGCATTCGTGCAAAAGTTTCAAAGGCCTCAGCGCAATTCATCCCGGCGCACATCGTATTTTTTCAGTTTGCGGTAAATGGTGGCCATGTTCATGCCCGCCTCCCGCGCGGCCGCCTCGATGTTGCCCCCGGTCTTCTGCAGCAGGGTCTTGAGGTAATCCCGCTCGAAGCGGGCCAGAGCATCCGAGTAATCCCCCTCCACGGGAGTGCCCATACCATCTTCCTTGGGGACTTCGATGAATTGCGCCAGGGTCTCCAGGCTGATGGTGTCGCCGGTCTCCATGGCAAGACAGGCCTCGATGACGTTGCGCAACTGGCGGATGTTGCCTGGCCAGGCATAGGCGCAGACGGCGGCCAGGGCCTCGGGAGCCAATCCCTTGACATTGGTGGCGAACTTCTGGTTTTGCTGCTTGATGAAGTGGGCGGCCAGCAGCGGAATGTCGTCGGGGCGCTGGCGCAGCGGCGGCAGGTGGATGTTGACCACGTTGAGGCGGTAGTAGAGGTCTTCGCGGAAACTGCCGGTCTTGACCTCGGCCAGCAGGTCGGTATTGGTGGCGGAGAGGACCCGCACGTTGACCTTGGTGGGGCGGGTGTCGCCAATGCGCAGGAACTCCTGCTCCTGCAGAAAGCGCAGCAGGGTCTTCTGCACGTTCATCGGCAGATTACCGACTTCATCGAGAAACAGGGTGCCGCCGTCGGCGGCCTCGAGCAGCCCCTGGCGGTTTTCCGTGGCGCCGGTGAAGGCTCCCTTCTTGGAACCGAACAACTCGCTCTCCAGCACCGACTCGGGCAGGGCGCCGCAGTTGATGGCGACGAAGCGGTGGTCCTTGCGGGGGGAATTGTAGTGGATGGCCTGGGCGATGAGTTCCTTGCCCGTCCCCGATTCGCCGGTGATCAGCACCGAGGTATCCCGCACGCCGACCCGCTCCACCTTTTCCAGCACTGTCTTGAGTTCGCCGGAGGTGCCGATGATGTTGTCGAAGCGGAACTTTCCCACCAATTCCTGCCGCAGTTCCCGGTTCTCCTCGAGGAGATCCACATGGCTGAGGGCGTTTTTCACCCGGTAAAGCAGTTCCTCCGGCTCGAAGGGCTTGGTCAGCATGTCGTAGGCGCCGCGGCGCAGGGCCTGGATCGACATTTCCACGGTGGCGAAGGCGGTGATCATGATCACCGGCAAGGCCGGGGCCCGGTCCTTGACCCGCTGCAGCACCTCCAACCCATCAAGGCCGGGCATTTTGATGTCGGTGACCACCAGGTCGTAGTCGGTGGGGGTGAATTCCTCCATGGCTTCGAAGGAGCGGGTGTAGGCCTTGACCTGGTAGCCGCTGTCGCAGAGCACGGCCTCCATCAGCCGGCACAGGCCCTCTTCGTTGTCGATTAGCAGGATGCGTTTGGGGGGCATGATCAGCTCTCCTGGTAGCTCAGGGGGAGGCGGACAGTGACGGTGGTGCCGGTGCCCACCTGACTGTCGATGTGGATGCGGCCGTGGTGCTGCTCGATGAGTTGGCGGGTGATCGCCAGCCCCAGGCCGGTGCCGCGGGTACGGGTGGTGAAGAAGGGCTCGAAGATCTTCTCCAGGTTCTCCGGCTCGATGCCGCAGCCGTTATCGGCAAACTCGATGTCGAGATGGCCGTCGTCCGCCAGGCGGGTGCTTACCCGCAACTCACCCCCCTGTTCCATGGCGCCGCCGGCGTTGAGGATCAGGTTGATCGCCACCTGGCGCAACTGGTCGCCGTCGGCCTGCAACAGCGGCAGCTCGGGGGCGAATTCCCGGCGGATCGTCACATGGTGCATGTCGGTATGGTTGGCGGCGAAGTCGACGATCTGGCCGAGCAGATCGTTGATGTCCACCGTCTCCAGGGCCGGCTTGGGGGTGCGGGCGTAGCTGAGCAGGTCCTGCACGATCTTCTTGCAGCGCTTGCTCTCCCGCTTGATCTCGTGGACGTACTTGTAGTGGGGGTCGTCCGGGGAGAGCTTGCCTTCCATGAAGCTGGCATAGCCGAGGATCACCCCGAGGGGGTTGTTGATCTCATGGGCCACCCCGGAGGAGAGCACCCCCAAAGACGCCATCTTCCCCTGCTGCGCCAGGGTCGCCTCGATCTCCTTGTTGCGCTTGATGATCTCGGTCATGCGGTTGAAGGCGGCGGCCAGTTCCCCCATTTCGTCGCGGGTCTCCACCGGCAGCTGCTGGTCGAAACGGCCGCTCTTGATGCGGCGGATCCCCTCCATCATGCCGTGGATCGGGTCGGTGAGGACCTTGGCGGCCAGAAACACCAGGGTGACGGCGAACAGGATCATCACCAGCACGATGCCCGTCAGGCTCGAGAAGATCCGTCCCTTGATCAGGTTGGCCTCCTGGTAGAACTCGTCCTCGATGGCGCCCACCGCCACGATCCAGTCCCAGGGCTTGAAATAGCGGTAGCGCACCAGCTTCATCCGCGGTGCATCCTCCCCGGGGTTTTTCCAGGGATAGCGGATCCAGCCGTTTTTCTGCTCCAGCATTTCGCGGATGAAGGGGACCCCGTTGGCGTCGCGGGCGTCGCGCAGATTGCTCCCCTCGCTCTGCGGGTGGACGGTGAGGTTGCCCTGGCCGTCGAGGCAGTAGATGTAGCCGGTGCGGCCGACCTGCTTGGCCTTGATTTTGGCCTTCAGATCCTCGAAGGAGCGCTGTTCAAAGGCCAGGTCCTCGTAGGTCTCATCGAGGTAGCCGCCGGTGGCGATGATCCAGTCCCATTCGCGGAAATAGCGGTAGGCCACCACCTTCTGCCGGGGGCGGGTGTCGCCGAGCACGGCGTTGCGCCAGGGATAAATGATGAACATTACCTTGCCGGGATCGGATTTGAGGGCTGCCTTGCACATGGCACGGATGAAATGGCGCCCGTCCTCGTCCTGTTCGTCATAGATGTTTTCCCCCTCCCGGGCCACATGCACCGTCAGCAGACCCTGGCTGGTCATGGCGTAGATATAGCCCGATTCGCCGATATTGACCTGCTTGAGAGCCCGCTTGGCCTGCTCCTTGGCGCTGGCAAGGTCGAGGCGGCCCCCCTGGTGGTTGCGGTGCTGGGCTTCGACCAGGCTGTAGGCCAGGTTGGTGAGGGTCTTCATCTCCTCCTGGATGGTCTTTTTCTTGTCGTTCTTGTAAACCTGGAACTGCTGGTGATGGGCGTCGAGGAGGTCGAGGGTGAAGCGGGCCATGTGGTCCAGGTCGTCCTTGCTGGCCTGGGTGATCCCCCGGTAGGCCTGCTCGGTGGCGATGACGCTGATCACTACGCCGACCACCAGCAGCGGCACCACCACCAGCGGCAGCACCACCACCAGCAGCTTCCAGCGCAGCTTGAGGTTGTTGACGAAGCTGAACAGGTGGCGTGCCATGACTCCCCGATCTGGTCGAAATTCCCAAAGTATGTTGTAAACGCCATGGGGAGTCAAGTTTTCGGGAAGCCAGGGGGTGGCGCTCTCCCCCGAGGATCATTCACCCAGGGTCTGCTCAGGGCTGCTCCATGCGTTGCAGTACCTCGGCCGGCAGGGGGATATTGACCTGGTAGTCGTGGAATTGCACCAGGCGCTGCTCGTGTTTATCACCATCGCGCAGGCTCTGGCGCTGCTCGACCGGTAGCCAGAAGCCGTCCTGCTCGGCGAACCGGGTCTCCACCCGGGTTTCCCGGGTCCCGGCTGCGCCCATCAACTGCAGGTTGGCCGGTAGTTGCAGCGTTCCGGCGCTCTGGTAGCCGAGGGACAGGGTCCAGCCCCCCCCCTCGGCCGTGGTGAGGTCGAGGCGGCGCAGACGCTGCCCCCCGTCGAAGGCCAGCAGCAACCGGCTGACGTCCCGCTGAGGCAGGCCGAGGCCGTCCCGGAAGAACGCTCCCTGCAGGTCGGCCGGTGGATCAAAAGCCAGTTCCAGTTCCGTCAGCCCCCCCCCAGCCCCGGAGGTTTGGCGTTGCTGCACCCGCGCGACGGCGAGCAGGGTCGTACGCTCGGCGGAGCGGGCGGTTGGAAGGAAAAAGCCGTGCAACTCCAGGGCGAAGTTGCTGGAGAAGCGGCGGATCATCTCCTGCATGTAGGGAAAGATCTGCCCCCCTTCGGCCTGCACCAGCATGGCCTGGCGCTGGCGGTCCCAGTACTTGAACAGTTGCGGCACCTCCGGCCGGGGGAGGTTGGCCGGCATGTTGGCGGTCATCCGTGCCAGCATGGCCGCGACCTGGTCGGTCTCCACCGCGGCCCGGTAGGTCTGCAGGCGGGGCTGCTGGTCGTTCATGGCTTTGGCGGCAGCCACCAGCAGTTCGGCGGGGGAGGCCAGGGCGCCGGCGGGGAGGGTGAACAGCAGTGTCAGAAGCAGTAGATGTCTCATGGGAATCTCCCTGTTTGAAGGTGGCTGCAGGCAGTCATGAGACCAGTATAACCGGCGCCCCCAGCCAGGCAACCGGTGCCGTGGAAGGCCGTGTTGACAGGTACTTGGCCACCGGGCTATGGTGACCGGGGCGGGCCGCGACGGCCCTGGTTTCGGACAGGTGTGCATGTACGAATTCGACCCGAAAAAATTCCCCACCACCCCCGGCGTCTACCTGATGAAGGGGGAGTCCGGCACGGTGCTCTACGTCGGCAAGGCGGTCAACCTGCGCAACCGCCTGCGCAACTATTTTTCCGCAGCCGGCGACCCGCGGCCGCAGATCCGGGTGCTGATGGGCCGGGTGGCGATCATCGACACCCTGGTCACCGACACGGAAAAAGAGGCCCTGATCCTCGAAAATACCCTGATCAAGCAGTACCGCCCCCGCTACAACATCAACCTGCGGGACGACAAGACCTACGTCTCCATCCGCCTCGACCCCCGGGAGGAGTTTCCGGCCCTGTCGGTGGTGCGCCGGGTCAAGAGCGACGGCGCTCTCCATTTCGGCCCCTTTGCCTCCTCGGCGGCGGTGCGCCAGACCCTCAAGGAAATCTACCGCATCTTCCCCCTGCGCCACTACCCGCTCGAGACCTGCCGCCGCCGGGGACGTCCCTGCCTGTTCTACCAGATCGGCCAGTGCAGCGCCCCCTGTCACGGCCGCATCAGCGCCGCCGACTACCGCCAACTGGTCAAGGGGGTGACGGCCCTGCTCTCCGGGCGGGAAACGGAGGTCATCGGCAGCCTGCGACGGGAGATGGAGGCGGCCGCCGCAGGCATGCGCTACGAGCAGGCGGCGCGGCTGCGGGACCAGATCCGGGCCATCGAGCAGACGGTGGAGACCCAGAAGGTGGTGGCCCCCGGCGGCGGCGATCAGGACGTGGTCGGCCTGCACCGAGAGGGGGGAGAGGTGGAACTGGCGCTGCTTTTCATCCGCGCCGGCAAACTCATCGGCCGACGCAATTTCGCCCTGGAGTGGCGGCTGGACGAAGATGAACTGCTCTCCTCCTTCCTGCGGGAGTATTACGCCCGGGAGGTGGTGATCCCCGACCGGGTACTGGTCCCCTTTGCCCTGGAGGATGCCGCCACCCTGGCCGACTGGCTCTCCGAGCTCAAGGGGCGACGGGTGGCCCTGGCCAGCCCCCAGCGGGGTCAGAAGGTGGAGTTGGTGGAACTGGCCACCGCCAATGCCCGGGAGTCCTTCCGCGAGCGGGGAAGCCGCCGGGAGGCGCGCCAGGGGGTGCTCGAGGAGTTGCGGCAGAAGCTGCATCTGGCCAAGCCCCCCCAGCGCATCGAATGCTTCGACATCTCCAACGTGCAGGGAACCTCCAGCGTCGGCAGCATGGTGGTGCTCAGCGACGGCGAACCGGACAAGGCTGCCTACCGGCGTTTCCGCATCCGCACCGTGAGCGGCGCCGACGATTTCGCCTCCCTCTACGAGGTGTTGCAGCGCCGGCTGCGGCGGGGGCTGGAGGAGGGGCTGCTGCCCGACCTGATTCTCATCGACGGCGGCAAGGGGCAGCTGGGGGTGTTGACCCGGGTGCTCGAGGAACTAGGCCTGGCGGGGCAGGTCGATGCCGTCGGCATCGCCAAGAGCCGGGTGCTGGCCAACGTCAAGGGGAAGGCGGTGGAGCGCAGCGAGGAGCGGTTTTTCCTGCCGGGACGCAAGAACCCGGTGCTGCTGCGCCAGGGCTCGCCGGCCCTGTTCCTGCTCGAGCGCCTGCGGGACGAAGCGCACCGCTTCGCCATCGGCTATCATCGCAAGCTGCGGGGCCAGGCGGCCCTCGCCTCAACCCTGGAGGAGTTGCCCGGGGTCGGTCCGGCCCGGCGCAAGGCCCTGCTCAGGCATTTCGGCAGCCTCAAGCAGATCCGCAGCGCCAGTCTGGCCCAACTGCAAGCCATGCCCGGGTTACCGGCGGCGCTGGCGCTGGCCATCTACCAAAATTTTCACCCGGAGGACTCCGGGGAGGAGGGTGGGGACGAGGGGGGGAAGCGTTCCGAGTAGTCGGTGAAGCGGCGCAGGGTCTCCTCCTCGAGGCGGATACGCTGGCGCAGGATCAGCAGGTTGACGAAGAAAAACCCCAGGCACCAAGGTGCCCGCATCAGCAGGGGAATGAGGGCGAATTCCAGCACCACCACCAGGTAGTTGGGATGGCGCAGCCAGCGGTAGGGGCCGCGGCGGCGCACCTGCGCCCCCGGCACCACCACGATGCGGGCGTTCCAGTATTCCCCCAGGCTCGCCATGCACCAGTAGCGCACCCCCTGCAGCGCCACCAGGGGCAGCAGGGTGGCCCAGGTGCGCAGGTCGAGGGGGATGCGCCAGGGGTAGGATTCGATCAGCAGGCAGGTCAGAAACAGGGCGTGCAGCAGGGCGATGGGGGCGAAGGTGCGACGGTGGAATTCCTGGCCGCCGCGGGCCTGCAACCGCAGGAAATTGCGACGGGAGAAGGCCAGCTCGAAGAGCCGCTCGGCGATGAGGAAGGCGAAGATCCAGAGCAGATTCATAACTTCAACTCCCGAGCAGCAGCAGTTCGGCGGCAAAGCCCGGACCAAAGCTGGCCAGCAGGGCCGGCCCGGGATGACGGCCGGGCTGGGCCAGCCAATCCTGCAGCACCGCCAGCACCGAGACCGACGAACAGTTGCCGTGGCGGTTGAGCACCCCCTCGGTCAGCTCCAGGGCCTTGGCCGGCAGCGCCAGCGCCTCTCGGCAGGCGTCGATGATCTTGGCCCCGCCGGGGTGGAACAGGTAGTGGGCCAGATCCCTTCGGTGCAGCCCCTGGGGGGCGAGAAAGCCGTCGACGAGGCCGGCGGCCTCGGCCTTGACCAGAGCCGGCAGCCGGGGGGAGAGGAGCAGTTCCATCCCCTGGTCGCGGAACTTCCAGCCCATTACCCCCTCGCTGTCGGGAAACAGGTGGGAGCGGCTGGCCAGGATCGGCACCCCGGCGCGGCCCCATGCATCCCCGGCCACCAGCACCGCGGCGGCGCCGTCGGAAAACAGGGCAGTGGCCAGCAGGTTCTTGCGGCTGGCGTCTTCGGCCAGCAGGGTCAGGCTGCAACACTCCAGCGCCCCGACCAGCACCAGGGCGCGGGGATGGGCCAGGCAGTAATCCCGCGCCCGGGCCAGCGCCGCCGCGCCGCCGGCGCAGCCCAGCCCCCACAGGGGCAGGCGGCTGATATCGGGGCGCAGGCGGAGGGCGTTGCTGAGCTGGACATCCAGGGTCGGGGTCGCCAGGCCGGTGGAGGAGACGACGATGACCTGGTCGACAGCGGCGGGAAGCGCCCCCGCGGCCTCCAGGCAGTCCCGCGCCGCCCCTGTCAGCAGCGCTCCCCCTTCCTGCTGGTAGATGCGGTTGCGCTCGGCGGGCGAGGCCGGCTGCAGGTACCACTCCAGGGGCCGCATCAGGTCCCGCTGGTGGATCCGGGCATGGTCGAACATGGAGAGCAACTGCGGCAGTTGCTCCAGTCGCCCCTGGAACAATCGAGCGACCACGTCTCGAACCTGGGGTTGGGGGACGGTGTGGGGAGGGAAACGGCACTGGGCTGCGAGGATGCCGGGCATGAAAACCAGCCTTTCTATGACTCCTGTTGAAAAAATACCACAAAAAAAGCCCCCGGTCCGCAGACCGGGAGCTTTTTGTCGCATGGAGGGATGGGAGTGGTTTATTCCACCGCCACCTTGGCATCTTCAAGGATCACGTCGTACTTGTAGCCGTAGCCGAAATCCTTGCCGAGGGTGACCTTGCCGGTAACCAGCACGGTGTCGCCCACTTTGGCTACGCCGCTGGTGGTGATGGTGAGGTCGTTGGTCCCCTCGCCGCCGGTGCCGTCCTGCAGGTGGATCCAGTTCTTGCCCATGATCTCCGGGCTGAATTTGACCACCTTGCCGCGGATGGCCACATCCTTGCCGGCCAGGTCATTCTTGCCCGAGTACACTTCGCTGACGGTCTTGCCGCCATCGGCCTTCTTGATGCCGGTCAGGTCGACCTTGGTGGCATTGGCGGCGCCGGTGACAGGGGGATGGCCTTCAGGCATCTTGAGATCGCCGCTGGCCCCAGGGGCGCCGGGCATGGCTGCGCCGCCCATGGGAGCGGCCCCGTCGGCGCCGCCGACCATCACGCTGGGCACAAAGTAGACGACGTCGAAGGCGCGGTTGAGGGAGGGGCTGGTGAAGTTGGCCATCGGCATCCCCTCGGGGACGATGACCGGGTCGCCGACCTTCACCTGGAATTCAGGGGCGGCAGCCCAGACCTGCTGTGCGCCAGTGTCGACCTGAATATAGGTGTAGCCGCCGGAATTCATGGTTTCGGTGACCTTGCCCGACACACCGGGAGCCGAGGCTTCCTGGGGTGCGGCCGCGGGTGCGGTTGCGGGTGCGGGTTGAGCGGTGGTTTGGGGAGCCTTGTCTTTGCAGCCGGCGGCCAGGGAAACGGCGACCAAGCCAATCAGCATCAGCAACAACGATTTTTTCACGGGACTTCCTCCAGGTTGAGTTTGAGAGCGCAGGGCGCTCCCGCGCCTCTGCCGGCTGTTCAATTCCACGAAAAAGCCTAGCATAGGTTTTCCATCCCAGACAAGGGAATTTGGCACATCAACAGCGGGATTTGGATTTGCGCTCCCGCCCGTAGATGCGGGTCAATTCCGCCAGTTGACCGGCCAATTCCGGTGTCAGCACCCCGGGGTTGAGGCGCCAGGCCCAGTTCCCCTCCGCCACCCCGGGGATGTTCATGCGGGCGTTTGAATCGAGGGCGAGAACATCCTGCACCGGCAGGATACAGTACTGGCAGACGCTGGCCAGGGCCAGACGGGTCAGGTCCCAGGGCATGTTGCGGCCGCTGCCGCCGAGGTAGGCGAGCACCTTGGCCCGTTGCAGCCGGTTCAGCCCTTTCCACCAGCCGAGGCTGGTGTCGTTGTCGTGGGTGCCGGTGTAAATGATGGAATTGCGGGTCAGGTTGTGGGGCAGGTAGGGGTTGCTGGCGTCGGAGCCGAAGGCGAACTGCAGAATCTTCATGCCGGGAAAGTCGAATCTGTCCCTCAGCTCCTCCACCTCGGGGGTGATGATCCCCAGGTCCTCGGCGATGATAGCCGGCTTGCCGAGGTCCTGGGCCAGGGCACTGAACAATTCGGTGCCTGGAACCGGCACCCAGCGGCCGTTGATGGCGGTGGCCTCGCTGGCGGGGATCGCCCAGCAGGCGCTGAAACCGCGAAAATGATCCACCCGCACCAGATCGGTCTGGGTCAGTGCCCAGCGAAAACGGGCCCGCCACCAGGAAAAATGATCCTGGGCCATCCGCTCCCAGCGATAGAGGGGGTTGCCCCAGCGCTGGCCGGTGGCGCTGAAGTAGTCGGGGGGCACCCCTGCCACCGGGTCTGGATGTCCTTCGGCATCGAGATGGAAGTCCTGGGCGTTGGCCCAAACATCGGCGCTGTCGCTGGCGAGGAAGATGGGGATATCTCCCAGGATGCGGATGCCCCGACTGTTGGCGTAGGTTTTGAGGGCGAACCATTGCTCGAAGAAGATGAACTGCTGGTATTTCTGGAGATGGATCGGTTCGGCAAGTTCCGTTCCCCACTGGTGCAGAGCGGCTTGGTTTCTGCTGCGCAATTCGGCGGGCCAGGCCTGCCAGGGCAGGTCTTTGAGCTTGCGACGGGCGGCCATGAAGAAGGCGAAGTCATTGAGCCAGGAGGCCTGGCGGTCACAGAACTCGGCAAAGGCCGTCCGGCGCTCGGCGGTGGCCTGACTGCGAAAGCGCTGGGCAGCCTTATGCAGCAGCCGGCCCTTGAGAGCCTGGGCATAGCTGTAATGGGCGCGGCCGTCGGGCATGGTTTCCACCTGCAGGTCGGCGGGGTCGAGGTCGCCCACTTCCACCAGCCGTTCCAGGCAGATCAGCAGGGGATTGCCGGCGAAGGCGGAATAGGCGCTGTAGGGGGAGTTGCCGTAGCCGGTGGGACCGAGGGGGAGGATCTGCCAGACGGACTGCTCGGCGGCGGCGAGAAAATCGACAAAGGCGAAGGCTTCGCTGCCCAAGGCGCCGATTCCGAAGGGGCCGGGCAGGGAGGTCGGGTGCAGCAGCAGGCCGCAGGCGCGGGAGGATGGCATGAAGGCTCCTTGCGACAGGGGAGGAAAACAGATCCCGAGGGGATTTAACAAAAACATCAGTGTAACGGTAAGCGGCTGAGTTGGGAAGGAAAATTGCGCCGCGGGCGGGTTGACCCCGGGCCTCCCCCTGGTGTATAGTCCGGTGTCTTCGACGGGTTGCGCCAGGCGGCCCGTTTTTTTCGTCCCCAGTTTCAGTTCGCCCGAGGTTCAGGTCTGTGAGCAAGCTCAACCAGCAGGAAGTCGACCGTCGCCGTACCTTCGGCATCATCAGCCACCCCGATGCCGGTAAAACCACCCTGACCGAAAAGCTGCTGCTGTTCGGTGGCGCCATCCAGATGGCCGGCGCGGTCAAGGCGCGCAAGGCCGCCCGCCATGCCACCAGCGACTGGATGGCCATGGAGCAGGAGCGCGGCATCTCCGTCACCTCCTCGGTGATGAAGTTCAACTACCGAGACTACGAGGTCAACCTGCTCGACACCCCGGGCCACCAGGACTTTTCCGAGGACACCTACCGGGTGCTCACCGCGGTGGACAGCGCGCTGATGGTCATCGACAGCGCCAAGGGGGTCGAGACCCAGACCCGCAAGCTGATGGAGGTCTGCCGCATGCGCAACACCCCCATCATCACCTTCATCAACAAGCTCGACCGCGAGGGGCGCGAGCCGCTGGAACTGCTGGCGGATATCGAGGAAACCCTGCAGATCGAGTGTGCGCCCCTCTCCTGGCCCATCGGCATGGGCAAGCGCTTCAAGGGGACCTACAACCTGTTCCGCAAGGAACTGTTCCTCTTCACACCGGGGCAGGAGGTGCGCACCGACGACGGCCTGCTGATCAAGGACCTCTCCGATCCGCGTCTCGACGAACTGCTTGGCTCCCAGGCCGAGGAACTGCGCCACGACATCGAACTGCTCGAAGGGGCGGCCAATCCCTTCGAACTGGAGGAGTACCGCAAGGGGAACCAGACGCCGGTTTTCTTCGGCAGCGCCATCAACAACTTCGGCGTGCAGGAGCTGCTCGACGCCTTCGTCGAGCTGGCCCCCGGGCCGGGGCCGCGGCAGACCACCAGCCGCGAAGTCTCCCCCTACGAGGAGGCCTTCTCCGGCTTCGTCTTTAAGATCCAGGCGAACATGGACCCGGCCCATCGCGACCGCATCGCCTTCATGCGCATCTGCTCGGGCAAGTTCACCCGCGGCATGAAGCTGCGCCATCACCGCATCGGCAAGGACGTCAACATCTCCAACGCCACCATCTTCATGGCCCAGGACCGCAGCAATGTGGAAGAGGCCTGGCCGGGAGACATCATCGGCGTCCACAACCATGGCACCATCAAGATCGGCGACACCTTCAGCGAGAAGGAGCCCCTCAAATTCACCGGCATCCCCAGCTTCGCCCCGGAGCATTTTCGCCGGGTGCGGCTGAAGAACCCCCTCAAGGCCAAACAGCTGGAAAAGGGGCTGATGCAACTGGCGGAGGAGGGAGCGGTGCAGCTGTTCCGGCCGCTGATCAGCTCCGACTACATCCTCGGCGCGGTGGGGGTGCTGCAGTTCGACGTCATCGTTTCCCGCCTCAAGAACGAGTACAGCGTCGATGCCCTCTACGAGGGGATCGACTATGCCACCGCCCGCTGGATCGGCTGCGAGGACCGCAAAGTGCTGGCCGAGTTCGAGAAAAAAAACCAGGGCAACCTGGCCTACGACGCCGAGGGGAACCTGGCCTACCTGGCTTCGAGCGAATGGCGCCTGGGCCATACCGCCGAGCAGTGGCCGCAGGTGACCTTCCACAAGACCCGGGAACACAACTGACGGCCCGGACTAGCGCCTTTTCGCCACCTGCAGGGTGAAGAAGAACGTGCTCCCCTTGCCCAGGCGGCTCTCTGCCCAGACCCGGCCGCCGTGGGCCTGGACCACCTCCCGCACCAGCGCCAGGCCAAGGCCGATCCCCCCGGGAATGCGCCGGTCGCTGTCGTCGACCCGGTAGAACCGTTCGAAAATCCGCCCCAACGCCTGGGGCGGAATCCCCATCCCCCGATCCGTCACGCTGACCCTGACCATCTCCCCGTCCAGTTCGGCCCGCAGCAGAATTTCACCGCCGCCGGGGGAATACTTGATGGCGTTGGCGAGCAGGTTCTTCAGCACCTGCTGCAGCCGTCTCGGATCCCCCGCGACCGGCGGCAGGCCCTCCGGGCAATCGAGGCGAAGGGGATGGGCGCGGGAGGCCAGGGCGAAGAGGTGGGCTGCCTCCTGCAGCATGTCTTCCACCGCCACCGCTTCCGGTTGATAGCTCTCCAATTGCGCCTGCAACCGTTGCAGGTCGAGGAAGTTGCTGGTCAGGTCGTTGAGGCGTTCGGTTTCGCGGTAAACGGTGCGCAGGTAATCCTGGCGCTGCTCGGGGTTCACCTCGTTTTCCAGCATGAATTCGACAAAGCCGAGCATGGCGGTCAAGGGGGTGCGGATCTCGTGGCTGACGGCGGAGATCATTTCGTCCTTCATCCGCTGCATCCGGCGCTCTTCGGTGGTGTCGTGAGCGATATGCACCGCGCCCCGGACCTTGCCCTGTTCGTCGTGGAGGGGGTAGACCGCCACCTGGTAATACTTCTGCTCGTCCGGTTTGAACAGTTCCCCATATTCGGTCTGTCCCGTTTCCAGGGCGCGGCGGTAGGGGCAGCGGTCTTCGGGCCGCTGCAGTCCGAAAAATACGTCGCAGGAGCAGGGGCCTTTGGGCGTCTCGCCGGGGTGGCCCGTCAGGAGCAGAGCGCCTCGATTGCTGCGCAGGACGCGTCCTTCGGTATCCAGAATGGCCACGGCATCGGTGATGGCGTCGAAGGTTCGCTCCCATTCCTGCTCGCTCTGGCGCAGGCTGCGCTCGACACGGCGCCGTTCCTCCACCTCCTGCTGCAGGAGTCGAGAGTGTTCCCCCACCTCCCTGGTCAGGGGGCGCAGCAGCACCATCATGCCGACGGCGCCGCAGCAGGTCAGGCCGAGCAGTACGACACCGAGGATGACGAGCTGATGGTTGATGCGGCCGAACAGCTCCTGCTGTTCCATGGATGCGAGCAGCCCCCAGTCGGTGCCGGGCACCGGGACAAAGGCGAGTACCTGGTTTCGCCCCCCTTGCGACAATCGCAGCAGGCCGCTTTGCTGTCGCAGCAGGGATTCAAAGGCCCGCAATACCTGGGGCTGGTCGATCCGTTCGTTATAGACTTCCTCATCCCCGGTGCGGCCGGGAAAAAAGAAGGTCGGACCGGCTTCGGTCATGCGTCCGAGGCGGCAGTTGCCGCTACGGCCGAGGCCGGTTTCGTCCCAGAGGATGCGCTGCAGCTTGTACGTGGTGAACAGGACCAGGTCGGTGCCGAGAAAGGCGCCGTCGGGATCGTGTATAGGGGTGTCGAACAGCAGGTGGAGATTGTTGTCGATGACCAGCGGTGGCGCCAGTCGGGGAGCACGACGCTCCTTGCCGGCGGTCGGCCAGAGTCGGTCGGGAATCGGGGTGCCCAGGGTTACCACTGGCAACCCGGTGCGGTCGAGGCGGGTGATGCCCACCACCTCAGCGGCCTGCTGCAGGGCATCCTGCAACTTGGGTCGGGTGAACTCGGCCAGTTGCTCGGCGGTAAGATCGCCGGCGGTAAAATCGGAGAGGGCCTGCCGGATGGCACTGCGGCTGGTGATCTGCAGACTGATGTCCCGCATGCGGTTGAGCACCTCTTCCACTGCCAGAGCCCTGTTCCGGGCCGTCAACTGCAGATGCTCCTCCTCGTATTCCCTAAGCAAGTTCACCAGTGGCAGGGCGCTGACCAAGGCGAGTGCCACGAAGGCCACCAGGGAGTAGGCGAGGGATGTCAGCAGGATCTTGCGACGCAGGCGTTCCAAGGGCGGTTTTGTGGCCGGGGCCGATGCATCCATGATGCCTCCGCAGGTGCGTTCGTTCCACCGCTCAACTTTAGCAAATTGTGGCGAAATATCCTGTTTCGCTGCCGGGCAAGGGCTGAGCGATTTTTCTTGCCGCCAAACTGACTTTTGCCGACAATGCCCAAAGCCGGCGGTTGCGCCGGCCCAGCCGCCAGCCAACGGGAGAGACCAGTATGCAGATGACCGATTTCATGGGACGCCGCCGCATTTCCATCCAAAACGCCCTGGCCGCGGCCGCTCCGGCCGCCGGCCTGGGTCTTCAGGGCTGGGTGCGCACGGTGCGTCGCGGCAAAGGGGTGGCCTTCATCGAGCTGAATGATGGGTCCTGCTTCGCCTCCATACAGGTGGTGCTGGGGGAATCCCTGGCCGATTTCGAACGCCTCAGCCGGGTCGGCACCGGCGCCTGTCTGGCCGTGACCGGCGATCTGGTCGCCTCCCCCGCAGCGGGCCAGCGTTGGGAACTGGCTGCCACAGAGGTGCAAATCATAGGGGAGGCCGACAGCGATTTCCCCCTGCAAAAAAAGCGACACAGCTTCGAATACCTGCGCACCATCGCCCACCTGCGCCCCCGTTCCAACACCTTCGGCGCGGTGTTTCGTTTGCGCAGCGCCCTCTCCTTCGCCATCCACAAGTTTTTCCAGGAGCGGGGCTTCCTCTATGTGCAGACGCCGATCATCACCGCCAACGACTGCGAAGGGGCGGGGGAAATGTTCCGGGTCACGACCCTCAATGCCGCCAATCCACCCCGCGACCCCGCCGGTGCCGTCGACTGGAAACAGGATTTTTTCGCTGAAAAGACCGGCTTGACCGTCAGCGGCCAGCTCCAGGGAGAGTTGTTCGCCACCGCTTTCACCGACATCTATACCTTCGGCCCGACCTTCCGGGCGGAAAACTCCAACACCAGCCGCCATGCGGCGGAATTCTGGATGATCGAGCCGGAGATCGCCTTCGCCGACCTGGCCACCGACTGCCGCCTGGCCGAGGAGTTCCTGCGCTATCTGGTCATATACGCCCTCGAACACTGCGGAGAAGATCTGGCCTTTTTCAACGATCGCATCGAAAAGGGGTTGATCGAAAAACTCGAGACCCTCGCCCGGGCCCAATTCAGCCGCTTGAGTTACAGCGAGGCAGTTCGGCAGCTGCAGGCATCGGGGCAGGCTTTTGAATATCCTGTCGAGTGGGGTTGCGATCTGCAGTCGGAACACGAACGTTTCCTGACTGAAAAAATCGTCGGCGGGCCGGTCTTCGTCACCGATTATCCGGCAGGAATCAAGGCTTTCTACATGCGTCTCAACGACGACGAACGCACCGTCGCGGCCATGGACCTGCTGGTCCCCCGGGTTGGGGAAATCATCGGCGGCAGCCAGCGCGAGGAGCGCCATGACATCCTGCTCAGGCGGATGCAGGAATCGGGGATCGTTCCGGAGCACCTGCAATGGTACCTGGATATCCGCCGTTGGGGCAGTTGCCCTCACGCAGGCTTCGGTCTGGGCTTCGAGCGACTGCTCATGTATCTGAGCGGCATGGAAAATATCCGCGATGTCATCCCTTTCCCGCGCACTCCCGGCAACGCCCAGTTCTGAAATGGGAGACAGAAAAAAGCAACGGGGCGGCCCCAGTTGGGTGCCGCCCCGTTGCTTTTTTGGTTGGTCACAGGTGTTTATGCTGCATCATCCTGCACAGGCTTGCGCCAGATCATAATGATTCTGGCCAAAGCCACGAGACCCAGGCCCATGAAGAAAAACCCGCGGATATTGGCGATCTGCTTGCCTTCACTGATGAAGATGACATCGTTGGCCACCGGCAGGTTGACCTCTTTGGCCAGTTCGA
>CAZYXS010000059.1:0-18599 GCA_964650955.1 uncultured Desulfuromonadales bacterium | reverse complement strand
GCGGCACAGGCGCCCGAATCGGTCGCCGGCGCCGGGCTCCCGGACCCGGCCCCGACCCCACTCCGGTCACCAACAGCAGCTTCAACACCGTGGCCCTGGGGGGGCTGGGCGGCAGCTTCAGTGCCGGCATCGCCATCAACGACAGCGGTCTTGCTGTTGGTTTCGCCGATGACGGCAACAGCATCAAAGGGGCCCAATGGACCGTCGCCGGTGCCGCGCCCACCGCAACCGCCCTGGCGCCTTTGAGTGGGAACAATTATTCTGCTGCCTACGGTGTCAACAATGCCGGCATTACCGTGGGGGAATCGGGAGCCATCGTTTCCGCGGTGCCCGATGCCAATACCGTGGCGGTATTCTGGAGCGGCGGCAGCGTGACCGCGCTTCCGGTTCCTTCGGGCAACCAGGGTGCCTACGCCGCCTACAGCATCAACAGCAGCGGCCAGATCGTCGGCGAAAGCGTTAAGGATGCCCAGGGCAACACCAAGGCGGTACTCTGGAACAGCCCCGCCACCACGACGACCATGAACGACAACCTGCATCAGGCCGGCTGGGACTACAGCGCCGCTTACTACATCCATGACGACGGCATGATCGTCGGCGAGGCCAAACCGACCAATGGCCAACCGCGAGCGGCCATCTGGACTCCGGCCGCCGGAGGAGCCTATACCTTCACCCTGCTGCCGCCGCTGACCGGAGGGGCGACCAGCATCGCCTTCGGCATCGACGCCCTGGGCCGGGTGGTCGGCGAATCGGAAGCCGCCAACGGTGCGGTGAACGGAGTGGTCTGGACCGTCAACACTCTCGGCACCGTCATCACCGCGACCCAGGATCTCGGCGCCAACACCTCGGCCCAGGCCATCAACGGCGCGGACCGCATCGTCGGCTATGTGCAGCCGGGCAGCGGCAGCGACAGCGGCAGGATCTGGAACGGCGCCAACTTCGCCGACAACAAGGCCCTAGCGGCCGCTTTCAGCCAGGCCTACGGCATCAATGCCTCCAACCAGGTGGTCGGTATCAGCGGCAGTCAGGGCTTTGCCGCCACGCCGCAGTAATCTCAAATGAACCTGGGGCGGGATGCGCGAAATCCCGCCCCGCTTTTTTCAGGGCATTTAATGCGTCTCAAACGGTTTATATGCTGGCTGGGACTGGCTGCATGGGTCGGTTTCGGATGGGTGGGAACCGCCACCGGTGCCGGTGGTCCGGGCACCTCCTCCCATGTGCACGCTCCAGCGCCTCTGAGTGATCATGCCGCTGGCCGGGTGCCCGAAGTCGCACCCAAGGCCGTCGCGAATTTCTGGAAGAAGGTGCCTGAGGATTACCGGATCATGGAGCGCACCCCTGTCATCGACAGCCGGGAGTCGCTGTTGGCCGGGCGCAAGCTGTACGTGGCCCATTGCGCCGTCTGCCATGGGTCCCTCGGTCGCGGCGACGGCCCTGGGGCGGGGGGACTGAAAACGCCGCCGGCCGATTTTCTCGACTTCGCCCACAGCGCCCTTTACCCCCCGGGTGTCAAGTACTGGTTGATCGCCAAGGGGGATAAGGGTTTGGGCATGCCGGGTAACCCGAAACTGGCACCCAAGGAGATCTGGCACCTGGTGAATTACCTGCTGGCCCTGCAGGCCAAGGTGAAATCCGAAGGGTACGACGGCCCACCGCACAAGCATCATTGACCCCTAAGGAATCGGGTCGAGTCCCTGGGTGAACCCGAAGACGAAGTTGTTTTTCCCCGGCACCCTTGACGTAAGCTTCCCAGCCATTAGACTCTTAATGTGACCAGGATGGTCAACTTTCGGCGGTGCGGAAGCAGATCCTTGAGCTTCCCCCGATTGTCAGGTATTTGCCGTTTCGTCCGTTTGTGCAGACTAAAGGAGATGTCCTATGGTCAAGGGATTGTGGTCCATCCTGGTAGGTGTCGTGTGTTTAATTGCTGTCACAGCACCGGCGTTCGCCGCATTGCAGGCAGTCGGTCCAGTGACTGGCCCCGGCGGTTTCCCCCTCTACTACACCGACAGCAATAATTTGAGACTGGAGCTCTGTCTGGACGAAGGCTGGTGTTTCTTCGATCCGGTCGATCCGACCGACCCCAACCAGCGTGCGCTCGGCATCGGTGGGGAGGTGTTCTGGTGGATGGCCGATGCCGTAACCCCCGTGACCGGGGTTCCCACCGGGCGGGCGGGCCTGACCCTGGCCATGGAGGGGACCTTCGGGGGCACCGAGGAGGTGGTCAACGGCAACCAGATCAGCTTCGGGCGGGTCCGGGTGAGGGTCGATGTGCCGGCCCCGGGCACCTATACGGTGACTCACCCCTTCGGCACCCTGGTGTTCGAGAATGTCACGGTGGCTGACGGCATCAACTATACCGCCGACATCGGCGCCGCCAATTTCCTCAATGTCGAGTTGGGGTTTGCCGGAGCCTTGCAAAGCGAAATCGGCCCCTTCCTGACCTGGCCGAATTACCAGAACGAACCGACTTTGCAGGTGCGTGCTCCCGCTGATCCGGTCACCGGCGCGCCCGGGGCCCTGCTGGCTCAGTACGTGGGGACTCTCGACATCCCCCATCAGGTGGTTGGCAGTCCGATTCCCAACGCCGGCCACCCTTCCGGCTTCCAGAACTTTTTCCGTGTGACCGGGCCGACCGGAGTGATCGCCGAAACCGACCTGTTCGGGGTCATGGGCAAGGTCTACGGCGGTCAAGCTGCTCTTGCTCACTCCTTCCCGGCCCCTCCCACCCCGATTCTGGCCGCAGTCGGCCCGATCAATCGCCCGATTGATTTCGGTAATAACGGCAGCGCCGCCAGCCTTGAACCGCTCTTCGCTGATGGGGCCTTTGTCACCGACGGCACCACGGCCGGCTTCCCCTTCGGCTACCCGATCTGGTATCAGGATGCCAGCGGCCTGCAGCTGACCCATTGCCCTGCCGCCAATCCCATGTGCATCGGTGATCCCGTCGACCCGGCCGATCCGGTCCAACGGTTCTTTGGCACCGGCGGTGAGTCTTTCTGGTGGTCGGCCGACGCGGCCATCGATGAGGCCGGGGTGAACGCCCTGCTGGTGCTGGGGATGGAGGGGACCTTCGGCGGGAGCGAAGCGATGGTCGACGGTGGGCAGATCTCCTTCGGCCGCACTCGCATCCGGGTCGATACCCCGGTGGCCGGTACCTATACCGTCATTTACCCCTACGGTCAGAGGACTTTCACCAATGTGCCGGCCGGACGGGGGGCGATCAATTTCACCGGCGATCTCGGTATTGCCAATCCGGCCGATCCCGATTTCGCCTTCGTCGGTGCCCTGTTCAGCGAAATCGGCCCTCGTTTCCTGACCTGGCCCGATTTCGCCAATCGCGATCCGGGTTTCCTGGCCGCCAATCCCGAATATGTCAACTTGTTGCAGCCCCTCGACCCCGCCAACCCGGCCTCGCCGATGGTGCAGTATGTCGGTGACCTGGCAGTGCCACACCAGGTGACGGGCGGTTCTCACATCTTCCAGAATGAGGTGGTCAATTATTTCCGCGTCATCGGCCCCAACGGTATCGATGTGCGCACCAACCTCTTCGCCATCACCGGCAAGGTCTACGACCCGGCTACCTTCCGGGTGATCCCCTCGGCGACCATCCCGGTGGCCCAGGCCGATACGGCCACCACCATCGGCAGGAACCCGGTGACGATTCCCGTGCTCGCCAACGATTCCCTGAATGGCGTGCCGGTCGTTCCGGCTGCGGCCACTGTGGCTCTGGGTGCTCAGGCTCCCAGCAATGGCACCTTGGTGATCAATGCCGATAAGACCATTACCTACACCGCCAATACCGGCTTTGTTGGCAGCGACAGCTTCACCTACACCGTCAGCGTTGGCGGCCAGCCCTCCAATGAGGCGACCGTCACAGTCACCGTGCTACCGGCCGAGGTGGTCGGGGTGGCGCGGGCCCAGCTCGACCTGCGCCGGCTGCGCTGGGATATCCGCGGCACCGGCAATGCCACCGCCGAGGGGCGTGCCTTGACCGTGCGAATGGGGAGCGGGACCGGCACGGTCATTGGAACCGCCTTGGTCAGTGGTGGGCGCTGGAATCTGCGGGCCGGATTGAATGTCGCTCCGCCGGCCGGCACTGTGCAGCTGTTCGTGGTGTCTGACAGTGGCAGCCCGGCCTTTGGCCCGTTCAACGTCCAAATTCGCTAGACTTGCGCTCAAGGAGATTCAACCATGCGGAAATATACTCATAAGTTGGTAATCCTGTTGGCGGCGGCAAGTCTGGCTCTGGCAGGTTGTGGTGGCGGCGGAGGCGGCACCGCTGCCGCTCCTGCGGGGACTCCCGGCGTCGATGCCCCCGGTGGCATCGTCATCGCCCCGATCGAAAATCCTAATCCCGCGGCGCCGCCGGGGGTGTTCGCACTGCCGTCGGCGATCAACAACAACAACCAGATCGTCGGCGTGGCCGAAGAGGTTCTCGGCGGTCCGCTCAAACCGGCTTTCTGGCAGGTGGACAACCTTGGGGCGACCACGGTTGCTCCCAGTACCCTGGCTGCGGTGGTTGCCGATGGTTTTGCCGCCGCCTTCGGGTTGAACAACGGCGGAGTGATCGTCGGGGTGGTGGGGACCGCCACGGCAGGCATCAATCGCGCCGCGGTCTGGTCCAACAAGGATGCGCCCCCGACCCAACTGCCCCTGTTGGCGCCGAGCAGCCCCAGTGCCGCTTACGGCATCAGCCCCAGCGGCCGCATAGTCGGCACGGCCGAAAACGCCGACCGACTGTTGCAGGCGGTTCGCTGGGAGCGGGCGGACGATGGCTCGGTGACCGGCCCCTTTATTCTGCCCGGGGTGCCGCCCGGATGGGAGTCTGAGGCCTATGCCATCAATGGTGACAATACCATTGCAGGGGAGATGATCAATGCCGATGGCCAGTCCCTGGCGGTGCTGTGGCGGTTCAACGGCTCCACCTATGACCGTGTCGATCTGCCCGCCATTGTCGGTTTTGCCAACGCGATTGCTTTCGGGCTCAACACTCCGGCTGCCGGGCAGCCACTGCTGGTGGTCGGCGAGGTGAGCGATGACGGGATCGGTGGGGAAACCCACGCGGCCCGCTGGAGCGTGAACGGCGCCACCATCACAGCGACCGATCTTGGCAACAATAACCGCGGCAGCAGTGCAGCGGCGGTCAATACGGCCGGATTGACGGTCGGTTATGAGGAAAGTGTGGCCGATGTCCAACAGGCATCGGTGTGGGCCATCCCGACCCTGAAAAGCATTCTTGTCGAAACTGACAGTCAAGCGTTTGGCGTCAATAACAACAATTTGGTGGTTGGACGGAGCGGAAGCCAAGGGTTTGTCAAGCGGATCAACTAGCCTGCCTCCAGCGTAAAAGAAAACCAGGGCGGCGGTGGACAAATGTCTGCCGCCGCCCTGGTTTTTTCTCTCAACTCAACAGGTGAAAGTCGCTGGTGACCAGGCGCAAGGTCACGATGGCGAAAAACAGCAGGTAGGCACCCAGGCAGATCCAGGCCAATCGCCGCTGGTAGCTGGGGATGAGGTGCTGCAAGCTGGAGCGGTGACGGAATAAGGCGAGCAGGCCGCTGCCCAGGCCGGCAAGCACTCCTGCAAACAGGGCGGTGTACAAGAGGTAGCCGATGTGATGGTACTCCCCATGCAGCAGGCAGAAGGGGCAGTGGTGGTGGGGCAGTTCGTAGAAAACCGGGGCGAACACGGAGATGGTGGCCGCCAGGGCGGTGACAAAGGTCAGCCCTGCCGCCGCTCCCAGGAGCAGTCCGCGGTCACGGCCACGCAGCAGTGCGAAGCCTGCTCCGAGGGTCAGGAGCAGGCCCAGGTAGTAGGCCCAGGCGGCCGGCACGGGGGGTAGCCCGGCCAACTCGGCCGCTACCTGGTTGCCTCCGGCGCTGAACAGGCTGCCGCAGCAGGAGGTGATCACATCCCCCCGCAGGTTGCGGAAAAACAGCCAGAGCATGGCCGTTTCAAGAGCCATCGGCAACGCCAGCAACAGCAAGAGCCGGTTTTTTATCCGCACCAGGGGATAATCGTAACCGCGGCTGTCGACGAAATTCAGCAGCAGCCAGAGGCCTGCGCCCAGGACATTGCCGACCTTGAGCAGGAGCGCCGGCCAGCCCCAGGCATTGGCGTTGAATGTACCGACGGCGCACATGGCGCCATTGATTTGCAGATGCAGGCGATCGGCAACGTAAACCAGCAGGGCCAGGGACAACACTTCGAACAGCAGGGCATTGCCGAGCAGGGTCGAGATCAGGTAGGTGCGTCGCTCCAACTGCAACTGACGTTCCGAACCGCTCTGTGGCTCCCAGTGGCGCAGAATGGCCCAGCCGTGCCAAGCGGCGTAGAGCACCAGCAGGCTGACGGCCAGCCCCCCCACCAGCAGGGCGAGAATTCCGGGATGCAGAATCATGGCAATGCCGCCGCAGCGATGGCTCCGTCACGCAATTCCACTAGCCCATCCACCAGGGGCGAGTCGTACACCAACGGGTCATGGCTGGCAATGATGAGGGTTTTGCCCTCGTCACGCAGTGCTGCGACCAGATCAAGGAACCCCAGTGAGAGCCGACTGTCAAGGTGCGCTGTCGGCTCGTCGGCGATGAGGACCTGGGGGTTGTTGACCAGGGCCCGGGCGATGGCGACCCGCTGCGCTTCCCCACCGGAAAGCAGTTCGCTGCGCTGCCGGCGCTTGTCGGCGAGGTCGAAGCGATCGAGCAGGGCGAGGGCCCGCTCCTCGATCAGCCCCCGTGGTTCGCCCGTGGGCAAGGCCGGCAGCAGCACGTTTTCCAGCACGTCGATGCCCCGCACCAGGTTGAACTGCTGGAAGATGAAGCCGAAGGTGTGGCGGCGAACCTCGGTGAGAAATCGTTCGGGCAGTGCGCTGACATCGAGGGTCTCCGGCGCCTGAGCAGGCGGTAACCAGCCTGGTTGTATGCCGTGCAGACGGATTCGCCCGGAGGTCGGCCGGCTCATGCAGCCGAGCAGGCTTAGCAGGGTGGTCTTGCCCGAACCGCTCGGCCCTTTGAGAACGGTGATGCGCTGGCGCGGAATGTTCAGGGATACCCCCCGCAGGGCGGCGAACTCATTGGGTTTGCCCTGGTTGTAGATTTTTTTGACCTCGCACAGCTCGATCATGTCATTGCCTCAGGGCGGCGTCGGGGTCGATGGTGGCCGCCCGCCAGGATGGAATGATGGTCGCCAGGGTGTAGGGGACCGTGCTGAGGAAAAACAGCAGCGCCAGGCTGGATGCCTCGACATGCGGCAGCAGGCGGAATTCCGGGTAGATGACCGCCCAGCCCTTGAGCGCCGGTTCGAACAGTCCTGCCGAGAAGAAAAAGACATGTCCGTAGGCACCGAGGACGCCAAGGGCAAAGGCCGAGAGGGAGATGGCGACCCCTTCCCAGAACTTGAGCAGTAACACGTCGCCGGTTTCCCAACCGATGGATTTGAGGATGCCGATCTCCCGACGCTCCTCGGCGCTGAGCCCGGCGGCCTTATCCCAGGCGAAAATCAGAAAGGCGGCGACGGTGGCCAGCAGCAGTACCACCATCATCCCCCCCCGCCAGTCGAAAATGGCATCGTAGGTGCGAAGCATCTCCGTTTTGAGGATGGGGCGGGCATCGGGGAAGCGTTCCACGATCTTTTCGGCGATGGTGAGCAATTCCCGGGGATTGGCGACGCTTACCGCCAGGTCCACCGCCAGTTCCGGGGAGAGGGCGAACAGCTCCCGGAAATCCTCTTCGGCCATCAGCACCAGGTCGCTGGTGACCAACTCCGACTCAACGGACAACAGGCGGGAGACCGGAAACAGCAGGATATCCCCCCGATAGGGGCGAAAGGAGAGCAGATCGTCCACGTCCATGCCGCGGCTGCGGGCGACGCCGGCGCCGATGGCGACTTCTCCGGGGGCTACCTCCCCGGCCGGTGGGACCTGTACCGTGTAGTTGGCTCCGGTGGCCGGGTCGAAATAGTACCCCCACAACCGGGGAACTACCGAACGCACGCCGCGGATCTCACCGATGGACTCGGCATAGGCCAAAGGAATCAGGTCGTGACGCCCGGCGGCCAAACGCTGAACCACCATGTCCGGCGCCTCGGCCAACAGCAAGGTCGCCTCCTGTTTGATGGCGGAGGTGAAGAACATGACCGAGGCGAGCAGGAACACGATCAGGCTGTAGACCAGGAGCAGGGACAGGTTTTTCCCCTTCCGTCGGCCCAGCGAAGCCAGGGCGACATCGAGGATATTGCGCTGACGTTCCAGGGGGCGGTTCATGGTCGAATCCGCTGGGAGGGGAGGGGGAAGACCAGAGAACCGCTGGGGAAATGTTCCAGAGCCAAGGGGTGATCCTGAAAAGCGGCATGCCCGTCGGCCTGGCTGAGATGGCGGGTATAGCGGGCCTCGGTGAACAGGGCGAGATCGGTCAGTTGCAGGCTGGCGACGAGTCGCCGGTTGGCTTCGCGGACCGGGGTCGCCTGCTGGTGGCGCTGCATGCCCCAGGTGCCCAGACCCAGGGCCAGGCCGCCGGCGCCCAGCATCATTACGACAAACAGGTCGGCACGGCGCATGAGTCTACTCCAGTTCCTGCAACAGCGGCGGGCCAATCAGGTCGAAGGACAGAACCTTTTTGCCGTCATGGTCCTGCAGGAAGCCCTCCGCCTCGTTGCGGTGGGCAAAGGGAATCAGTTCGGCACCCATCGGCCCGCGCACATCGCTGCCGGTGACGTAAAAGGCTTTGCGGCCGTCGATGGTTTGCAGGGAGTAGTAGTCCTTGACGTGCAGCCCCTTGGCTTCCTCTCGATTGATTTGGGGGCGATAGCGTTGGGGAAAATGCAGGAATTTGAACAGATCCTTCGGTCCGCAGAAAAACAGCGGTTCCCCGGTCGCCGGTTCAAGTGTCGCCAGCCAGTCGGGGTGACGCTGGACGAACATGCCGCAGACCTGGCATTTGCTTTTCGGCTCCGGCACGGGAGGGGCGGCCAGGGCCGGGCCGAGACTGCATGCCAGCAGAATCAGCAAGCTTATGAGGGTGAATCGCCGCATGGTTAGTGGTGATGTCCCTGATGGGTGGCGGGGGCAGGCCCAGGGTGGTGATGCCCCGAAGCCTTTGCCGGTTGTTCCCGCCGTTGCCGGAGAACTTTGCTGTCCTGGTAAAGGTCGGCATAGGCGGCTTCCAGGGCCTGCTCAAATCCTACCAGTTCACCCCCCTGGTCGGCGATGAACCCCTCGGCCGCCTTGCGGGTTCCGAAGGCCCATTTGGCCCGGTGACTCATCACGCCTGGTTTCCGACCCCCCACGACCCAGTAGGCCCACTCGGCCTCGAGCAGTTCCCGACGGTCGAAATCGGCCACTTCGATAGCCGCAGGCCGCTGGTCGAAACGCCCGGCCAGTTCCACCGCCGCGCAGCGCAGGCTGCAGAGGGGGGTCTGGCTCCCGTCCTCATAGTGGATCAGCATCCGGCTGTGGGAAAACTGCTGGCGGTCCATGCCGCAAAAACGGCAGGTCGTATGGGCGGCGATGTCCTGGTGCCCGGCCCAGAGCAGGGCAGGGGACAGAACCAGCAGAGTCAGGGCCAGCGCGAGGGGCAAGCGCAGCATTGTCGGGCTCCTTGAGTTTTATTGGCGGGGCAGCACCACCGCCAGCAGCTTGCGCAGGCCGGGTTCGTTGATCTCCCCGAAGATGCGGAAGCGGATGACGCCGTCGCGGTCGGCGAGGTAAGTGACCGGAATGCCATAGATGCCGAACTGCTTGGCGACCGCCGAGTTGCCATCGAGCAGCACCGGGTAGCCGGGGTTGAGCTTGTCGATGAATTTGTTCACGGTGGGCAGGGTCTCACCCACATTGATGGAGACCGGCAGCAACTCCTGGGGGTATTCCCGCTGCAGCTGATTTAGGATGCGGATTTCCTCCCGGCAGTAAGCGCAGGTGCTGCCCCAGAAATGCAGCACCAGCACCTTGCCCCGGGCGGCCTCGGGGAGGCGCAGTGTTTTCCCCTGCAGATCGGGGAGGGCGAAGGCCGGTGTCGGATCGCCGCGCCGCGGCCCGGAGGAGGCTTCGGCCTGACCCGACAGCAGGCACAGCACCAGGGCTGCCAAGAGCAAAGCCGGCAGCCGCGGCCGGCTCAGGGAAAAAACAGGGTTCGACATGCCTACCTCCAGAGCAGGGTCGCGGGCCTCCTGTCGCCCCTTCAGGGACGCCCGCTTTCGCCGCGCACCAACCGCACATGCAGCGACGGGTTGTCGATCCGCTCGATGCTGACATCGCCGGAACCGAAGGCGACGAACCATGCGCGGGTCCCCTGGCGCTGGTAGGGTGTGCTGCTCCAGTACCAGAGGTTGGGGGTCGCGGGAAACACCTTCAGGTCGATGGGGGTCGGGCGGTCGTATTCCACCAGAGTCGACAATTCTTTGACGGTGGGCAGCCGCCAATCGTTGAATCCGGCAAAGCCCCTGCCGGCATTGAGAATTTCGGCCTGATTGAGGGCGTCGTCCCAGGTGATGCCGGCCGCCTGGCCTTGGCAGTTGTTGTCCGTTTTGTGCCAGGTCTGCCCTTCGCTGCATTTTTTCCACATCAGGCCCGTGGCATGGTCGCTGACGGTGCCGTTCTTGTGGTCGATAAATCGCCCGGAATCCACCTGTGAAGGGGCAGGGCCAACCTTGCCTTCACTGGATTCCCCAGGGGCGGCGACGAACAACAAGCAGCATGCCAGACTTCCTGCCAACAGGGTTGCTGGGCGGCGCAATAACATGAAAGCCACCTCCAGGCGGGTAAACCAAGGGGCCGAGCCCCTTATGGACAATGGTGCTTCTATTTATAACCGATTTGGGAGCAATGGTCCATGGGGCGATTCAGGCAAATGCGGGTAGGAATTGTCCCGAATTGTCCGGCGGGCAGCGACCCGGCTAGGCAGCGGGGGGGCGCCTCCCCCGTAGCGGCATGAAGACTTCATGATAGAGGAAGCCGTGACCATTCAAGTCTTCCCGCCCAAGCAGGGGGTGGCCGGCGGGCAGAATCAGGAAGGGGCGCAGCTGTTCGCCGCCAACGGACCCATGTCCCCCAACCTGGTCGTCGAAGCAGGCAATGCGCTCCCCATCATAGGCTCCGAACAGAATCAGATCGCCGCAGGCTTCGTCGCCGCCGAACCGCAACAACTCGGGTAGCAGGCGTTCAGGATCGCCGTAAGGCTTTAGAAATCCCAGCTCGACCGATTCCGGTGCGGCCTGTTCCCCAATGCATTGCCTGCCGTCGGCGTGGAAAAAACAGACCCTCCCATCGGCATCCCGTGCGATCAGAAAACCGATCCCCTCATGCTGGCAGAGAAAGGGGAGCAACTGAGGATGAGAAGCGTCGATCTCCTGCCAGGACAAGCGCCGGGACTCGCCGACCAGATACAGGTGGGCCAGGGAACTGGAATAGGTGATGACGATCCCCCCCTGCGTGTCCACCTTCAGGGTCTCCGGCACCAGTTGACGGATGGTGGCCTGCAGGCGGTTTTTCAAGGAGCGGTAGACACGGTTGCGCCAGTCCCCGGAGTGGGCCTCCAACTCGTTCTCCAGATAACCGAGCTGCACATGGGTAAACGCCAGGGGGCCACAAGACACGGTGGGTTGCCGCTGGCGCAGGCAGGCACTGATGGCCTCGCCCAGGGTCGCTCCAAACCGCTGCTGGAACGGATAACCGGGTGTCTGGCCGTGGTCCGAAAGAATGATCAACTCGTAGCGGGCGCCCGGGGCGTAATGGAGCATGCGCATGATTTCGCCGATCCGTTTGTCCGTGTATTTGAGGTTTTTCAGCGCTGGTCGCGACCCCGGCCCATAGTGGTGGGCCAGTTCGTCGTAGCCGCTGTAGGTGGTGTAGATGGCGGGAACGCCGGCATAGATGTCGGCAATGACCCCGAAGGTCTGCAGTTCCCGCAACAACACGTTGCAGATGATCCGGATGAAGGGGAACAGTCCGGGGCTGACCTGCCAGCGGCGGTTGCGGCGGGCATGACGACGCTCCAGGTGGTCGGTGACGAACTCCACCAGGCTGGCTCCCAGCATGCGGCAGACCCGCAAGGGATGCAGCAGCAGCAACAGCAGTAGGCGCCAGCCGCCGAACCGGCCGAACAAGGTCTGGGGATGAGGGGATGAAACGGTGAAAACGCTGCGCGTTGCGCCGCCATCGAGAATGTTGCTGTAGGAAGAACCGCCTTCGAGCAGCCCGGGACGGGAGGCGAACAACCGCTCGCGAAAATGCTGCACATGATCGGGGTCGTTGCAGGAGATCACCTGCCCGGTGCCCTTTTCGAACCAGCGAAAGGCAGGTATGCCGTCGCTGCAGCCGTAAAAGATAGCCGCCTGGGCTGCCGGGGTGGTGCTCGGCAAGCCCGCCTGGTATTCACGCAGCGTATAACCCCGGCTCAAGTGCCGGGCAATGTTGGGGAGGTAGCCGCGCTCAAGGGCCCTTTGGAAGTGGGGAGCGGAGAGGCCGTCGATCTGGATGCCGACAAAACCGGGCTGGAACTTTTGCCCGCGCCGGGCAAGCCGCTCCGGGCGGAAAAAGTAGAACTTGAAAAAATAATAGACCCGAAAGATGCGGTTGAGGGTGCCGGCCCAGCTCACCTGTCCTCCCCAAAGCGGTTTGGCTCATTATAACAGGTTGCCGGGAAATCGTAGCAAGTTTGCGGAATCGTTGCAACGAAACTGGGCTCGGACAAGATTCGTCCGAGCCCTGAGGATAGCACGCAGCGATTGGCTAAAGAACGCTGGCCTTGGTGATGACCACCGGTTCTTTGGGGACATCCTGGTGGAAACCCTTGTTGCCGGTAGAGACCACCCGGATGGCATCGACGGTGTCCATCCCCTCGGTCACCTTGCCGAAGACCGCGTAGCCAAAAAGTTGCGGGGTTTTCCCCTGGTGGTTGAGAAACTGATTGTCGTTGACGTTGATGAAGAACTGAGCGGTGGCGCTGTCGACCACCTGGGTGCGGGCCATGGCGATGGTGCCCCGCAGGTTTTTCAGGCCATTATCCGCTTCGTTGCGAATCGGGGCCCGACCTTTCTTTTCCTTCATGTCAGCGGTCATGCCGCCGCCCTGGATCATGAAACCGTCGATGACCCGATGGAAAATGGTGTCGTCGTAATGGCCGTCCCGCACATAGGTCAGGAAGTTCTCGGTGGTGATCGGGGCGTTGGCGGCATCCAGTTCGATGGTGATGTTGCCTAGGGATGTTTCCAGCAGGACAACGGGGTTCTTTTCGCTCATGGCAGAGACTCCTCATGGAAAATGTTGGCTGGCAATGTATCAGCAGGGTGCGACTGAGTCAATCGAAGGTCCTTCCCCTGCAAATGAAAAAGCCCGCCGGCGAACCGGCGGGCTTGATTGTAACCCTGGGCGTTCTGCCTATTCGCAGAGGTCGATCTTGACGTCCCAGTTTTTCAGCTTCATGGTGCCGTTGCGCTCAAGGTTGAGGTGCATCTTGAAGGCGCGGTCCCACAGCTGCGGCTCGTGAGCAACGCCGCGCTTGAGGCAGTCGGCGGTGGCGATGGCAAGGTACTCGTTGAGTTGGTCCTTGTACTCGGGATGGGCGCACTTCTCGATGATCAGCTTGGCGCGATCCTTGGGGGCAAGGCCACGGCAGTCGGCCAGGCCCTGTTCGGTGATGACGCAGTCGAGGTCGTGCTCGGTGTGGTCGATGTGGGAGCAGTGCGGGACCACGCAGGAGATGCCGTTGGGGTCGGTCTTGGACGGCCGGCTCGACGGGGTGTGCATCATCTTCAGGTAGCCGTTGCGCAGGAAGTCGCCGGAGCCGCCGAGACCGTTGATCATCCGGGTGCCGCCGACCAGGGTGGAGTTGGCGTGGGCGTAAATGTCGATCTCTACCGGGGTGTTCATGGCGATACACCCGAGACGACGGATCGGCTCCGGAGCATTGGAAATCGACAGGGGGCGCAGGGTGCATTTGTCGAAATATTTTTCCCAGTTGGCGAAGAAGCGGGGGAAGCCCGGGCTTTCCGACAGCGAGAGGGAGCAGGCCGAGGCGGCGTCGCACTTGCCGGCGTCGAACAGGTCGAGGATGGTGTCCTGCAGAACCTCGGTGTAGACGGTCAGGTTGGTGAAGGGGCCCTTGGCCAGGCCACCGATGACGGCATTGGCGATGGACCCGACCCCCGACTGGATGGGCAGCAGGTTCTTGGGCAGACGACCGGCCTTCACTTCGTGGGTGAAGAAGTCGATGATGTGGTTGGCGATCGCTTCGGAGGTGTCGTCCTGCTCGGCGAAAGCCCGGCCCTTGTCGCGGTTTTTCGACTCGACCACGGCGATGATCTTGTTGGGATCGCAGGGGACGTAGGTGGTGCCGATGCGACTGTTGGCCTTGGTGATGTCGATCACCTGGCGATTGGGCGGATGATTGCAGACCACGATGTCGTGGATGCCTTCGAAAGAGGGCTGTCCGGTGTTCACCTCGACGATGATCTTGTCGCAGATCATCAGGATCTCGGGGATGACGCCGCAGGAGGTGGTCGGAACCAGGCCGCCGTTTTCGGTGATGGCGGAAACCTCGATGATGGCCAGGTCGAGTTTGCCGGTTTCGGAGTCCTTGGTGTAGAAGCCGTAGCCGAGATCCTGGGCGAAGAGGGAGAGGTGCTTGTCACCCATGCGGATGCGGCCGGCGTTGATGCCGGCAGCGATGTCCTTGCCGGTCTGGTAAGGCCAGCGACGGTCGATCATGTCCAGCTGTGCCCAGCGGTTCTCGGTTTCAGCACCAACCGAAGCGCCGATGAAGAGGTTGAATTTCCACTTGCCCTGCAGTTTGTTCTCCTCGACATGGTTGGCCAGGGCGATGGGAACCGCTTTCGGATAGCCGGCGGGAGTAAAGCCGGACCAGCCGAGGTTCATGCCGGACTTGAAGAACTTGACGGTCTCCTCGGCCTTCATGACCTTGCTGAGCAGGGACTTGCAGCGAACGCGACTTTCCAGGGTGCCGAATTCAGACATCTCTCTCCTCCTAGGATAATTTTCGGAGCCGCCCGCACACCGGGCGGAACCGAACAGGGGTGCTGCTCTGCTGTGGAATTAAAACAATGTGAATTCCGTCTGGATACGGAGTGTTATCAAAAAAAGACTGGAAATTTAATGAGTAAGGAGCGGTGCCTGGCCGATGATAGCCGGCTCGCCAAGTCTGAGCAGGGCTTGGTTATAATTCTGTTATAGACCGCGATTTTTATATAATGCCGTAAACGGCAAGTCAAGCAAAAAGAGTGTTATCCCATTTATGGTAACTGTCTCCGGAAAGAAAAAAGCGCCCTCTTTGGTGGGGGCGCCTTTTTCGACCGGAGTGGCTCAGTAGAGTTTTTCCAGCAGTTTCTGGCCAGGAAGGATATATTCGCTGCGGGGAAACTCCCGGAACAGGGTGTTGAACGCGTTGGCCGCCTCCTGGCGCCGGCCGGCCTGGAGATAGGCCTGGCCGAGGTAGAAATAGGCCTCGTCCCGGTCGTAGTAGTTGGGATAGTCGGAAAACAGGCGCTCCAGGCGCCGGATGGCGGCTTGCGGCTGGTTGCTGCGCTGGTAGAAGCGTCCGATGTAGAGTTCCTGCGCGGCCAGGCTGTTGCGGCAACGATCGGCCAACACCTGGACCTCCTCCTTGCGGGGGGTATCCGGGTAAAGTTTAAGCAGGCTTTCGAAGGTGTGCAGAGCGCTGCGGGTGGCGGTCTGATCCCGGTCGGGGGTCAGGATCTGCTTGTAATAGGCCATGCCGAGGTTGTAGAGAACTTCCGGCCTTTTTTCGTGATTGGGGTGCTGCTTGAGGAAGTCGTCGTAGGCAGTGGCGGCCTGCACGTAGTCCTCGGCCAGGTAGTGGGCCTCGGCGATTTTCAGTTCGGCCAGAGCGTTGAGTTCGGGGGAGTAGTAGGACTCGCGAACTTTTTCCCAGGCCCCGATGGCTTCGCTGTAGAGGCCCTTGTCGAAAAAGGTCTCGCCTTCACGCAGATAAGCGTCGGCGGTCTTGGTGGGAGGGACCACGGTGCGGGCGCAGGCGGTGGCCAGCAGCAAAAGCAGGCAGCAGCAGGCAAATCTCATGGCGGAACATCCTCGGAAACTGGGGCCGGTGCGTGGCGCGATCCCTCTGGAAAGTACGGGATGCGCTCCGGTTTGTCAATGCTCTTCGGACCCCGGCCGCAGTGGGGCAAGTTGTTGCCGCAACTTGTCCAGGGCGGCTTTTTCGATCTGCCGGATGCGTTCCCGGCTGACCCCGTAATCCTCGGCCAACTCCTGCAGGGTGCGCTGCTCCTCCCGGATGAAGCGGTCCTGTACAATGCGGCGCTCCCGGGGGGACAGCACCGCCAGAGCCTGCCGTACCTGGTGGCGATCCAAGCGGGATTTCTGGCGCTGCACCAGGAGGGTTTCCTGGTTGTCCCGCTCATCGGCCAGGGTGTCGAGCAGGGTGAAGCCTTCCCCCTCCACCAGTTCCAGATCCAGGGATGTGTCCCGGTGACCGAGGCGCAGGGCCATCTCCTCGATCTCCTCGTCCCGCACCTCAAGTTGATCCGCAAGGGCCTGGGTTGCTTCTGGTCCGGCCAGGTGCCGCAGGCTGTTGCGGGCCTGGTTGAGCTTGAAAAAGAGTTTTTTCTGCGCCTGGGTGGTACCGATCTTGACCAGGGACCAACTGCGCACAATGAAATTCTGAATATAAGCGCGGATCCACCAGACGGCGTAGGAAATCAGGCGAATGCCCCGCTCGGGGTCGAACTTCTTCACGGCCATCATCAGGCCGATATTCCCCTCCTGGACCAGGTCCAGCAGGCGCAACCCGTAACCGCGGTATTCCATGGCGACCTTGACGACGAAGCGCAGGTTGGCGCAGGTCAGGCGGTGGGCGGCGGTCAGGTCTCCCTGCTGCTGGAAGCGGCGGGCGAGCTGCAATTCTTCCTCGGAGCTGAGGAGGTCAAAGCGGTTGATCTGGCGCATGTAATGGTCGAAGGAATCGCTCTCGACCGGAATCGTCATCAGGTTCGTCATGGCTCTCTGTCCCCAGAAAATCCAATTCAACGGCTGTTGTTAGCACTCCGTGGCGGTGAGTGCTAATATATATAGCAAATTGCATGGAGGCTTTCAAGGGGAATTGAGCGTTGACAGGTCCGCTGCGCCAAAGAGATAATGTCAACTTTGGCAGATAGTTGGAGAGTTTCGCGGTGGCCGCTCAAGGTGTGGCCGTACCGGCCGGCTGGCCGGGGAAGGAGCGTTGGCCGATGGAGTTGGCCAGTATAGCCTTGTTCGGGGCCTTGGGCTGTGTGGCGCGCTACCTGCTGTCGGGCTGGACCTACGACCAGCTGGGGCGCTGGCTGCCTTATGGCACCCTGGCCGTCAACATTCTCGGGTCCTTTTTGTTGGGGCTGCTGATGGAGGGAACCCTGCGCAGCACCCTGGTCCCCCCAGTCCTGCGGATGGGGTTAACGGTGGGATTTCTCGGCGGATTCACCACTTTTTCCACCTTTTCCTACGAGACTTTTCGCCTGCTCGAGGACGGCAGCTTGCTGCAGGCCGGTCTGAATATCCTGGGCAACCTGCTGGCCTGCCTGATCGGCGTATGGCTTGGCATCGGATTGGCCCGGCAGCTCTAGGGAGATTGGAATATGGTCATGGTGGAAAGCGAACAAACTCTGATGCGGATTTTCATCGGCGAGAATGATCGCTGGCAGCATCAGCCCCTGTATGAGGCGCTGGTGGAACTGTTCCGGCAGGAGGGGTTCTCCGGCGCCACGGTCCTCAAGGGGGCCATGGGCTTCGGGGCCCACAGCGTGACCCACACCGACCGTTTGTTGCGGCTGTCCCACGATCTGCCGGTGGTGGTGGAAGTGATTGACGGCCCCGAGCGGATCGAGGCTATTCTGCCGCGCCTGGAAGGGATGCTGCAGGGTGGGTTGATCACCCTGGAGAAGGCCCGGGTGCTGCGCTCTCGGCCCGAGGCAGCAAGGGAGGCAGAATCATGCTGAACCATCTTATGCGACTGCTGACCAAGGAGCCGGAAACGGCGGACCGGCAGGTGGAACGGGTCCAGGTGGCGACCTGTGCCTTGTTGCTGGAGATTGCCCATGCCGACAGTCACCTGCACGAATTGGAAGAACGGTTGCTGCAGGATCTGCTGGGAAAAAAGTTTGCCCTTGATCCGGATGCAGTGGCGGAACTGGTCGCCTTGGCCGAGGGGGAACGCCGGGAAAGTGCGGACCTCTATCATTTTGCCAGGGAAATCAACCAGAACTTTTCCCTGGAGGAGAAACTGGCGGTCATGGAGAGCCTCTGGCGGTTGGTGTATGCCGATGGGGTTTTGGATCGCTACGAAGATGCCCTGGTTGGTCAGATTGCCGGGCTGCTGCGCCTCTCCCACCGGCAGATGATCGACGCCAAGCTCAAGGTACTTGAGTCGGTTCGCAGTGATGAATGAGTCCGGGCCCCATGCCCATGGTCCGCAACCCCGATTAACCCAGATGGCCCATTGGGGGCATCGTTTCCTGCGCGAATGCCTGCGGCCGGGGGACTGTGCGGTGGACCTGACTGCCGGCAACGGTCATGACTGCCTGGTCCTGCAGCAGGCGGTGGGACCCAGGGGACTGGTGCTTGCCTTCGATCTGCA
>CAZYXS010000058.1:0-18675 GCA_964650955.1 uncultured Desulfuromonadales bacterium | reverse complement strand
CGCAATCCTTTCCCGTCGACCTAGAGCGCCCGCAGCGCTTCGGTCGGGTCGAGGCGGCTGGCGTGCAGCGCCGGATAGTAAGAGGCGGCCACCCCCACCACCAGGGCCAGGGCGATGGCGCCGGCACCGAGCAGGGGATTCCAGACCATGTGGGGATGTTCTTCGGCCAGCAGCGGCAGGATCAACTGGGTGGCCCCCATGCCGCCGAGATAGCCGAGCACCCCGGCCAGCAGGCTGACCCAGGAGGCCTCCATCAGAATCAGGCGGATGACGTGGCCACGCCGAAAACCGAGTGCCCGGAAGATGCCGATCTCGCGGGTGCGCTCGTTGACCGCCCCCATCATGGTGACGAACACCACCAGGGCGCCGATCAGCACCACCACCCCGGCCACCCCCAGGGAGAAAATGCGGAACTGCTCAAGGGCATGCATGCGGGTGCGCACCACCTGTTGGATCGCCGCCACCTTGATCCCGGGGAGCACCTCGGAGATCTGGCTGACCAGGTCCTCGATCGGGCAGTCGGCGCACAGGGCCGCCACTTCGACCAGAGAAACCTGCCCCGGCTTGCCGAGCAAGCGCTGCGCCGTGGGCAGCGCAACGATCAACAGTTCGTCATCCTGGGAGCCGGTTTCGTGCAGGATGCCGGTGAGGGTGAAGCTCTCCCCGCCCAGTTCCACCGACTGCCCCAGCTGTAAACCGAACCGTTTGGCGGCAGCAGGACCGGCAACCAGGTCGTGCTCTTTTACCACCGGGTGGCCGTCGAAGGTCCACCAGCGCTTGACGTGGAATTCCACTTCCGGGTCGACCCCCATCAGCAGGGCCCGTCCCTCCCCGACACTCACCCCTCCAAGCACCTTGGGCGCCACCGCGGCGATGTTGCGGCTGTTGCGGATGGTGCCGATGCGCTTGAGGTCCTCCTGGGGGATTTCATGGGCATCCACCGACACCCCGCCCAGGGTGATGCCGCCGTAACTCAGGGAGAGCTCTTCGGTCTGGGGGGTGATGAGAATGTTGGCGCCGAAATTGTCGAGTTTGTGCTCGGCCTCCATGGTCAGCGCCTCGGTCAGCGAGAGCAGGGTCACCACGGTGGCGACGCCGAGCAGCAACCCGGTGACCAGAAAGGCAAACCGGCTCTTGCGCCGCCGCAGGTTGTTGAAAGCTATGGTTCGCAGGTTCATGACATACCCCTTACTTGGCTGGCTTCTGGAAATACCAGGCCCCGGCGACCAGGTCGGCTTCGGCGATACGCACCTCGCCCCCGGCCAAGGTCTGTTTGAGGGGCGCCGGGTTGCAGCCCCCATGGACTTCGGCGATCATGTTGGAAGGAAAGCGCATATTACAGTTGTTGCAGACCATCTCGTTCCCTTCCTGGCGGTAGCCTTTTTGGGCGTGGTAGCAGGCGTCGCAGGTATCGAGGGCGGCCCGCACCACCCCGTCGTCGCTCTTGAGGACGAAAAAGTTGATCTCAGTCCCTCCGGCCGCCCGATAGCTGAAGAAATGGGCCTGGCCATCACTGACCTGGCCGAGGGGGAGCACGATCTGCCCCTGCTGGGCGGTCACCTCCGGGAATTTGCAGGCGGCTGCGCCGGGGATGAATTTGTAGGCGAGCAAACCGCCCCCCAACAGGATGACCAGGGCTACCAAGGCCAGGGGGAGGAAGGATTTCTTTTTCGACGGGGCCTGGAACTGGGCTTGTTTTTCCTTGCGATCGGACATGAACAAAGGCTCCTTATCTCGCTGACGATTGGTTGAAAATGGTCTTCAGACTTGGCCTCTAGCTGCCGCCGCAGCAACCGCCACCGCAACCGCCGGAGCGCCCTGCAGCGTTGCCCTGGGGTGCGGGAACGGGGGCCGGCCCATCGGCGGCCAACCAGATCTGGCTCACCTGGGCAGGGTAACCGGCGCTGCTGATGGCCTTGGCCAGGCGGTAGACACTGACCCGGTCCTCGGCGAAGGCGACTGTGGCCGTCCCCCGGGCGACGTCCACCTGCACCCGACCCACCCCGGGAATCTGGGCCAGGGCCGCGTTGATCTTGCCCGCGCAGGCACCACAGGTCATTTTGGCGACGGAGAACTGGGCGGTGCCGGTGATCGGAGTCGTTTCCGCCACCAGGTAGACTGCGCTGCCAAGCAGAACAAAGCTGAACAGCAGACCGCCGATAACCAGGGCCGTTTTTTTCAAGAGTGTCTCCCTTTCGCAATGGGTGAAGGATAGTCTGGAGCCTTTTCGGGTCATGCTCGGGACCGGGCGGACACCGCAGGAGGCAATCCACGTCCTCGAAGACTAATTCAGGAGTCGTGCCAATCGGGCCGCCTCGCTAACCCACCGAAATTACATCACATCGTCAAGAAGCAAGACGAAGCCCGGGGTTAGACTGAAGAATATTCAACAAACCAGTGTCCAATATTCCCCACCTCCCCGCCCCTTGCGCACCGGCATTGCGCGAAATCGACGGGGGGAGTAGGATATCCATCTCGCTATCGGCCGCAGGCAGGCCGCCGGCGGTGTCGCCTCGGACAGGATTTGGCCTTTGACCTCTATCCGGCACCTACTCGATTTCAGCGGATGGCTGCTCTGCGGCCTGGTGCTGTGCTGCCTGCTGCTCCCCGCAACGACCTGCGCCGAAGACGAGGAGTCCATCCACTCCACCGTGGGCCTGGCCTCCTTCTACGCCCGTTCCCTCCACGGACGGCGCACCGCCAGCGGCGAACGCCTCGACCGCCACGCCTTTACCGCGGCCCATCGCAGCTACCCCTTCGGCACCCGGATCCGGGTCACCAATCTGGTCAACGGAAAATCGGTGGTGGTGCGGATCAATGACCGCGGGCCGCACGTCCCCTCACGGATCGTCGATCTCACCGAAGCGGCCGCCAAAGCCATCGGCATGTGGCGCAAAGGGGTGGTCAGCGTACGCCTCGAGCCACTGTCCGTCGAAGAATGGGGTCAATGATGGTGCCGGTGGAGGCCTGACTGCTCCACCCGTTTGCTCTCTTCTTCCAGAAATACCAGCAGCGCCTCGATATCCACATCGGTCAACCGCAGGTTGGGCATGGGCACGTTGTTGTAAGCCGCCAGCAGCGAGATGGCCAGGGGATCCTCCTCGGCCAGCATCTTGTCCGGCTCCTTGAGCCAGCGCACCAGCCAGGCTCGGTCGCGGTTGTGGGTGACGTTGAACAGATCAGGCCCGATGGGTTGCCGGGCGGAACCGAGAATGTTGCCGGTGCCGATGGTATGGCAGGCCGCGCAGCGGGTGCGGAACAGGTTTTCGCCGCGGGAGATTTTTCGCACCGCAGGCGCGTCCTGGTATTCCTGGGTCGGCTTGGGGGGCAGTTTCCAGTTGTGCAGCCAGCTGCCGACCTGGGTGGCGAGGATGTAGGGGTTCTCGAAGGGGGAGGCCTTCATCCACTTGCCGGTTTTCTGGTTGCCGAGGATCAGGCTGAGGTTGTGGGTGGAGAGGTCTCCAAGTTCATCATCCTTGCTGTACATGCCCAGTTTTTTGCGCAGCAGGATGATCTCCTCGGGCTTGCCGGTATAGAAGGTCCAGCCGGGCCCGACCTGGAATTTTTCAGCATACGCCTTGAGCACGGCGGGGGTGTCCGTCAGGGGATCGATGCTGATGGAATACATGAACACATCTTTACCGACCCGATCCCCCAGCAGTTTCTGCACTTCCCGCAGCCGGGCGGTCTCCAGGGGGCAGACATCGGGGCAACTGGTGAAGATGAAATTGACCATCACCACTTTCCCCTTGATGAGATCGTCGAAGAACCGCACCTGTTTCCCCTCATGGCTGGTCAGGGTCACGTTGGGGAAATAATCTCCCCCCCAGATGGTGCCGGCATCACTGAGGGCCAAGGTTCTCCCGGGCAGGATCAGCAGCAGCGACAACGCCAGCAGCAAACCCATGCAACGGCCCGGGTGCAAATTCAGACATAGCTTCATTCCAGGCAACTCCCTTCAGGTTGGCTCACAAACGGGCCCAAGCGGCTGTCTCCCCAGCCCCTTGGGCCCATTCTGCAGGCCGAGGTTCAAGGTTCTAGAACAGACCTCCCAGCCCGTCGCCGGTACGGAAGGTCGGCAAGGCGGCGGAATCGACATATTCCACGCCGTCCCAGGTCGGCAGAGGGGTGGGCATCAGTTGGAACTGTCCCGGATGCTCCACATCCCAGCGCATCAGCATTGCGGTATCCTCATGCTGGGTATTGTGGCAATGCTCCATGTAGGTCCCGGCGAACTCCCGGAAGCGGATGGCGATGCGCAATGTGCGGGAACTGTCCTGCTCGTTGCCGATGCGATAGACATCCTTGCGGGACCAACGCTCCCATTCGGGAGGGATAAAGCCGTCGCGGCTGAGAATGACCCCCTCCTCGAAATGGACATGTACCGGGTGGCTCCAGCCACCGCCGGCGTTGACGATATCCCAGACCTCCAAGGTGCCGTCGCCGCTGAACCCGGCTTCCGTGGGGCCGGTAGCAAGCTGCGGGGCGGCGGTGATGCGGCGCGGATCCATGTTGAAGCCGAGGCCGCCATCGGTCTGGATGGTCCAGGGCTTGTCGTCCCGCCCCTGGTTGGTACCGAAGGTGAAGGTCCGGTGACGGGCGGTGGCCAGCTGTTGCTGAGTATCGGATTCTGTGGGGTCGATGGTCAGGGGCACCATCACCCGACCGCCCGGTTCATATTCCCGTGGGTCCATGCTCAAGTCGATGCCATCGTACTCGATAACCCGCAATTCCAGAAAGCGCCCCACGGCGGGGTCGCCGCTGATCCAGCGATCCGGGGTACCGTCGTTGTCCACATCCTGAGTCACCGGGTTATAGGCCCCGGAGAGAACTTCTGCCAGGGCAACTCGCCCTTCGGGCTTCTGGCCGTCGGTATGCTCGAGCAGGTTCACCAAATATAATCGATCCCCCGGCTCGATGCCATTCTGGCTGAAGTCGACGATGATGTCATAGCGCTCGGCGATGGCCTGGGTGGGCAGCTGCCCCCGATGTTCCAGACGGTCTCCGTTGCCGTCAAGATCGCGACTGCCGTCGAAGGGGATGGCGTGCCTCATGATATTGCCATCGTTGGCGATCATGTGGAAGGGAACCCGATTGTAGGACACCCCGGAGTTGGGTGGTCCGGGCAGTTCCCCTCCCCCCCCCTGCACCTGCTGCACCAAGGCAATGGCGAAGTAACGGGAAACCGAGCCGTTGAGGATACGGAAGCGGTATTTGCGGGCCCGCACCTCGAAATAGGGCTTGTACAGCCAGTTGGTCAGCACCTGGTCGCCAAGGAAGCCATCGGTGTTGAAGATGTTGAACCAGAGTTGTCCCTGGCTATCCCAGGCCTTGTCGGCCACCAGCAGGTTGACGTCGTAATCGCGATTGCCCCAGGGGAGCGCAGTACCGCTGGGGAAGCGCAGGTTGACGCCGTCGATGAAATCCTCTTTGCCGCGGTCGAGAGCGCTGTAATAGTTCATCATGACCGCGTTCCCCTTGTAGACGTTCTGGGCGGTAAAGTCGAGCATGTGGTCGTGGAACCAGTGGGTGCTCATGGTTTCCCGCCAGTCGCCGCGGATCCGGATGGAGCCGTCCTCGCAGGTCTTGAGCCCCGGCTCCTTGTCGTTGACGAACAGGGTCTCGCCGGGGGCGCAGGGGAAGGCCGCCCGCGGGTCGTTGGCATCGGTGTTGATGCTGTCGTACCCGGCCAATTGGATCGGCCAGCGATAATCGTAATACTGGCCCGGGAAGAAGAAGGCATTGGTATATCCGTCGCTTTCGGCCGGGCTGTGGCCGTTATGCTCATGGGTGGAGATCGTATGCAGCCCGAAGCCGCGGTTGGCCGCCGGATCGATGGGCAGGGCATTGTAATGCCGCATCAGCACCGATTGGCCATAGCGCACCATCAGCAGTTTGGGGGGCAGGGTGCCGTCGAAGGTCCAGAGGGCCTTGTGGCTCTGCACCGGCATGTTGGGGTGGAAGCGGATCCCCAGGCCGGTGGTGGTCCCGTCGAGGATCGGGGCACCGGGCACTGTGGATCCGTAAACCCGGTGGTAGAGTCCGCCGGGGCCGAATTCGCCGACGCTGTAGGCATGGCGCTGCCGGTCGTTGCGCAGTCCGGCGTTCACCCGGGCGCCCGCCTGGGCGGTCTTGAAGAAAACCTCGGGTTGGAACTCGTTCCAGCGTTGATGCGCCCAGCCGCGGCCCGGGGGGCGCCCTTCCGCCGGCGGCGTATCCAGGGGCCGCCCGACCAATTGGGCAATCTGCAGTTTCCAGGGATTCTCATCCAAAGTGTTGGCAAACTCCGTCGGGAACGGGCCGATCCCCGGTTGCTTGAGGAAGGCCTCGAGGGCAGCGCTGGCAGGGCCACTACGCAGCATGCTGACGGGGTCCTGCTCGGGGGCGGAGCCCACCGCCGGAACCGGAAAGCCCAGGGCGGGTGCCGGAGCGGTCGGGTCGAGCCGCTCGGTACCGAACTCCTCGAATCGGAGCATCTGCTGGGTGAAGGACTCGGCCCCGAACAGCGGGCTGGGCCGGCTGTTGGTCGGAACGTTGAATGCATCGAGGGGGTCCAGGTCATTCAGCACTCGCTGCGCCCCGGCGGGTACCGAGTTATTAGCGCCGGCATCGGCGGGGGTGCCGTTGGCGCCACCGAAAAAGGCCCCCTCGTTGGCCGGCAGAAGCGTGGCCAGGATATCGCCGGCAAACTGCAGGCCGATCAGCGGGCCGGTAAAGGCCGAGGGGTCACCGGCGGGGGGGGGACCGAAAAAGTCGGTGACCTGAACCGGGGGCGGCTCCTCGCCGTTGCCATTGCCTGGCGGCTGATCGCCGGGGCCCGGGCCCGGATTGCCGGTATCATTGGCCGGTGGTCCGGCCGTTCCGCCGCCACCGCCTCCGCAGGATACCGTCAATGAAATGGAAATAACCAGAAGACCAATCCAGCCCCACCTCCGCATACAGTCAATCATCGGTATCGGCATGGGAACCTCCCATAAGTTTTGAGTGTGGCAGGTGGAAGCCTGGCCCCTTGCCTGCCGGCAAAGAAGGCATTTGCTAATACAACTATTATAGTAATATTTTGAAAAACATATGGGGATAACTCCCTATCGATGTATTTTTTCTATGCCTTTTCAATAATTTACGAAACTTTTTTCCCGATTTTGCGCGCCGGTGGAGTTGCGTTAAAATGAACATGCACGACCAGAGCTTAAGAAGCGGGAGGTGATGGTAACGATGGGGGATTTTCAGGCCCTGTTGGGTGGTGCACCGATCCCGGCAGTTGCCGCGTCTTTTACAGGCGGCTTGCTGGTCAGCCTCTCCCCCTGCGTCTATCCCCTGGTGCCGATTATCTCGGCCTATGTCGGAGCCCGCTCGGGGCAGACCGCAAGCCGAGCCCGGGCGTTCTTCCTCTCTCTGAGCTATGTGATGGGATTGGCGTTGGTCTATGCGGGGCTGGGAATGCTCGCCGCCCTGGGAGGGGGATTCTTTGGCCGGGTGAGCAGCAGTCCCTGGTCGTTACTGACGGTGGGGAGCATCCTGGTGGTGCTGGGACTCAATCTTCTCGACCTGCTCCCCCTCCCCCGGCTTTGGAGCAACCGCCCGCTGACCCCGGCAGCCGGTGGGATGCCGGGCGCGTTTCTGCTCGGGGCCGCGTCCGGCCTGGTCGCTGGGCCCTGCACCTCGCCGGTGTTGTTCGGGCTGCTGACCTATGTGGCGACAAACCAGACTCCCATCTTCGGCGGACTGCTGCTGTTCAGTTTTGCCTTTGGCATGGGGACGTTGCTGCTGGCAGTGGGCACCTTTGCGGGTCTGGTGGCAGCCCTGCCCCGCCCGGGGGGCTGGATGCTCATTACCAAAAAAGTCCTGGCCTCGATTCTGCTTGCCATGGCCGCCTACTACCTGTACGGCGCGGGGCAGCTCTGGTTGCAAGGAGGATGATTATGAAACCGACCCTGATTGTCTGTACCTTAGTGTTGCTGCTGTCCATGCCGGTTGCTCCCTGTCTGGGTGCCAAGGTCGGGGCCCCAGCCCCCGACTTCACCCTGCCCACTTTTTCCGGGCCGACCTTCTCCCTGGCCCAGGCAAGGGGGAAAACATTACTGCTGGTGTTCTGGAACACCTGGTGCATCAATTGTCAGCGGGAACTGGTGGAACTGGATCGCCTGACTGCCAGATACGGCCCGGAAACCCTCGCCATATTGCTCATCAACACCGGCATCAACGATACCGAAACCAAGGCGCGGGAGTATCTGCAGCGTCATGGTTATCGTTTCCCGGCCGGTTTCGACGGAAATTTCACCATCGGCACCGCCTACCAGGTGCGGGGCGTGCCGACGGTTCTGCTGATCGACGCTGCCGGCATCATCCGCTACCAGCAGGCCGGGCTGCCCGATGACTTGCCAGAAAGATTAAAGTCTCAAAGCAATGCCCCCCGCCAGTCGCCCAGGTTCCTTCTGCAAGTCGTATAGCACCCCTGCCTGCACCTCGCACCGCTGCCTTCGCCGCGCCGGCACCGATGGTTGGCAGCATGTTCGACGGCCTGAGCATGCACTGTGAAAGCCCCGGCCACCGCATGTACCAGCAATGGCATCCATTGGGCCCGGTCTGAGTGATCACCGCCTTCAACTTCCCGGTAGCGGTGCTGGGCTGGAACGCCATGCCGACTCCGACTGATGGAAGACCTACATGCGCCACCAGACCAACACCATCAACTAGAGCCGGGAACTGCCCCTGGCCCAGGGCATCCGCTTCGGGGATCCAGCAATCCACTGAACCGGAAGCAGCGACGGGGAGCCGATACTGGCTCCCCGTCGCTGCCTCTGTATATACCTCGCCCCCTACCTCCTGCGCACGAAAATCTCCCGCGCCAGATCCTCGTCGACGGCGAACTCCGAGTTGCCGACCTTGAAAATAAAGCTGGGAAAGGTGCGGCTCAGGGCCAGGTGGTTGCCGGGGAGCACCCCCATACTCATGAGCTTCTGCATCTTCTTGGCGTCGGCGGTGGCCAGGTAGGCGATTTCCCCCTGCTCGCCCGCCTTGAGCTCGGTCAGAGCCACCACCCCCGTCTGGCCGGTGGCCTGGGCCTCGAGGCAGCAGCGCCCGGGCGGAATCGGTTTGCCGTGGGGACAGGTAGTGGGGTGATTGAGCAAAGTACAGAGTTTGGTGTCGACACCATTGTGCAGCAGATGCTCGAACTCGCAGGCCAGCACATTCCCCTTGGCTCCCTTAAGGTCGAAGATGTCCATCAGCAACCGCTCGGCCAGGCGGTGGCGACGCACCGTCATCTTCGCCTCCTCACGCCCCTCCGGGCGCAGGTAGACCCGCTCCCCCTTGATTTCCACGTAAGCCAGGCGGTCGAGGATACGCAGGTCCTCGTCATCGGCCTTGATGCGCAGGGTTTCGAGCTGGGCGGCATTGTCTCCCCCTTCGACGGTGACAATCCACAGGGTTTCGAGAATTTCCTCGGCCTTCGGTGTGAGTTTCATTGCGTGTCGTCCTCTTCTTGTGCCGCGCGGCCCCTGAGCCAGCGCTGCAGGTATTTGGGGGGAGCGGGATTTTCGTAGCCACAGTGGGGACAGCAGATCTTACGGCAACCGCCGGCCACGGGACATCCGCCGCAACCGTGTTTCACCACCTCGGTGGGGATGGTCTTGCCGCAAAAACCGCAGTTCACGACAGAATTCCGGTACTTTGCAACAGCAGGTTCAATGCCCAGCCGCTGCTGAAGGCCAGCAGGCTGACGAACCCGAAGATGGCCAGACTGACTTTCCAGCCCCGCTCCTTTTTCATCATCAGGAACTGCGCCACACAGGGAACGAACAGGGTCAGGGTCACGGCGGCTACGGTCAACTGTGTCGGCGTTAGCAGCCCGGCGGTTTGCAGATCATAGAGACCGGCCGCACCGAAATCCCGGCGGAAAAAGCCGAAAATGAAGGCGGCGGCCGCCTCGGCGGGCAGCCCCAGCAACCCCATCACCGGCCGCATCAGGTTGACGATCCCCTCGAGGGCACCGGAGAGCTTGCCCGCCCACAGCAGCACCGAGGCGATGATGAACAGGGGAAAGATCTCGAGAAAATACCACTGCATGCGGGTCAGGGTCTTGACCAGGACGTTGCGCGGCTGAGGCAGCCGCAGGGGGGGGATTTCCATGTAGAACATGGGCCGCTCCCCCGGCACCACCTTTGCGGCGAGAAAACCGATGACCAGGAACACCAGCACCATGGCGCCGGTCCAGACGGCCAGGGCACCGGGCACGCCGGACAGCAGGCCGAGGATAACGCCGAGCTGGGCGCTGCAGGGAATGGCCAGAGCCAGCAGCACGGTGGCGATGATGCGCTCCCGCACCGTCTCCAGGGTCCTGGTCACCATGGTGGCCATGGTGTCGCAGCCGAAACCCAGGACCATGGGGATCACCGCCCGGCCATTGAGGCCGATGCGCTTGAAAATGCGGTCGACCAGCAGGGCCAGGCGAGGGAAGTAACCGGTATCCTCGATGACGGAAAAGGCGAGAAAAAAAGTGCCGACGATGGGCAAGACCAGGGCAACGGCGTAGCGTACCCCGAGGGTGAAGATGCCGTACTCCCCTACCAGCAGCTCATGCAGCCAGTACCAGGGGATCAGTTGGTCGGCCAGGGCGACGGCCCAGGGGTTGATGATCTCCTCGAACAGGGTGCCTTCCAACAAATCGACGATGGTGCCGGCACCAAAACCACCGACGAACTGGTAGAGACCGAAGTAGAGGGCCACCAGCAAAATGGGGAAACCGGTCCAGGGGTTCATCATCCAGTCGGAGAGCCGCTCGCCAAAGGGGGTGCCGCTGCGCTGCTGCTGGCTGACCACCCCCTCGAGGATGCCCCGGCAGACCCGCTTGCGTTCGAGGCTGATGCGCAGGTGCAGGTCGCTGCGCCGCTCGAAGATCACCCCGTTGACCGCCGCCGCCACCGCCGCATACCCACCCCCCTCGGCCTTGGCCACCATCCGGGCCACCTCATCATCCCGCTGCAGCAGCAGCAGGGCCAAGGCCCGGGGGTGCAGGGTGTAATCGGAGTGCAGCAGCGAGGCGACCTTGAGCATGTCCCGCTCGAGGTCGCTGGCATAGCCGAACACCGCTCTCAGGCTCCCGTCGAAGCGGAGAATGGCCTCACGGATTTCCTTCAACCCCCGCTTGCGGGCCGTGGCGGCACCGATGACAGGGATGCCGAGTTTTTCCTGCAACAGGGGGATGTCGATCTCCATCCCCAACCGCTCGGCTTCATCCATGATGTTGACCACCAGCATTACCGGCAGGCCCGCCTCGATCAGTTGCAGGGTCATCGGCAGCATCCGCTCCAGATTGCGGGCATCGATGACATGCACGATCAGGTGATGCCGCTCCCTGAGGAGGATTTCCCGGCCGACCCGCTCTTCCTCGGTGATCGGCAGCATGGAGTACATGCCGGGGGTATCCAGCACCGCGAAGCGCCGACCGTCGATTTCCGCATGCCCCCGGGCAATTTCCACCGAGGTGCCGGGGTAGTTGGAGACCGTGGTGTAGGCCCCGGTCAGGGCGTTGAACAGGACGCTTTTGCCGACATTGGGGTTGCCGACCAGGATGATGCGCCGCTCGGCGTTGGGATCGGGTGTGGCTACGGCCATGGGATTCGTTCCAGGGGACTGGGATTGACAATCATTTTCATTACCGGGGCGGATCGAGGGATCCATCCGAGGGGCAACGCCGGAACAGGTCAGGTCAACCGCTGCTGCACTTGGCGCACAGACCGTAAAGGTCGAGACGATGGCTGGTGATCTGGAAATTGTAGGCGGCGGCCACCTTCTGCTGCAACTCCTCGATGCGGGGGTCTTCGAATTCGAAAATGGCGCCGCACTTGCTGCAGATCAGGTGATCGTGGTGCTCATGCCCCGAACTCGGTTCGTAGCGGGCCTGGCCGTCGCCGAAATGGCGCTCCTCGGCGATGCCGCACTCGGCAAACAGTTTCAGGGTCCGATAGACGGTGGCATAACCGATGCTGGGGTGTTTCTTGCGTAGCCGCAGGTAGAGTTCTTCGGTGGAGAGGTGGGAGGGGCAACGCTGAAATTCATCGAGGATCAGGTCCCGTTGGCGGGTCGATTTCAACCCTTTTCTGAGCAGGAACTCCTGGAAATCCTTTTTGGTTTGTCCCATTGTACCCCCGTCGACTGTTGAAATCGAAAATCAAAGTAACAGACAACGTCCTGCAGGTCAAGAACGGAGGGTCAGGCCGGCTGGATTCAATGGGCAAGGAGGGTACGCAGGTTGGCAGCCACCTCGGCCCCCAGTTGGGCCAGCAGCCGGCTCTGGGCCGCGACCAGATCGGCATAGCCGTCACAACCGGCGACTTCCTGCAGGGTCGAGGTTCGCTGAGCCAGGGCCTTTTTCCCTCCCCCGTCGGTGATGACCCAGCGGGTCTGCAATTGCACTTCGCCGCACAGGGCACCGTCAAAGTGCAGCACATCCACCAGCAGACGATGGGTAGGCTTGAAGTAGGCCGGCCAGGGGGCGGACAGCACCTGGCTGGGGCCGAAATGGTGACCAAGGTTCACCGCGAGGACTTCCTCGACCTGCCGCCACAACGGAGCGGCCCAACGGTGCTGGTCGGCGAGCTCGACCTGGAATCCCTGCCGGGTGAGGATCTGCGAGCGGTCCAGGGCGTCGGGCAGGTTTTTTACCACCACGGCCAGACCGACTCCCTCCACCACGTTGGCCTGCTCCGTTGCCAGCGCCACCAGAGTGTAGTAATTGGGGGGCGGGCTGGCCCGCAGGCAACCGGCTGCCAACAGCGGGAGCAACCAGACAACCCATAGCATCGACTTGAGTCCGGACATCATGATGACTCCTTACCGGCCCCGCAACAGGGATTCGGGGTGCTGTTCGAGATAATCCGTGAGCACCCGCAGGGAACGAGCCGCCCGGCTCAATTCCCGCATGGCCTCGCTGGTCTCGCGGCTGAGGGGCGCTTCGGGGTCAAGGGCCTGCTCAGTCCGCTCAAGGACCTGCTGCAACTGCAGCATCGCCTGCTGGGCCTGCTGCAGGGTGGCCGCAGTTCCCGGCACCACCTCGCGGTCCACTCCGGCCACAAGTTTTCGGGTCTCGGCCAAAGTGGCACGAAACTCCTCCAGACTCTGGCGGATATCGACACTGATCTGAGCGTACGGGACGGCGTCCAGTTTTTTCGCCAGGCTGGCCAGATTATCCATCCCCTCGGCCCGACTGGAACTCAGGGTTGGCAAAATCAGCTCATCCCCGGCCTTGACCAGTTTCTGTGCCGCAGCGTGGAGATGGAGATCGAGATCGATGATGGCCTGCCCGGTTACCAGGTTGCCGGTCTTGAGTTGGGCCCGCAGCCCCTGTTCTACCAGTTGCTCCAGCATCTCGACATAATCCATGCCGTTCTGATTCAATAGGCGGATGCGCTCAGGTTCGATTTCGATCCGCACCGGAATACGCAGCGACTGTCTGGCCAGATCGTAATCGAGGCTGACCTGCAGCACCCGGCCGATGGGCAGACCCCGCAACTCCACCGGCGAGCCCGTGGCCAGACCCCGCACCGACTGATCGAAATAGAGCAACAGCGGCATCTTGTGGGTATAACTGGGAGTCTTGATCCCCTCCGGATTCTGGTAGAGGTGGAATTGGGCTCCTGCCTCTACCGGTGTACCAGCCAGGATTCCCCCGGGGGTCGCGAAGGCGACTCCGCCGATCAGAATGCTCACCAGGGAGTCGGCCCGCACCTCCACCCCTCCGGCCCCCAGGGTTACATCCAAACCGCTGGCATTCCAGAACCGGGTATTGCTGCGAACATGGGTATCGAAGGGCGCCTCGATGAACACCTTGATCAGCAGGCCATTCTCCCCCGGTGCGAATTCATAGCCCAACACCTGCCCGACCCGGATCTGCCGTGAATAGACCGGCGCCCCCACATACAGGGAACCGAGACTCTCGGCCTTGAGCACGAACTGGCGCCCCGGCACTCCCTTCATGACCAGGGGAGCCTCTTCCAGCCCCTGGAATTCCCGCGCCGACACTTTGCTGGTACCGGGGTAAGCACCGATGTAGGCCCCCGAAAAGAGCGTACTGAGCCCTGTGACCTCGGTGGCGGCGACCCGCGCCCGCACGATCCAGAACTGGGTATCCTCCCGCAGGTAGTCCTCGGCTTCCTTGACCAGCCGGGCGGTGACGACGACCCGGCTGAGATCCTTGCTCAGACGCACCTCCTCAACCTTGCCGATCTCCACATCCTTGTAGCGGATCTTGGTCTTGCCCGGCTGCAACCCTTCGCCGCTGCGGAAGGAGATGGTCACCGTCGGCCCGGTTTCCGTCACCGTCTTGAATATCAGCCAACCGCCGATCAGGGCCGCGACCACCGGCACCAGCCAGATCAGGGACAGGGCGCGGCGGGAAACCGCCGCCACCGGCAGGTTCTCGCTTGCCGATTGTTCCGTCGACTCAGCCATGCCCTTCCTCCAGGGTGTCCCAGAGCAACCGCGGATCGAAACTCGCCGCGGCCAATAGCGTCAGCACCACCACGGCGCCGAAATAGACCGCTCCCACCTTTGCTTCGATGGTGGCCAACGCTCCGAGCTTGACCAGCGCCACGACCACGGTAAGTACATAAATATCCAGCATCGACCACCGCCCGATCAGATCGACCAGACGATAGAACCGGGTGCGATCCCGCGGACGCCAACGGATCCCCAACTGGACGCTGATCAGCAAATAGGCGAGGATCAGCAACTTGGCCAGGGGCACCAGGATGCTCGCCACGAAGATGACCAGAGCGATGAGCCAGTTCCCCGAACGGATAAAATAAATGACCCCGCTCAGAATGGTGTCCAGTTGTTCCCCGCCCAGGGAGGTGGTGCTGGTGATGGGCAGCAGGTTGGCGGGGACGTAGAGGATCGCCGCGGCGATGACCAGAGCCCAGCAGCGCCCGAGACTGTTGGGAATACGGCTGTGCAGAGGTGCTCCGCAGCGGGGGCAACGCAAATGGCGAGCATCTGCGGCTGGCGGCCGACTCAACAGCCGGCAGCTGTGGCAGCTGATCAGGCCCTGACTCCGGGCGGTCGCTCCCCGTTTCATGATCGCACCCGCACCCGTTCCCAAACCGCCTGGGGATCGAGGGTGACTACCGACCAGGCAAGTATGAGCACCAAGGCGGCAAAAGAATACAGAGCGACACCGGGAAGGATGTCGGCGGTGCGGGCAAGCTTGACCATCGATACCAGAATGCCCACCATGAACACCTCCAGCATCCCCCAGGGCTGCAGCAGCCGCACCAGGCGGAAAACCCGGGGCAATTGCCAGGGCACCCGTCCCCACTGCAAAGGCACCAGGATATACAGCAGCCCCAGAATGACCAACGCCGGCGCGACCAGGGCCGTCAACAGTACCAGGGTGGCCACCACCCAAAGATCCTGCTGATACAACTCGACCACCCCGGAGAGAAGGGTCGCCTCCTGTACCTGGCCGGCCTCCTTCAACCCCAGCAGAGGAAAGGCATTGGCCAGAAGGAACAGGACCAGGGCCGCCAGCATCAGCGCCAAGGTCCGCTCGAGACTGCGCGGCTTGCCCTGGTGCAGCAAGGCGCCGCAACGGGCGCAGCGGGCGGCCTCCCCCGGGCCGACGGGGGGCAGGTCCTGCAGCAGATCGCATTCATGACAGGCCACCAGCATGGCAACTCCTTGCGCGAACCGGCCGGAGCTTTGGACCGCGACATAAGTTACTGAAATAATAACAGGGGCACCAAAGGACGCAAGGCGGGGGACGGTTACAGGTAGCAGGACGCGGGAATTCGGCTATCAGCCGACGACGGGAATCCAGCGGTAGAGATAGCCGGAAAGACGACCGAAGAGGTCAAAGAAGAGCATCACCCCGACGATCATCAGCAACAGGCCGGTGAAGATCTCCATGAGCCGGATATGCTTGCGGAAGCGGTTGAAAAAAGCGAGGAAGCTGTGAAACAGCAGGCCGGAGATGAGAAACGGGATGCCGAGGCCGGCCGAGTAGACGGTCAGCAGCCCCACCGCCCGGGGCACGTCGCTGCCAGTGCCGGCCACCATGGCCAGGATTGCGCCGAGAATCGGGCCGATGCAGGGAGTCCAACCGGCGGCGAAGGCCAGCCCAACGAGGAAGGTACCGAGAAAGCCACTCGGCTTGCGTTGTATGTGCACCCGCTTGTCGCCGAGCAGGATGCCGAAATGGAACAGTCCGGCCATGTGGATGCCGAACAGGAAGATCAAAATTCCGCCGATCTTCTGCACCCAGGAGAGTCCCTCCCGCAGATGTTCCTGAAAACTGCTGGAGGCGACCCCGGCCAAGGCGCCGAGGCTGATGAAGACCACGGAGAAACCGAGAATGAACGTGAGGGAATGAAACAGCACCGTCATCCGCACTTTGGCGCTGGGATGGGCCTGCTGCAACTGATTGAAGGAAAGCCCGGTAATGTAGGTGATGTAGGAGGGAATCAGCGGCAGCACGCAAGGGGAGAAGAAGGAGAGCACCCCCGCGGTGAAAGCGATCCAGAAGGTGACGTCGCTGCCGGCCAGCACGATTTCAGTTTCCTTTCACCAGAGATTGGATGAACCCGACCACCTGGGGATCGACCCAGTCGATGGCCCCCACCACTTTGTCCACCACCTGGCCGTCGCGACCGATGATGAAGGACTCAGGGAAGCGGAAGACTCCGTAAGCCCGCTGGGCCTTGGCCCCCGGGTCGAGGAGAATCGGGAAGCTGTGAGGGTTGTCCTGCAGAAAAGCCGGCACCGTCCGGGCGCCGTCCTCCTCCACGTTGACCGCCAGCATCACCAGTTCGCCGTCAGGGAACATGCCGTAAAGCTTTTCCATCGACGGCTTTTCCGCCCGGCAGGGGGGGCACCAGGTGGCCCAGAAGTTCAGAATCACCACCTTGCCCCGATACTGGGAGAGGCTGACCGGGGCACCGTCGAGGGTTTTCAGGTTCACCTCGGGGGCCACCATTCCGGCCCGAACGCTGACACCCGCCGGTGTTTCCGACGGAGCGGGCTTCTGGCGGCCTGAATAGATGAAATATCCGCCGGCGCCAACCACCACCAGCAACACCAGAATCATCAAAGCTCGGGTCATGCTCGACCTTTCATTGCAAAAACAGCATATTTAATCTCACCTTCTACCCTGAGCCCAGGCAAAAGTCAAGCAGCCCCGGGCCCATCCCCCTCCCTCTCACCTCCGGCCCAGAGGGCCTCGATTTCATCCATCTCTTCCTCGGAAAAGCCGAAATAGTGCGCGAGCTCATGGATGATGGTTTCCCGGATCACCCGCATGATCGGTTCGCCGGTTTCGGCCACGTAGTTCTCCACTGCCCCCTGGAAGATCAGGATCACATCGGGGAGACAGTTGCCGTACTCATGCCCCCGTTCACTCAGGGGCCAGCCTTTGTAAAAGCCAAGCAGGTCACGGGGATCGTCGAAGCCGACCTCGTCAAGGGTTTCGGCATCGGCCCAATCGGCCACCTGAAAGGAAAGATTCTCGACCCGGTCGAGAAATTCCCGGGGCACCCTGGCGATGGCCCGCTCCACCAACCCTTCGAATTCGGTCCGCATCATGCGCCGATCCCCTGCCCCCGCGCCACCCGGAACTCGCTGCGAAAATGCGCCACCACCGCGCCGCTGTCATCCAACACCTCGGCCGTGCCGAAAAAGGAGCGGTCTTCGGGCCCCCGCACCCGGGCATGCACCCGCACCCGCCCCTGCCGCACCGGTGCGAGAAAATCGGTGGCCAGGCTGGTGGTGGCAAAGGTGGTGCCTTGCGGCAGCAAGGTTTTGATGGCGATGGCCACCGCCGTATCGGCCAGGGCGGTCAGCGCTCCGCCGTGGAGCACCCCGCCCCCTTGGGCAAAACGAACCTGGAAGGGCATGGACAACACCGCCTCCCCTGCTCCGCTCGACTCGATGGTCATATGGAGCAGATCCTCAAAGGGGGCGGTATCGATCCAGCCATCGAGTTCGAACTGGTGACAGCCGGCAATGCGCGGCGCCCAGGGATCGGTCAATAGCCTGGCCATGGAAAATCCTGTTTTGCGTCGCAACTCCGGGCAGATGAAGTCGCATCGCTAAAGTAACTAATTATAGTCCGTTTCTGTCGATACGATACTTTTCCATGCGGTAAATCAGCGTATGCCGGGGGATGCGGAGAAAGGCCGCGGCCTGGGTCTGGTTTCCCTTGCAGCGACGCAAGGCCTCCTGCACCGCCTCTTTTTCCAAGTCCTCCAACGAGTACCCCTCATCCGGCAGATTGAGTACCCCGGGCTGGAGCCGCTCCCGGGGCCGGGCCAGCTTGGCCGGAAGGTCCTCCAGTTCGATGACCTCCCCCCGCCGCAGCACCAGCAGCCGCTCCAGGTTGTTTTCCAGCTCCCGCACGTTGCCTGGCCAGTCGTAGTCGCACAGAGCGGCCAGGGCGGCGGGGCTCAGACTGATCTCGCCACCCCCTTGGCGCCCCAGGAAGTGTTTCACCAGCAAAGGGATGTCGTCGCGCCGCTCCCGCAGCGCCGGCAATCGGATGGGAATCACCGCCAGGCGGTAGAAAAGGTCCTCCCGGAAGCGCCCCCCTTCCATTTCTGCCTCCAGGTCCCGGTTGGTGGCGGCGATGACCCGCACGTCGATCTTGCGGGGCGTTCCCCCCACCGGCTCGATCTCCCGCTGCTG
>CAZYXS010000057.1:0-19002 GCA_964650955.1 uncultured Desulfuromonadales bacterium | reverse complement strand
GCCTGCCGGGGGCGGATGCGGGGAACGCCGACCCAACTGGCAGGGGAGCTGTCCTTCGATCTGGGACACCTGGCAGGGCGCTATGGGGAGTGGGAGCTGAAAAAAGCTGCAGAGGCGGGTCATCTGCAGCTTCAGGGATTACTGACGCGCGAGCGTTGGGAGCTGACCAAGGGCCTGCTGGAACTCCCGTTAATCGACCTGCGCCTGACCGGAGATGGCAGTCGCGGGCAGCAAACCGCCTATCACCTGCGGGTTGACGGCACCGACCTCGACCTGGCACGGCTGCACCGGGCCCATCCGCTGCTGGAGAAATTTCACCCGACGGGCCGGGTCGACCTGAATCTCGAGTGGCAGGGCACCGCAGAAGCCAGCAGCCGCAACGGCACCCTGGCGCTGAGGCAGGCCGGCTTGCGCCTCGGCGGCCCCCTGGCCCCCCTGCTGCAGGTGGAGGGGCGGTTGCGCCTCGCCGACGACCAACTCCTTCTGGAGCCCACCACCGCCCTGCTCGGCAGCTCGCAGGTGAAGTTGCAGGGGGAACTGGTTCACGACCCGCAACCTGAGCTGCGCCTGCAGCTGCAGGCCGAACGCATCCTCGCCAACGAGCTGATCTTCCCCAACCCCCAGGCGGTGCTGCAGGGTTTGGAGGGAACCCTGGCCATCGGCCGCGGCGGCATCGATTTCCAGGAGATTCAGGTACGGCTCCCAGAGGGAACCCGGGCCAGAGTGACCGGCCGCCTGGAGGATTTCGCCGCGCCCCGCGTGCAGTTGGATATCACTGGAGAGCAGGTGAAGATCGAGGAGGTGATCGCCCTTTGGCAGCGCCCCCCCGCTGTGTCGCCGCCCCCGGTCGATCCGGGCAGACCGCGCCCCCAGGTGGAGATCCGGGCCCGGGCCGACAGCGGCACCCTCTACGGACTCGCCTTTAGCGATGCCCATGGTGAGATCCGGCTGCAGCAGGGGGAGCTGACCATTGCCCCGCTTCGCTTCCGATCCGAGGGAGGCGACTGCAGCGGCGAAGTGCGGCTGCAACCCCAACCCCAGGGCCCTTCCCGACTGTCCATTTCCGGTCATGGCGAAGGGCTCGAAGCCGCCGCCGTCTACCAGCAGCTGCTGCACCGCAAAGGGCTCATCAACGGCCGCCTGACCACCGACTTTGCCCTGGAAGGCCCGGTGGGGAAAGCCTTCCTGGCCAACGCCAGCGGGCAGGCCAGTCTCAGGGTGGAGCGGGGGGTGCTGCGCAAATTTTCAGCCCTGGCCAAGGTTTTCTCCCTGCTCAACGTCTCCCAACTACTGACCCTGCGGCTGCCCGACATGGCCAGCGAGGGGATGCCCTTCGACCAACTCTCCGCCACCCTGGCCCTTGATCAGGGGGTGGTGCGCACCGAAGACCTGTTCGTCGACAGCAATGCCATGAATCTCTCTCTGGTTGGCCAGATCGACTTGCCCAAAGATGAACTCGACCTGCTTTTGGGAATCAAGCCGCTGCGCACCGTCGACCAGATCGTCACCCGCATTCCCATTGCCGGCTGGCTGCTGGCTGGGGAGGAAAAGGCACTGATTACCGCCCATTTCCGCATCCGCGGACCCAGCGAAGCGCCGGAGGTCAGCGCCATACCCATCACCTCCCTGTCCAAGCAGGTGCTCGGCATTTTCCAGCGGGTCCTGGGGCTGCCGGGCAAACTGGTGGAAGATGCGGGCAAGCTGCTGCAGCCAAGCCCCGCCCCTGACACGACCAAAGGCCGGCAATAACCAGCCTGTGGTTCTATCCGACGACGCAGGCCCGCTTCAGTGGTCGAGTTGGACTCCCAGGACCCGCTCCATCTGCTGCAGGGCGAACGCCCCCTCGGCCGGGTCCAGGTCGGCCACGGAGTCGACCGGCACCCGCACCCGGAAGCCCCGCATTACAGCGTCCGCCGCCGTATAGAGAATACAGATATTGGTGACGCAGCCGGTCAGCACCAACTCCTCCACCCCCAGGCTCTGCAGCAGGGTTTCCAGCTCCGTGCCGTAAAACCCGGAATAGGTCTTTTTGAGCACCCGCGGTTCCCCCGGCCGAGGGGCCAGCTCGCGCACCACTTCGGCCCCCGCGGTGCCGGCCACCGCATGGGGGGGCCAGCCCATTCGCTCGAACTCCCGGTCATCGGGGCGATGGGCATCACAGACGTGGATGACCGGGATGCCTGCCTGCCGCGCCGCCTCCAACCGCCGACGCAGGGCCGGAAGGATCACCCTGGTCCGAGGGACCTCAAGGGGCGCCCCGGGAAGAACGAAGTCATTGAGCATGTCGATGACCACCAAAGCACGCTTCATCATCCCACCTCCTTGGCCTGGCCGGGGTTCCAGTTCCATTATAGGCCGGGTGGGCACAAAAAAAAGCGGCCGAAGCCGCTTTGGGGAATCAGGCAATGCCGGCCGCTGCCGCTCAGGGACGCACGCCGACGTAGACGGTGGCGATACCGCCGGTCAGATCGATATGACGCAGCTGGGTGAAGCCGGCCTGGGCCATCAGCGCGCAAAATTCCTCCTGGGAGGGAAACTCCAGCACGGAATCGGGCAGGTACTGGTAGGCGCTGCGTTTGGAAAGCAGACCGCCGATAAAGGGGAGAATCCGCCGGAAGTAGAAATAGTAGAGAGACTTGAACAGCCGGCTGCGAGGGTTGGAGAACTCCAGGATTACCGCCCGGCCACCGGGGCGCAGTACCCGGTGCATCTCCTGCAGGCCGGCCAGCCGATCCACCACGTTGCGGATGCCGAAGGCGATGGTAACGCCGTCGAAGCAATTGGCGGGATGGGGCATCGACTCGCAGGGGGCGTTGACCAGCACAATGCGGCTGGCATAGGGGGATTTGGAGATCTTCTCCAGGCCGTGGACGAGCATCCCCTGGGTGAAATCCTCGCCGACGATGCGCACCGAGTCGGGGGTGCGGGAGGCAATCTCCAGCGCCACATCGCCGGTCCCGGTGGCCACATCCAAGACCCGTCCGCCGGGGGGAATCTGCAACTGGGACACGGCAACCCGGCGCCAACGCCGGTCGATGCCGAGGGAAAGCAGTCGATTGAGCAGATCATAGCGGGGAGCGATGGCATCGAACATGTCGCGGATGCCCCGCCCTTTGTCGGAGAGATTGAACATGACCCGGTCAGACTCCCGTGATTTCGTTACAAATACTCTGGCGCCCATGCGCGCGGGGCAGTCTTAGCACATCCGGCGCGCCGCTGTCAGCAAAAAACCCTTGGCCCCCCGGGTCCCCCCGGCTATACTTCCGGCAGCAACGCCGCACACGCTCCCAGCCCCCCGAGGTCCCATGCTCCCCCTGCTGGTTACCGCCGCAATTCTTCAAAAAGATGGACGGATTCTGCTCACCCAGCGCCTCCCCGGCAGCCGGCACGGCGGTTTGTGGGAATTTCCGGGGGGCAAGCTCGACCCCGAGGAATCCCCCGAGGAGGGACTGCAACGGGAGATTCGCGAAGAACTCGGCATCGATGTGCAGGTCGGAGCGGTGTTCGACGTGGTCTACCACCGTTACGACTGGGGAGCGGTCCTGCTGCTTGCCTACCTCTGCGAGGTGGGCAGAGAGCCCATCCGCAACCTGGGAGTCGCCGATCACCGTTGGGTGACACCGGGAGATCTGCATGCCTACCCAGTGTTGCCTGCCGACGTGCCGCTGATCGCACGACTGCAACGACAGGGAGGGATTTACCCACCCATGGTCCAATCGGTAAACTCTTGCGGCAAAAAATAAAACAACTGCAGCCCCTGCCCCAACCTGGCCTTCGAAATACCATTCTCTTCCCTGCTTTTTAAAACATCATCCATTTTTCACCATTTCACAACCCAAATTGTCGCCAAATCCGTACCAGGCACGGCCCCTTCTCCGTTCATTGACAGGCCCAACCCATCCCAGATAACGCACTAAAACCCATATAAAAATCGCGAGTTGCCAGGAATCGTCGAAATCCCGGAAAATCCGTCCGATTGCTGTTGACAATATATAGAACGACGTATTATTTTTTTAGCGCGATCAAATCGAAAACCTCCCGTTGACCCGGTGTTCGGCAAGGAGATTCTGTGACGGCCCGCGACAAAGAGTCCTATTCCATACAATCTGTGGAAAACGCCCTCGACGTTCTGGAAGCCCTCTGCGAGGAGGAGGACGAGGTTCGAATTTCCCGCCTGAGCGAAAAGCTCGGCATGAACAAGACCAGCGTCTTTCGCCTGTTGGCGACCTTCGAGAACCGCGGCTACGTGGAGAAAGAGGCCCACTCGGGCAAGTACCGCCTGGGTCTGGCGGCCTATGAAATGGGGCAGAAATTCCTCTCCCGCATGACTCTGCTGCGGAAGGCGCGACCGGTGATGGAGCGCCTGGTCCGCACCTGCAATGAGACAGTTTACCTGACGATGCGCCGTTATAATGATGTCCTGTTCCTGGACATGGTCGACACCGCACAGCAGGTCAAAGTGGTCTCTCTGGTCGGCAAGCGCTACCCCCTGGCGACCTGCGCCGCCGGCAAGGTGATCCTGGCCTACCTGCCGGAACCGGTCAAAACCCGCCGAGGCAACGGTGGCAGCGCGGTGGGAGATCCGCTGCTGTCCGGAAATGAGCGGACTCTGATCCGGCAACGGGGGGGATGGTCCGACCTTGGAGCGCTCGGAGAGGGGATCGCCAGCGTCGCGGCGCCAATCTTCGAAGCCGGTGGCGAGATCGCCGGTTGCCTCTGCCTGGTCGGCCCGGATTTCCGCCTCAGCGACGACAAGATCGGCAGTGAATTTCAACCCCGGCTCACCGAAACCGCGGAAATGATCTCCTCCCGCCTCGGATTTGTCAGCAATTATTTGGAAAAAGCGCCATATTGAAGTATCTTTTAAATCTGACATCTGAGCGGGCAGGACCTTGCCGCACCATGCAAAGGGAGGGTTGCGATGGCGACACGGGAACGGATCGAGGTCAACTTCTTTAAACCCTCCGCCCCCAACATGCGGGCCGAGACCCGCATCGCCAAAATCATCCTGCTGATCTGGCTGGTCTTGAGTTTCGGTCTGCCCCTGATGATCTGGGTCGCCGGCCTCGGCGATCCCTCCGGCCTCGGCCGCTCCTTTCTCACCGAAAGCCGGTTTCTCGGCTTCCCCCTCCATTACTGGCTGATCGCCCAGGGCTGCACCATCGGCTACGTGCTGCTGTGCAAGCTCTACTGTGTCCTGTGGGACCAGAAGGTCAAGCTGCGCTGATCTGACAACCTCCAGCAACGGGAGCGCGATGTGATGAACAAAGGGATGGCATGCCTTGCTCTGACCCTGACGGCCCTGGTCCTGGGCCCCGATCTGGTGCTGGCTGCCGGGGAGGAAATCTACCAGGTCAAGCAGGGTTTCAAACCGATCCCGGCCATGATCATGCTGGCCACCCTGGGGGTCTATATCGGGGTCGGCTTCCTTTCCAAGGTCTCCAGCACCTCGGGCTACTGGGTGGCCGGACAGGGCATCGGCAAGTACGGCAACGGCGCGGCCATCGCTTCGGACTGGATGTCGGCAGCCTCCTTCATGGGGGTGGCCGGCCTGCTCTATCTCAAGGGCTGGTTCGGCCTTGGCTACATCATCGGCTGGACCGGCGGTTACGTGCTGCTGCTCTGCCTGCTGGCGGCGCAGATCCGGCGTTTCGGCAAGTACACCATTCCCGAATTCCTCGGCGACCGTTACGACTGCCACTCGGTGCGTCTGATCGCGGCGACGGTGACGGTTATCATCGCAATCACCTACTCAACGGCCCAATTCAAGGGGATCGGTCTGGTCTGCGGCTGGATCTTCGGCATGAGCTATTCCGCCAGCGTCTTCTTCGCCGCCGGCGTTGTGCTGGCCTACATGTTGATCTCGGGCATGGCCGGAGTGACCCGCAACCAGCAGATCCAGTATGTGGTGCTGATCTCCGCCTTCCTCATCCCTCTCTGGATCCTGATCCGCAAGGCCGGGGGTGCCGGCATCCTGCCCCAACTCGAATACGGGCGAATCCTCTCCGGGCTGATGGAGGGCCAGGTGTCCTCTGGGTTGCTGGCCGGGGAGGATCTGGTCACCGCCAGCAAGGTCTATCTCCCCTGGGGGACCGGGGGCAACATCTACCAGTTCATCGCTCTGGTCTTTACCCTGATGGTCGGCACCGCCGGCCTGCCCCACATCATGATCCGCTTCTATACGGTGAAAAACGAGGACATCGCCCGCAAGTCGGTGCTCTGGGGGCTGTTCTTCATCGGCCTGCTCTACTGGTCCTCGCCAGTCTACGCCGCCATGGGCAAGTTCTGGAACCCCTTGGGGGGCAAAGAGGTGGCGGACGTCATCATCCTCTCCGCGCCGGAACTGGCGGGCCTCGGCCCGGCCTTCCTCGGCTACCTGGCGGCGGGGGCGCTGGCGGCGGGGATTTCCACCGTGGCCGGCCTGCTGGTGGCGGGTGCCTCGGCGGTGGCCCACGACTGGTACGCCACAGTGTTCCGGCCCAACAGTTCCGACCGCCAGCAGCTGCTGGTGGGGCGGGTGTTCACTGCGATATTGTGCGGCATCGTCATTATCACCGCCCTCAATCCGCCGGCCTTGATCGCTCAGATCGTGGCCATGGCCTTCGCCATTGCCGGCAACACCATTTTCCCCGCCTGCGTACTCGGCGTCTGGTATTCCAAGGCCAACAAGTACGGAGCCCTGGCGGGGATGGTGTTCGGTCTGAGCATGTCGCTGATCGCCATGGGGGGCTGGATGCTCAAATCCCCCTTCTTCAGCGACACCGGCCTGCTCCCGGCCACCTCATCGGCCCTGATCGTCTGCCCGCTGGCGTTTTTGATCAACATCCTGGTCTCCAACATCACCGCCCACAAGATCAGCGCCGAATCTGCCGACCGGTCGGACAACATCCTGCGCCGCCTGCACAACCTGCCTGGTACGGTCAGCGAAACCCCGGCCAAAAAGAGCGCCTTCGGCCATTGACGACACGACCCCGCCCCTCTCTGGGAGTGGCGGGGCGGACCTGGAGAAAGTCATGTTCGCTCGGCTGCATCGCTGGTTCCCCCGCAAACGCCTGGCCATGCTCTGTTCGGTGGCCGGCATTGTGCTCATGGGGGTGGACCTGAGCTTGACGCGTAACTTTTTCAGCCACGTGGGCGAGCTGATGGTGCTCAGCCTGCTACTGCTTGCCGCCGGCATCATGCTCGATCGCGACCCCCGCGCCAAAACCCCCGCGTCCTCGCCAAGTTCCGGAAAAAACAGTTAAAAAGCTTGCACCGCAAGTCCGGGGTGCTACAATGCAGGCATTCATGCAGGGGCTGAAGCCTCCCGGCTCGGGAGGCTTTTTCACAGCCTGCGCCCTCTTCCCTGCACCAAGGATCCGCCATGCCCCTGATCAGGCAACTCCGGGACACCGACCCCTTCTGCCACCTGCCGGAGCAGCTCTTCGAGACCATCCGCGAAGGCGCCCAGACCCGGGTTTTCCCAGCCAATACTTTTATCTTCAAGCAGAACGACGATCCCACCGGCTTCCTCTACATCATCAAGGAGGGGCTGGTGGAAATCAGCGTGCTCACCCCCGGCGGGGTCGACATGGTGGTCGACTACCGCAACGAGGGGACCTTTTTCGGCGGCACCCCGATCTTTACCGGTGAGCCTTACACGGCCGGTGCCCGCACCGTCAAGCCAACCGAGTGTTTCCTGATTCCGGGGGCGATTCTGGCCACTGCGGCCCGGGACTATCCCCAGGTCAGCGAATATTTCACCCGCATCGTTCTCTCCCGGGTCCGCAACCTATACCAGGAAATCGTTTCCAGCCACAACCAGTCCATCCTCGTCCAGATGGAGGCCTTTCCCTTCAAGAAGCGCCTCTCCGAGATGATGACCACCCCGGTGGAATCCTGCCCGCAGGATGAACCGGTGCGAAAAATCGCCCGCCGCCTCACCGACAAGGGGATCGGCTCGGTGCTGGTGGTCGGTGAGCGGCAGTCCCTGGCGGGGATCGTCACCGAGCGGGACCTGGTGACCAAGGTGCTGGCGCCTGAGCATGCTGACCCGAACAGCCTGCGGGCCAGGGACATCATGACACCGGCGCCGCTGAGCCTGCCCCCCTCGACCTACATGTTCGAAGCCATCACCTTCATGCAGACGCACCGCATCAAGCACCTGCCGGTGGTGGATCGGGGGGAGCCGGTGGGCATGGTGTCGCTGCGGGACCTGATGCGCTTCCGCAGCCAGAAGGCGCTGCTGCTGCTGGGAAGCATCCGCGAGGCCAAGACCCTGGAGGTCCTGGCGGCAGCCGGCAGGGAGATTTTGACCATCGCCCGCAGCCTGCTCTCCGAAACCCACAGCACCCCGGAGGTGATGGAAATCGTCTCCCACATCCATCACGCCATCATCCGCCGCACCTTTGACCTCTGCCTGGCAGAGATGGAAGGGGAAGGACGGCGGATGCCCGATGTGCGCTTCTGTTTCCTGCTGATGGGCAGCGGCGGCCGCCGGGAGATGCTGCTGGGGCCGGACCAGGACAACGGCTTCATTTTCGAGGATGTGGCCGACGGGCGGATGCCGGAAATCGAGGGTTTCTTCGGCCCCTTCGCCGAGAAGCTGGTGGCTGCGCTGGTTCAGGTGGGCTACCCCTCGTGCGTGGGCAAGGTGATGGCCAACAACCCCCTGTGGCGGGGGCGGCTCAAGGACTGGAAGGAGCGGATCAACGACTGGGTCTTCGACCCGGAGCCGCAGAAGGTACGCTATTCCTCCATCTTCTTCGATTTCATCCCTCTGGTGGGGGACCCTTCCCTGGCAGTGCAGTTGCGAGGGATCGTGCACCGGGCCATTGGGGATTTCCAGGGCTTCCTTTACCACATGATGTCTCTGGATCTGCGCCACCGGGTCCCCGTGGGCCTGCTGGGGAGATTTGTGGTGGAGAAGAGCGGGGATCATAAGGGACAGTTGTCGCTGAAGCAGGGGGGGAGCGTCTTCATCGTCGACTGCATCCGCATGTTCGCCCTGGAGCGGGAACTGGACGAAGTGACCACCCTGGGCCGACTCAAGGCGCTGGTGGCCGCCAACGTCTTCGCACCCGAAACCGCGGAGCACATCCGGGCGGCCTTCGAGGCCCTCTCCTTCCTGCGCCTGCGTCATGAGATCCAGTTGCTCGACCAGGGCCAGCCGCCGAGCCATTTTCTCGACCCCACAACCCTGACCCGCAACGAGCAGGACCTGCTCAAGGAATCCTTCAACGCGGTGAGCAAGCTGCAGGATGCCACCAAGCGCCATTTCGGCCGCACCCCCTTCTGATCCTCCTCCCCCGGGGGCGGCCACTGAGTGCGCCGCCCCCGCCCTTCATTCCAGTTGGAGCAGATGCACCGCGCAGGATATGCAGGGATCGTAGGCCCGTACGATCCGCTGGGCCCGCTTGGCCAACTCCCCCTCTGGGCACCCCTCCAGGTCGGCCAGCAACTGAGCCTCCATCGCCCTTTGGTTGATGGCGGTGGGAGTGAGGATGTCGGCTGCGGCGACCCGCCCCCGCTCATCCAGCAGGTAGTGATGCACCAGCAAGCCGCGGGGGGCTTCGATGGCGCAGGTGCCGAGGCCGGGCCCTGGAGTGGGTGGGGTAAGCAAAGGCACATCCGCGGGAGTCTCTAGAAGGGCTTCGAGCAGAGTCCGGCAACGCTCCAGGGCCCAACCGAGTTCGCCGGCCTGGGCGGCATTGTTGGCGTGGATGCCGACGCCGGCAGGGACAGTCTGACTTTCATGGAGACTGGGGTGGTTGAGCGCCCGGGCCAGGGCGCCGGTGAGGTAGGGTCCGGTGGCACAGACCCGGGCGTTGGAGTGGGCAACGGGGCGCTCCGCGAGTACCCGGGCATAGCCGGCGGTTGCCTGGCGGCGCCCATCCCCCAGCAACAGAGTCTCCCCCTGCAGGCCGAATCCCTCGGGGGCGGCCACCGACAGGGGGAGCCCCTGCAAGATGGTGGCCGACGGATAGGCGTCGGTGGCGGTGAAAGGGGCCAGGAGCTCGGCCAGGCGCGCCGGCCAGGTGTCGAGCTCCGCGCGCAGGGCCAGCAGGTCCTCATGGCGGGGGCGGGTGACTACGCCGCCGACCTCCACATTGATCGGATGGATGGGGCGACCGCCGGCCAGTTCCTGCACCCGGTTGCCGAGCCGCTTCAATTCCAGCCCCTGGTGGGCGCAGGGATCCCCCGCAGCCAGCAACGGCAGAATGCTGTCGACCTCACGCAGGTCAGGGAGAATCAGCAGGAACAGGTGCAGGGCATGGCTTTCGATATGGCCGCCGAGCAGCAGCAATTCTCGCAGTTGGGCAGCCAGCGGGGGGATGCGCAGGTTGAGAGCCTGTTCCAGGGCCGTGGCGACGCAGATCCGGTGCACGCCGGAGCAGATGGCGCAGATGCGGCAGACCAGGGAGGGCACCTCGGCGAAGGAGCGGCCCGTCACCAGCGCCTCGAACAGGCGTGGGGCCTCGGTGAGGGCCACCCGCACCCGATGCACCCTCCCCCGGCGCAGGCCGAGTTCCACATGGCCGTGCCCTTCCACCCGCGTCAATGGGTCAACCCGAATCGTCTGCATGCCCCTCCCCGGCGAAGCGTTGCATTCTCGCCCGAACCTCCCCCTCCCCCAGGCCCAGCTCCAGCAGCAATCGGGCCTGCTCCCCCCGGTTGGCCTCCACCACCCAACCCCGACACCCCTCGCAGATCACCCCGATGCTCGGGCAACGGGCTCCGCAACCGGCCCGGGTGACTCCTCCCAGGCAGGGCTGCCGCCCCTCGCTGAGCAAACAAGGGTTGTCCCGGATCCGGCATTCCATGCAGACGGGATAGGCCGGCTGCCAAGGCAACCCACCCCGCAGCAGGGCGCCGAGGCTGTGCAGAAAATCCGCGGGTTCCGGGGGACAACCGGGCAGTTCCAGGTCCACCGAGACAAAGCGGGCGAGGGGCTGCGGGGGAAAACTTCCTTGATCGTCCCTTGGGCCATAGAGCTGCGCCAGCGCCTCTTCCCGGCGGCGGCCGTCTCCGGCCAAGGCATTGACGCCGCCACTGAGGGCGCAAGCACCCACCGCCGCCAGGGTGCGGGAACGTCGGCGCAGGGCCAGCAAGGCCTGCAGCTGCCCCGGGGTGGCGATGGAGCCTTCCACCAGGGCCAGGTCGACGGGGCAACCGTCATCCCGGGCCGAGGTGGCCATGGTGAAATCCACCAAGGCCAGCAGCCGTGCCAGTTGCGGCAGTTCGGCCTCGCAGTTGAGCATGGTCAGCTGGCAGCCGCTGCAGGAGGTGAAGCGCTGAAACACCAGGCGCAATGGGGGCATGGCTCAGAGAGCTCCTTCCATGGTGCGCAGCTCGGCCAGGGAAAAGACCGGTCCTTCCCGGCAGACGTAGGTGCCGGCGGTGACGCAGTGGCAGCACTGGCCGATACCGCACTGCATGCGCCGCTCCAGGGTGAGAAAGATCCGCTCTTCCGCCGCCCCCAGGCGCGCCAGTTCCTCGGGTACGCAGCGATAAAGGGACGGTGGCCCGCAGACCGCCGCCACCGTCCGCTCGGGGCGGAAGCTGAGGCCCTCGAGCAGTTCTCCCACCAGGCCAACCCGGCAGTAGACCGCATCGGCGCCCCAATCGAGACTGGGGGCGAAATCGACCGAGAAGCGCGCCTGCAGCCGACCGGCCGCAGCCAAGGCTTCCAGTTCCGGTCGAAACAGCAGACTGCCGGGCTCACGGCTGCCGTAGAGCAGCAGAATCTCCCCCACCCCTTCGGGATGGGCCAGCAGCCAGTGCAGCAGGCCCCGCAGGGGAGCCATGCCCAGCCCGCCGGCCAACAGCAGCACATCCTGCCCGGCCAGCTGTTGCAGGGGAAAGCCCTTGCCGAAGGGGCCCCGCAGCCCGACACTGGTCCCGTCGGCAAGGCCGTAGAGGGCCGCCGTCACCCGCCCGGCTTTGCGGATGCAGCACTCCAATATGGGCGCGGTCGGCCAGTTGGCGGCGGAGACGGGAAAGGCGCCGACACCAGGCAGCGACAATTCCACGAACTGTCCTGGGGCCAGGGTCAAGGGGCGCTGGAGACGGAAGCGGAACAGCAGGTTATCCCGCACCCCAGGCAGGCGCTGTTCCAGGGTGGCTGTCAGGGGGAGGAAATCTTGGGTCATGGCGGCACCGCTGGCCCTGTCAGGGCCGCGAGGATCTGTCCCAGATCAATGCCCACGGGGCAGGCGCGGACGCAGCGCCCGCAGCCGACACAGGAGGCGGTCCCCCGCTGGGGGCCGAAGCCTAGGTATTTGTGCTCGAATCGGAACCGCAGCCGGCTGCTCCGGTCGGGACGGAAGTTATGCCCGCCCGCCACCAGGGCGTGGTCCTGAAACAGGCAGTTGTCCCAACGCCGGTGCCGCGTCACCTCCCCCCCGAGGTAGGCGTCGTCGGCCACCAGGTAACAGTTGCAGGTGGGGCACAGGGCGGAGCAGGCGCCGCAGGAGAGGCAGGCCCGGGCGGTTGTAGCCCAGAGAGGGTCCGCGGCACTGGCTGCGAACCGGCGCGGCAGGTCGGCAGGCAAGGGAGGAGCCTGTGCCGGTTGGGGCCAGGGAAGCGCCCCCAGGGGAACCAAGGCGTCCCGCAGGGGTTCGAGTAACTCTTTCCCCAGCACAGAGCCGATCCAGATGCGGTCCGGGCTCAGGAACAGGTCGCAGGGGGGCGGGGTGGGTGCCGGTGGGCAGCGGCACTCAGCAGCGGCCTGGCAGGAGGCGCCCAGCACCAGCAACCGGCGGCGACGGTCAAGATAACCGGAGTCCTCGAAAAAAACCTGATCGAGGTAGGCCAGGGCGGCAAGGTCGCATGGGGCGACCCCGAACAGGGCAATCCGCGGAGGGGTCGGGAGCAGGCAAAAACGGCCCTCGTGCCAGTCCCACAAGGGATCGGCGGGGGGGAACAGCAGTTTCTTCGGCCCCAGCGGCGGCAGGGCCGCCTGTTCGGCCCCCTCCAGGGAGGCAACCGGCTGCAGACGGCACCTTCCGTCCCCCCCCACGACTGGCCCGTAAATGGTCCAACAACCTTGGAGAAGTTCCCCCAGCCGGGCTGTCTCTTGTGGTGACCAGCCGTAGCAGCGCATGCACTTTCCTCTCCCCCCACTTCCTGAGCATGTTTTTATCCTACCGCATCAGCCTGGCCTTGCAACCGGCCAACGGCAGGGGTAGAGTCATCCCCAGGTATTTTTCCCGGGAGTTCCCCATGACCCTCCGCTGCACCATTCTGTGCGAAAACTCCGTCCCCTCCCAGTTCGGCCTGATCGGCGAGCACGGTTTTGCCTGTATGGTAGAGACGCCCCAGGGCAACTACCTTTTCGACACCGGCCAGGGGCAGGGGCTGCTCAACAACGCCCGTATCCTGCAAAAAGATCTGCGTAACCTGCGCGCCATCGTGCTCAGCCACGGTCATTACGACCACACCGGCGGCCTGCCCGACGCCCTGCACCAGACCGGCCCCATCGACGTCTTCGGCCATCCGGCCCTGTTCGAGGAGCGCTACCGGGCCACCGGCAAACTGCAGCGTTTCATCGGCATACCCCACCGCCGCTCCTACCTGGAAACTCTGGGCGCCCGCTTTCGCCTCGGCAGCGCCTGGCGGGAGATTGGCGCCGGGGTTTACCTGAGCGGCGAGATCCCCCGGCAAACCGCCTACGAGCGGGGGGATGCGAAAATGACCCTGGTCACCGCCGACGGAGCACGGATCAGCCCCGACCCGCTGGCCGACGACCTGTCCCTGGTCATCGACGCCCCCGGAGGCCTGGTGGTCGTGCTCGGCTGCGCCCACGCCGGATTGATAAACATCCTGCTCAGCGTCTGCCACCAGCTGAAACGAAGCCGGATCCACACCGTGCTGGGCGGCACCCACCTCGATTTTGCCGACGACGCCCAGTTCGCACAGACCCTGGCGGCTCTTGACGACTTCCAGATCCAGTGCCTGGCCGTCTCCCACTGTACCGGTCTCGGCCGGGCGGCCCAACTGCAGGCCCGCTTTGGCGAACGCTTCCGCTTCGGAACCGTCGGCACAACCCTCGAAATCTGACCCGAATCCCCCCACCAGGTGCGCAGTCGTCAGGCTATGATATAGGTATAAAAGGTTAGCATTCTCCAACCGGAGGGGCTGACATGCTCTACCTGGCCTACGACGGTTCCCTCAACGGCGACTGGATCGCCCGGTATGCCCTGCAACTGGCCAGCGCCAGCGGCGAGGCCTTTTTGCGCCTGCTGCATGTGCAGGATGGACTCCTCGATCCCGAGTTGGTGGACAGCAAGCTGGGCTACCTCGCACAGGAAGCCGGCCGACGGCAGCTCGACCTGGAAATCCAGCGCCTCCCCCTGCAGGGGTCGGTCGCACAGACCCTGCTGCGCCAACTGCCCGGCGGCCCGAAGCACATCCTGCTATGCGGGACCCGGGCTCGCACCGGACGGCGCGCCCTGCTTGCCGGCACCACTGCAGAGCGCCTGCTGCGGGCCCATCCCTGCCCCACCCTGGCGCTGCGAGTGGTCCACCCAGGGCTGATGGGACAGCCCGGCAAGCTCCTTCTCCCCCTGGCAGGCCATCCGCGGCTGCTGGCCGGAGCCCGCCCCCTGCTGCAACGCCTGCTGCCGACCGCCACCGAAGTCTTCCTGCTGCGGGTCGTACCCTTGACCCGGCTGAGCCGTCACCAGGCCCCCCACGCCCGGCTCCAAGCCCTGCGCCAGCCCGGGGTGGAGTACCTGCGCCAGGCCCGGGAGGAACTGCAGGCCGCGGGCTTGGCGGCGACCACCCGGGTCGACTGGCGGGTGGTGATCAGCGAGGACTGGCCCGGCGAGATTCTGCTGCACTGCAGCCATTTCAAGACCGAATTCGCTCTGCTGGGGGCTTCTGAGCGGCTGCTGAGCCGCCTGCCCCTGCCCGGCAATCCTCTCGAGCGCATCCTTCACGACAGCCCCTGCGACCTGGGTATCTATCGTGGCCCCGACTGACGGCAACCGCATCCAGCATCTCGACCCGGCCATGGTCCCAGAGGCCCTCGGCAGTCGCACCACCGGGCTGGAACCGGCAGAGGTGCAGGAGCGGCTGCGGGAACTCGGTCCCAACTCAGTGGCGATAGTCGACCGCTGGAAGATCTGGAGGACCTTTGGCCACCAGTTCACCAACTTTTTCGCCCTGCTGCTCATCGCCTCGGCGGCTATCTGCTTTGTCGCCGAACACCTGCAACCGGGCGAGAGCATGGACATACTCGGGTGGGCGCTGCTGGGGGTGGCCCTGCTCAATGCGGGTTTCAGCTTTTTCCAGGAGTACCGGGCGGAAAAAGCCATGGAGGCGCTCAAGAAGTTCCTCCCCCACCAGGTTCTGACCCGGCGGGGCGGGAGCGAAGGGTCGATCGACGCCGAGGCCCTGGTGCCCGGGGACATCCTGCTGGTCAAGGAAGGGGATCGCCTGGCGGCCGATGCCCGCCTGATCCTCTGCGAGGGGCTGGTGGTCAACAACGCCTCCCTCACCGGGGAGGCCAAGCCATTGACGCTGACCGAAACGGCGGTCGACCTGCCGCTGAACGAAGCCAACAACCTGCTGCTGGCCGGCTGCACAGTGCTCAAGGGCTCCGGGGAGGCGGTGGTGTTCGCCACCGGTCTGCGCACCGAGTTCGGCAAACTGGCCCACCTCTCCCAAGCCGTGCAGCGCGCCCCCTCCCCCCTGGAGCGGGAGATCGGCCGCATGATGCGCATCCTCACCACCGTGGCCAGCATCATGGGAGTGCTGTTCTTCGCCTACGGTGTGCTCACCGACCGCCCCCTCTGGACCAACCTGGTATTCATGATGGGGATCATCGTCGCCAACGTCCCCGAGGGGCTGCTGCCGACCATGACCCTGTCGCTGGCCATGGGGAGCCTGCGCATGGCGAAAAAGAATGTGTTGGTGAAGGACCTGCGGGCCGTGGAGGCGCTGGGGGCGGTGCACCTGATCTGCACCGACAAGACCGGTACCCTGACCATGAACCAACTGGCCATCGGTCAGCTGCAGGGGGCCGGGCAAGCGGAGGAACTGGAGCCAGAGGGAGCTGCCTGGCTGCTGGAGCAGGCGCTGGTCGCCTCTGAGGTACGATTCACCGAAGCCGGGCTGGTGGGTGACCCGCTGGATGTGGCGGTGGCCCGGCGATTCGCCGAATTGGAAGGAAAGGCCGAGACGGTCCTGGACAGGGTCGTCGCCCGCTTCCCATTCGATGCGGAAAAACGCCGTTCAGCCGGCCTTGCCAGCAAGGAGGGGGAAAGCCGTTTCGCCGTCAAGGGGGCCTGGGAAGCGCTGCGCCCGTTGCTGAGCGCCCTGCAGCTGGACCCCGCCGCCGAGCCACGGAGTCTCGATGCGGCAACCCTGGAGGCCGCCGAGGCGCAGGTGCACGCCATGGCGGCCGCCGGCCTGCGGGTCATCGCCGTCGCCTCCCGTCCCCTTTCCACCCCTCCCCCTGCGGAGCCGGTGCAGGACGAGCTGGAAACCGACCTGGTGCTGCACGGTTTCCTAGGCATCGAGGACCCCCTGCGCCCGGAGGTGCCGCCGGCGGTGGCAAAGTGCCACAGCGCCGGCATCGGGGTGATCATGATCACCGGCGACCATCCCGATACCGCCCTGGCCATCGCCAGAAAAAGTGGCATTCTCTCCAAGGACAGCCGGGAGGGGGCCGTTCTGACCGGCGCCGACCTCGACCGTCTGGCTCATCAGGAGCTGATTCAGGCGCTGGAGGCGGGGGTGGCGGTGTTTGCCCGCACCACCCCCGAACAGAAGATGAAAATCGTGCTGGCACTCAAGGACCTGGGGCGGGTGGTGGCAATGACCGGCGACGGGGTGAACGATGCCCCGGCGCTCAAGGCGGCGGACGTGGGCATTGCCATGGGGGGGAAGGGGACGGACGTGGCGCGGGAGGCGGCGCAGATCATCCTGCTCGACGACAATTTCGCCTCCATCGTCGCCGGGGTCGAAGAGGGCCGGGCCATCTTCACCAACATCAAGAAATTCACCAACTACGTGCTGGTCAGCAACGGCCCGGAAATCCTCCCCTACCTGCTCTACATCCTGCTGCCGGTGCCGCTGGGGCTGACCATCATCCAGATCCTCTCCATCGACCTGGGCACCGACATCGTCCCCTCCATCGGCCTGGGACAGGAGCCCCCCGACGCCGAGGAGATGAGTCATCCCCCCCGCGACCAGAATGCCGGGCTGTTGACCGCGCCGCTGCTGATCCACAGCTACCTTTTTCTGGGCCTGATCGAGGCGCTCTGGTCGATGGGGCTGTTCTTCACCGTGCTCGTGACAGGGGGGTGGAGCTACGGACAGGAGCTTGCCGCAGGGGACCCCCTGTACCGCAGCGCCACCGGCATCGCCCTGGCCAGCATCCTGCTGCTGCAGATTGGCAATCTGGCGGGGCGCCGTTCCCGCTACGGCTCCGGTCTCGACCGGGGGTTGCTGCGCAACCCGCTGCTCGTCGCGGGCATCCTGATTCAGATTATTTTTTCCTGGGCGGTACTCTACCTGCCGGTGGTGCAGAAAGTCCTCGGTACCGGGCCGGTCAGCCCCCAGGTCTACCTGGCCGCCTGGCTCGGCATTCCGCTGCTGTTTGGGGTCGATTATCTGCGCAAACGGCTGCTGGCGCGCACCGGCACTCAGCCCCCCTCCGAACCCGGCACCCGGGCTTCAGGCAAAGAATTCAGGTCAACGGCCGCAGGCAGACCAGGATTGCGCCCCACCCACCCGCCTCCTCCGGCGCCTGGCGGAACGACAGGACCTCCGGCAGCCGGGAAAGGATGGCCTCCACGCTCCGCCGCAGTTGCCCGGTTCCCTTGCCGTGGATAACCCGGACATCGAGAATCCCCCGTTTTCGGCATTCGTCCAGGTAATCCGGGACGAGCGTCTTCACATCCGCCGGACGAAACGCATGCAGATCGAGCACCCCGTCAATGGGCAGGACGATCTCTTCCGGAATGCCAGTTTCAATCTCCTGGTCCGCCATACCCCCTCCCAGCAGCGTGGAATGGTTTATCTCGTCGTGGCCAGGCGGATACCCAGCCCAACCAGAAGGACACCTGCGGCCCGATTCAGCCTCAGGACCCACGCGGGGTTGCCCCGCAGCCGACGGCTCAGCACAGAGGAAAACTGCGCCAGGCACAGACACCAGAGAGTCGAAGTCAAGACGAAGCATAAGCCCAGGGCCATGAATGCCGTGACCCTGGCAGGGCTGACCGAATCAATAAACTGCGGCAGAAAAGCGAGAAAAAAAAGGGCCACCTTGGGATTGAGAACATTGGTCAGCAGCCCCTGCCAGAAGGCCGGACCCGCCCCTGAGGAGGAAAAGGTCGCCGGGCCAGGCCCTGCAGGCGCCGGGCTGAACAGCAGCCGCAGCCCGAGATAGATCAGATAGGCGGCGCCGGCCAGCTTCACCGCCAGGAACGCCGAGGCCGAGGCGGCCAGCAGGGCGGACAGACCGAGCGCCGCCGCCAGAGTGTGAACCACGACCCCGGCGGAGATACCCAGCGCCGAGGCAACACCTACCCCCCGCCCCTGGGCAATGCTGCGCCCCAGGATGTAGAACGTGTCCGGGCCGGACATCAGGTTCAGCATAACGCTGGCAACGAGGAATGCACCGAAATTGTTAATACCAAACATGCTGGAGTCCTTTGCAGAAGCAGGAGGTTAACTGCGGTGAGCCCTTTTCCATTTACAGGAATTGGCGGGGCAGATCAAGGGCAAGCGCGGCACAGGATTTCCATCGGCGAGAAGACTCCTGAACCCCTTGCCACCGCTTTTCCATTGCGAAAATCGAGAAAATCGAACAAAATGTATGCATAAAAAAACAAGTGGAGGCATTTTGTCTGACCTTCCATCGAAACCCGCAATCCTGCAAATTTTCCGCCGCCACGGCGGGCAACTGCGCATGAGCCAGGCCCTGGCGGCAGGGATGTCCCGGTACATGCTCTACGCCCTGCGCGACAAGGGGATCATCGAGCAGGTATCACGGGGCGTTTACCGGCTGGC
>CAZYXS010000056.1:0-19038 GCA_964650955.1 uncultured Desulfuromonadales bacterium | reverse complement strand
TGTTTTTTTTCGGAGTGCGATCTCTTCCCAGCGGCACCGCAAATGGTATAATCTTAATCAATCGGCAATCCGACTCAAATGCTTATGGACTCAAGGAGGAGCAGGTCATGTATTCAATGGAGGATTTCGGGAAAAACACCATCGCCATGGTGCTGGCGGGAGGGAAGGGGGAGCGGTTGAGTCCCTTGACGCTGCGGCGGGCCAAGCCGGCTGTCCCCTTTGGAGGGAAATACCGCATCATCGATTTCGTTCTGAGCAACCTGTTCAATTCGGGGCTGCGGAAAATCTACATCCTGACCCAATATCGGGCTTACTCCCTCAACAAACATATCCGCGATTCCTGGGGCAAATGGACCGGCCTTGGTGAATTCATCGTCGCCATCTCCCCGGAAACCAGCAGCGAGAGCGAGGACTGGTTCCGCGGTACCGCCGATGCCATTCTGCAGTACCTGCGCTTCGTCGAATCCTCCGATGCCGATTATGTCGCGGTGTTCGGCGGCGACCACATCTACAAGATGGATGTGCGACAGATGATCGCAGCCCACCGTATGAATCGGGCCGACCTGACCATCGCTTCTCTCGAAGTGCCCATCGATGAAGCCTCCCGTTTCGGAGTCTTTTCCGTCGATGACGACAACCGGGTAATCGCCTTCACCGAAAAACCCAAACACCCCGAAACCATCCCCGGTCGAGACACCTGCTTCGCCTCCATGGGCAATTACATCTTTTCCACCAAGAAACTGATCGAAGTCCTGGTGGAGGGGAAAAAATTATACGACGACCTCGATTTCGGCAAGCATGTCATCCCCATGATGCTGCAGCGGGGGGATAAGATCTACGCCTACAATTTCAACGACAACCTGATCCCGGGGATGAAGGCGGAAGAGCGGGGATACTGGAAGGATGTGGGGACCCTCGATTCCTATTACGAGGCCAACATGGACCTGGTCGATGTCTCTCCCCACCTCAACCTGTACAATTACAAGTGGCCGATCCTGGCCAACCAGGGGAACTACCCCCCGGCGAAAACCGTTTTTGACGACAATGATCGCCGGGGTGTCAACATCGACTCCTACGTCTGCGCCGGTTGCATCACCAGCGGCGGCACCGTGCGACGCTCCATCCTCGGCCCGCTGACCAAGGTCAACAGCTATAGCCTGGTGGAAGATTCGATCCTTGGGGAAAACGTGACTGTCGGGCGCCACGCCAAAATCCGGAGGGCCATCATTGACAAGAACGTGGTCATTCCCGACGGGGAGGAGATCGGCTACGATTTCGAGGCCGACCGTGCCAAGGGTTATACGATCACCGAATCCGGCATTGTGGTGGTGCCCCGGAAGGATAAATAAGTGTCAATTTGCAGGCACTTTGCGGCATAGTTAAAGTAATTGGTTAAGACTTGGGCGCCCAGGGTCAACCTGTGGCGCCCAAGTCTTTTAACGCAAATAGGCTTCGGTCACATAGCGGCGCATCATGACGTGGGTGTTGAAGTAATAGGCGTTTTTGCCGATGGCGTTTTTCATGATGTGGATCCAGCGAGTCCGATCCTGGTAGAAGGTGGGAATGATCTCGGTTTCGAGCTTTGCGTAGAGATCTTCAGCGTCCGCCCGGGAACTCTCCGCCGCGGGGCTGACTTCGGTCGGCGCAGGGCCGATCGACCACCCGGTCACCCCTTCGATATGCCCCTCGATCCACCAGCCATCCAGGACCGAAAAATTCGGCACCCCATTGAGCGCTGCCTTCATGCCGCTGGTACCCGAAGCTTCCAGGGGGCGCATTGGGGTGTTCAGCCAGACATCCACCCCTGGGATCAACCGGTAGGCCACCTCCATATTGTAGTTCTCCAGGTAAACGATTCGGATGCGGTCCCGCAGTGCGGCCATCTGCTGATGAATCCGCTGAATCAGTTGTTTTCCTGGGATGTCCCGGGGATGGGCCTTGCCCCCGAAGACAAGTTGAATTTTCTCTTCGCCAATAGCCAACAGGCGCTCGATGTCACTGAAGATCAGGTCGCTCCGCTTGTAGGTCGCAAACCTCCGTGCGAACCCGATGGTCAGCAGGCCGGGGTCGAGGCGGACCCCGGTCGTCTCCTCTATGTACTGGAAGAGGAAAGCCTTGGCGCCGCCATGGGCCTCCCAAAGCTCTTCATCGGGAAGGTTGTCGACCCGCACCAGCAGTTCAGGCTCATTGGCCCAGCCGGGGAGGTAGCGATCGAAGAGACTGACAAAGTAGGGGGAGGCCCAGGTGAAGGGGTGGATGCCATTGGTAATGGCGTGAATTTCGAATCCAGGAAACAGGGCCTTGGAAACCTCTCCGTGCTTTTTCGCCACTCCGTTGACATAGCGACTCAGGTTCATGGCCAGCATGGTCAGATTGAGTTGCTCGGCCCCACCCAGGCTCTGCAGCAAGGCCAAGGGGACCGGTTCACCGAGAATCTTTCGCACCAGTTCGTAGGGGAACCGATCGTGACCGGCCTCCACAGGAGTATGGGTGGTGAATACGCAGCGATCCATGACCCTCTGGGTATCCCATGCGACGAGGGTATCTCGATTATCTTCCCGGCCCCGCTGGGAACGGACCAGCAGATCAAGGGTGAGCAGGGCCGCATGACCTTCGTTCATGTGGTATTTGCGCACGGTGAAGCCGAGCGCCTCGAGGATACGCAGGCCGCCAAGGCCCAGGACGATTTCCTGTTTAAGACGGTAGCTGACATCTCCCCCGTAGAGGAAATCGGTGATATGCTGATCCTCCTCCGCATTGCCGGGAATGTCGGTATCGAGGAACAGGACCGGCACTTCCCCGCCGGTGGGGCTTTTCACCCGGTAAAGCCAGGCCTGGACCTTGACGTCCCGATCTTCGATGGTAACCAGGGTCTTGGTCGGCAACAATTCCATCTGCTGCTCCGGATGCCATTCCACCGGGTGTTCATGTTGCCAGCCGCCCGCATCGATCTGCTGGCGGAAATAGCCTTTGCGACAGGCAAGGGTAATGGCGATCATCGGTAGTTTGAGATCCGCCGCACTTTTGATGGTGTCGCCGGCCAGGATGCCAAGACCCCCGCTGTAGGTGGGGATTTCGTAGCTCAGGCCGATCTCCATGGAAAAATAGGCAATTCTCGGCTCCCGGGTGTAAATCCGCCAGTCCTTGTTCATGTCAACCTCCCCGCCCTCCCTGGCGCAACAAAAACCTCCGCAGCCTCCATCGGAAAAGCCGAAAAAGTCTTTTCAATTCAACCCCTCAGCCCTTCCGGAAGAACGCTTTTCTCCTTGAAAAGAACATCTAACTATGGGAAAGTGTGCGCTGGTTGAGCATACGGCAGCGCCCCGGAGGACGATCCGCTCATGTATCTGGATTTTTACGGATTCAAGGAAAAACCCTTCACCATCACCCCGAATCCCCGCTTCCTGTACCTCAGTAAAAACCACAAGGAAGTGTTCGCCCATTTGCTGTTCGGCATTCAGGAGCGCTCCGGGTTCATCGCCGTCACCGGAGAGGTGGGCACGGGGAAAACCACGGTCCTGCGGACCCTGCTGGGGCAATTGGATGAAGAGGTCTACCGCCTTGCCTTCATCTTCAATCCCTGTCTATCGGCCCTTGACCTGCTACGCAATATCAACCGGGAATTCGGGATCGAGGCGGACGGAGCGACCAACTCGGAACTCATCGAAGCGCTCAACCGCTTTCTTCTGGCCCAGAAAAACGAAGGGCGTACTGCAGTGCTGGTCATCGATGAAGCGCAAAATCTCGAGCCCTCGGTGCTGGAGCAGATCCGCCTGCTGTCCAACCTTGAAACGGACACCGACAAGTTGATCCAGATCATCCTGGTGGGGCAACCGGAACTCAACGAATTGCTCGGGCGCAACGAACTGCGTCAGCTCAACCAGCGCATTACTGTCCGCTATCATCTGGACAGGATGGATTTCGAGGACACCTGCGACTACATCGGTCACCGCCTGCGGGTTGCCGGTGGCAGCAGCCATACGATCTTCAACCCCACGTCGCTGAAAAAGATCTTTCGCTTTTCCGAAGGGTTTCCCCGACTGATCAACATTCTTTGCGCCAGGGCCCTGTTGGTCGGGTATGCCGAGGGCTGCCGGGAAGTCTCGCCCCGCATGATCGCCATGGCCATCGACGAACTCGGACCGCCGAAAAAATCTTTTTTCCAACGGCTGATCGGTGCCCTGCGCCCCTGAGGCTGACTCACATCCGTTCAGGGGCGTCCCGGCCAAAGAGGGCCCCGCACAGGAGTTGAACCTATGAGTTCCATTCTCAAATCCCTGAAAAAACTCGAGGAGGAAAAGGCCGGCCAGAAACAGGGCAGCGTCGACGTCTCCCGGGATATTCTCAAGGGGGATATTCCCCGGTGCAAGGCCAAGGGGACGCCCGTCTGGCCGTTGTTGCTGCTGCTGGTGCTGCTCGGAGTCGGCGGGATACTGTTGCTGCGCTCCCCCTCACCTCAACCTGTCGCCACCGCCACGGCGCCCACCGCCGAGGCGAAGCCGGCTGTTGCGAAGGTCGAACCTGCCACTCAGCCCCCCCCTGCCACTGAGGGGACCGGATCTCCCGGGGCCGGGACCACCCTGGAACTGGTATCGGCCTCCAAGGAAACGGCCGAGGCTCTGAAAACGACCGCGGCCGCTCTGCAGAATACCGCAGCCGTATTGAAAGACAAGGTGGTGGTCCCCAGGGAAGCGGTGGTGGTGGCGCCGGTGGCCGCCAAGCCGAAAATAGCGGTCAAGCCGGCGCCGGCCAAGGAGGTTGAAACCAAGGCCGCAGTCGTCCAGGCCGAAGAAAAGAAAATCGACCTGGCCAGCGTCTTCCCTGCGCCGCCCCCCAAAGTCAAGCCGGTCCCCGTGCCGCCTGAGGCCCGCGATGCAGTCTGGTCGTTGAACAACCGCAAAGGGACGACCAAGCCGGTTCTGAAAGTGAGTGAGATTCATTGGCGCAACGACGTACGGGAGCGACTGGCCGTGGTCAACGATCTGCCTGTCATGGAAGGGGTGGTGATCGACGGCGCCAAGGTGGACCGGATTTTCAAGGACCGCATCCGTTTCGTCGTCAACGGCCAGTACCAGGAAGTGCTGCTGCCCGCCCAGCGCTGAGGCTCAGGGCTGCCAGCCATCGTCGCCGAAATCGAGCCAGAGATAATCGGCATCCTCTGGCCGGGTGCTGTTGCGGTCAAGCCGCCCAAACACTTCGGGCAGCAACACCCGGTAGCTCAGATTGGCCTGGCGCACCATCTGGGTGGGAATTCCATGTTTCCAGGCGTGAGTGCTGCCGGCCAATACCACCATCGTGGCTTGAGGGTGTTCCCGCAGGTATTCCACCACCCGTTTGGCCATTGCCGTATCCCAAAGCAGTTGGGCCTCGCAGAAGAAGTAGAAGGACCGCCCCTCCCAATCGTGGCCATGGCCCCCCATGGCCCTCCGTAACACTTCCTCATAGGCCGGATCAACCACGCAGCTGATCCCCTGCAAAGGCCCGAGCTCCTTCTCCGGTAAAGCGGCGATGCCGGCTTTTGCTACTTTCTGCACCAGTTCACGGGGGATGTTGAGGCCGACCATGGGGATTTGCTGTTTCCGGGCTTCCATGAAAATCGGCCGATAGACTCGCCAGTCGCTCCAGTTGTCCTCAAAAATCCCGTGGAATTTTCCCTCTGAAGTCTTCCCCGCTACCCAGTTGTCCAACTCTCCCTGGCTCTCCTGCTGGAACATTTCGAGGCCAACAGCAACCTTGACCTTCCTGGAAACCAGGCCGTTGATGACCGCCTGCTGCATACGATGGTGTCCAATTCGATCATGCAACTCGCCGATGAAAATCACCCGGACCCCCTGGAGATCATCCAGCAATTGGGCAAAGCTGACCTCCTCCCCGCTCGACAGGCTGAGAATGTGGGGATGCCCCCAGACCGGCTGTGGCAGGGTCAGACAGAGCAAGCTGCAGATCCAGAGCAGGGTTTTCATGGTGAACTCTCCCGGGAACCAAGGACTTTGATCAGCGGAGACCGCCCGGCCGGCCAGGTACCCTTGGCCTGATTCACCCCCCCCACGAATACCAGATAGCTGAATTTGCCGTAATGGGGAATTTTCCGAGCGGCGGTCAGAGCTTCCTCCACCGACTCGGGGAGGAACAGGGCGGTGACCCGTTCAGGATCGTCGGGTTGCCCCAGGGCCGCAAACAGGGTCGTGTCATCGAGAGGCCAAGCTTTCCCCGACAAGAGAGCCTGGCGGGGAGGTAGCTGCAGTTCCTCGGGCAGGACCGGCAACAACTCCCGACGGGTGGGCAGCCCCACGAGCAGCAAATCCCTTCCCTTGACCCGCTCTGGGGTCGCTTCCTGCTCGGTGATTACCGGAACCCGCTCCTGTCGCAGGGCCAGCAGCAATTGCAGAGAAGCCTGGGAGACCGCCTTGGGAATCTGGTCGCTGATCACGACCAGGAGATTTTTCGAGGCCCGCAGGCTGTTGACCGTGGGAGGTCGTTCCCCCGGTGCCAGACGACGGAAACAGTCGACATCGGGATCGACCAGCAACCGCAAAGGCTTTTCGGAGGTGGTGAATTCGAACAGGGTCCGAGCCGTGGTGGAGGCCAGAGTGGCCCGCACCGGATCTCCGGTCGTTTCCAGAAGCAGGGGGAGATCCAGTTCATAGGGTCCGCCGGTCTGCACCAACTCCCCCTTGACCTCCCAGAGCGGTTCCCGGCTGGTCACGGTGACCCGTTCCAGAGTTAGGCTAGGAGCCCCGGGTTTTTCCAGCCACTGCCGCATGAAGGGGAGCAAGGGCCGACCGGAGGTTTCGCTGAATACCTGGGCAAAGTCTTCCCAAGCCACCTGCTGATACATTTTTTCTTCGGCGATTTTACGCAGCCCCCCCCAGAAAGCTTCCTCGCCAATCCGCTTGCGGACCATGTGAAACACCATGGCCGCCTTGCCGTAACCGACGGCCTGACTGGCGCGGCTGTCCCGACGCAGAAAATCCATCAAGGGAAAATCCTCACCAGGCCCGGCCAGGGCCGCGTAATCCCGCAGAATGTTGAGCCGATGCTCCCTGGCCTCGGCAGCGCTGCTCCGTTCCTTGTAAAGGTGCTCGGCCACATAGGCGGTCAGCCCTTCCGACCAGTTTCCCTGGCGCAGGTCGACACGAACCCCCGTTCCCCACCAAGAGTGGGCAATCTCGTGACCCAGGCTGGTTTCCAGGATAAAAGGAAGCCGGATGACGCTGCGCCCGAGCAGGGTCCAGGAAGGAAAGCCGTAGCCCGTGGGAAAAAAGTTTTCCACGATGGCAAACTTGGCGAAGGGGTAGGGGCCGAACAGGTCCTGGTAGAGTTTCAGGTAGTCCGTTGCGGCCTTCAGGTAGGTGGGAACCAGATCTTCGGATTCCGGGTAGAAATAGGTTGATACGGGGATGCCGTCAACCTCGGTACGCTGGATGCGGTAATTGCCGGCCGACAGGGACAGGGGGCCAACGGGTTTTTCCCCCTCCCAAACCGAAAAACTGCGGTTCTGGACCGTACCCCGGCGGGCCAGACGACCTGCGGTAACCGCTTCGATGCCCAGGGGCGCCTCGACCCGCACCCGGAAGGTCGGATTGCTTTCGATGTGCCAGGGGTACCATCCGGAGCCGGCGGCAAGAAAAGTTCCCTTTTCCGAGATGGTGGCCGCGACGCCGTAGGTCGGATCCTCATTCTGAATGGGTGCATCAGGAACAGGGTCGTCTAAGTAACTGCGGTAGGTGATGCTCAGAGGTTGCCCTGCCAGGTGCGCATTCATCATCCGAACCGAGAGCACCCCGGAAAAGAAGCTGTATGCAGCGAGCCGGCCGGCGATTCGCACACCGGTGATCTCGGTCTGGGGTGAAAGTTGGAAGTTGACCCGTTCGGCGCCGTTTGGGGTGATCAGCAGGGCGGCGACTCCCTCCAGGGATTGCCGGATGGGGTCGAGGCTGACCTGCAGATCCATGTGGGCGACCCGCGCCGGTGATTCGGCCCGGGCGGAACAGGAAAAGAGCAACAGCGCGGCGGCAACGGTGGCAGCGGTTCGAAACAGGAGCAAGGCGAGTCCTCGGGTCAGCGGGTGATAAGGGGAAGTTTCGGCAAAGTATAACAAAAAACCCCCGGCTTGCGGCCAGGGGTTTGTGTGCCGTTGGGATTTGGCTGGTTTATTTCTTTTTCTGCTGCTCCACCAACCGCTCGAACTTTTTGGCCATGCCTTTTTGGATGTCGCCATCGGCAAGACCGGCTTGATGCCACAGGAACGCCAGCATGGCCTGGCCATAGCAGATGTTGCAGTCCGCCGCATGCTCATCGAACTCGGCCCCCGGTTTCCCCTCCTTGAGAAAACAGCTCAACAGGCTTTTGTGACCCATGGCATCGCAAAAACAGTAGCAGGTATTGACGGTCAGGATGTCCGGTTCCTTAATGGCTATTTTGTATCCGATTTCCACCGATTCGTTGGTGTAGACATATTTTGGAAACCGGTACCTATCCCAGTCCTCGTCAGGATATTTCTTTTCCAGCAGCGCAGCGGATTCCGCTGTCAGTTGGGCCATGGACAGGCGCATGACCCGATCGTACTCCTGCTGCTGGGAGGGTTCCATGGCCAGGACAGGAAAGACAAACATCAGGGACAGGCAGCAGAGGAGTAGGGTTGCACAGCGTTTCATCAGTATCTCCTTGAAATTGTTTGTTCTACCAGGGGAATAGGAACTGCCAGTTGGCCCCCCGGAACCATTGGCCGATCACGATAAATCCGATCTGGCTCAGAGCCAGCAGCAAGAACAGCAGGTTGAGGAATTTTCGATCCGGTGCGAACCATAAACCGCCGGGGGAGCGGGAACGGTCCAACCAGGGGGCGAGCAGCAGCAACAGGGCGATCAGGACCGGAGCGACCACCCCGCCCAACCAGGCGGAATAGCTGACCATTTCCTGAAAACCGATAAAATACCAGGGGGCCTTGGCCGGATTGGGCGGGTGCAACGGGTTGGCCCGTTCGTAGATGGGGGAATGAAACCAACGGGTCAGCAAGAGCAGGCCGCCGAGGGTGGCCAATGCCACAGCCCCTTCCGCCCGATACAACCAGGGTCGGGCCGGCAGCCGATCCTCCGCGGCCGCGGGGGGCAGGGCCAAACCGCCATCCTTGCGCACCCGCCACAGGTGCAGAGAAACCAGGGTGACAATCGCCACTGGGGTCAAACCGACATGCAGGGCGAAGGAGCGCAACAGGGTTTCGTGCCCGATCTCCTCCCCGGCGAGGAAGAACCGCTCCAGGCCCGGGCCAATCAGCGGAAAGTAGGCGGCTATGCTGGACCCGACCTTGATCGCCCAATAAGACACCTGGTCCCAGGGGAGAATGTAGCCGGTGAAATTGCCCAGCAGCACGAAGACCAGCAATCCCAATCCGTAGCACCAGTTCAAACGCCGACCTTTATAGGCCCCGGTCAAAAACACCCGAACCAGATGGAGGACCGCGAAAATCATCAGGGCATTGGCGGAGAAAAAATGCAGATCCCGCACCAGTCGGCCGTAATGCAGAGTGGTGACGATATGCAGTATCTGCTCGTAGGCTTTCCCCTGGTCAGGCACGTAATACAGGAGCAGGGTAAGGCCGGTTAAAAACAGCACGCCAAGACAGGTGAGGGCCGCCACCCCGAGACCCAGCGTCGCCAAGGGATGCAGGGCCCGGCGCCGCAAGGTTGGCGCATGGAGATGGTCGAAAAAATTCCGTTCAGGTGGCGCCATGCTGCCCTCCATGGGCGGCCGGAGTCCCGGAAGTCAATTCAATCCAGAGAGGTTCCGATTGTTTTCGCCCGCTGTGGACCCAGATTCGTCCCCGTTGCACCTGCAGCGGAAACCAGGGGAGGGAGGTCTGCGCCGGTCCTGAATACACCTCACCCAGCGGACCGAATTCGCTTCCATGACAGGGGCAGAAAAACCCCTGGTCGACGAGGTTGACCAGGCAGCCCAGGTGGGAGCATTCGAGACTCATGGCCGCCAGGCGGTCGCCGCGACGGATCAGGGCGATGCGTTGGGCCGGGAAGGGGAAGGCTCCATCGCCAGACACCTCCGTGACCGCTGCCAGATCCCGCCAGTGAGCGGTGGTAAAGCGCCCGGCGGCCAACCAGACATCGCCGAGCATGGTAGCGAGGGCACCGAAGGTTGTTCCGACCAGGCCATAGAGGGAAACGGTTTTGAGCCAACCGCGACGAGTCAGGATAGGCTCAGTTGCCATGGGAGCCTCCGGAAAAGGTCCGGACCAGGTCAACCAGGGTCCAGAGAGAGCGGTCGTCGATTTTCCCTCGAAAGGACGGCATGGCGGTGCCAGGCACGCCATCGGCCAGTGTTCTCAGGATTCGTTGATCGTCGAGGGCGGCAAAATATAATCGGTTGGTGAGATTGCGCGGCCTGGGGAGGTGGTTCAGGGCTTCGGGTCCCTTGCCGGTTCCGGTGCGTCCATGACAACTGCTGCAATGGTCTGCAAACAGACGCCCGGCCTCCGCAACGCTCGGCAAGGATTGGGGCCGAAGCGGCAGAGTTGGCAAGGGGGATTTTTCGCTACGCCCCACGCCGACAAAGGCGGTGAACACCAGATCCAACAGCTCCTGCCGCTGAGTTTCGGTCAGCAGTTTCCCGTAGGGGGGCATGGACGTCCCCGGAATCCCTTCGGTCAGACTGTGCAACAGCCGTTGATCATCGGCCCTTTTGAAAAAGTCCCCGTTGTTGGCGAAGGCCCGGGGGAAATTGGCCAGGTTCGGTTGGATCAGGCCCTTGCCGTCCCCTGCGGCCGCATGACAGCGCTGGCACAAGTGCATGTACAGGTGTTTGGGTTCGATCCCCTGCAGACTCCGGACTGCCGGGCGCTGCATTACTTCGACTACCAGGCTGGTGACCGCCGGCTCGAGGGGCACCACGGGCATCAGCGATCCGGGGATGCGCCGACTCGGGTGCAGCAGCGCATCCTCGAGATAGCTCCGGTCACGCTGGCTGCCGATAAAGGTCAGGTCGGGGGCAATCCGGCCATCCTCTTCTCCCCATTGGTGACAGGCCAGGCAGCGGACGGCACGCAGCAGGTCCACGTCCTCGGCCACCAGAGCTTCGGCAAGGGTAGGGGAGGGAGGCGATTGATTGTCCTGGGCCGCCTGCCGGATCATGGGGGTGCTGTGGAAGGGATTGGCGACCCGGCTTTTCAAAAACCAGGTCAGGCTCTGGATTTGCCCTTTCGACAAGGGAAACCTCGGCATGGTGGAATTGCTTGGAGCTTTAGCCGGTTCGCGAATCGCCTCCTCGATGGCCTCAAGGCCCAGGGTCGATCCGATGGTGCTCAAGTCGGGGCCGAAACGCCCCCCCAGCCCCAAACCTCCCAGGTAATGGCAGGTGTCGCAGGCATTTTCCGTAAAATAACGGGCACCCCGGTAGGCTCGTTCGGCTCCTGCGAGGGGTTCGAGGGGATGGCAGGTGTAGCAACTGGCCACCAGATCCCGCCCCTTCAGAACGGCTCGCGCCCCCAGCCCCGGCAGGCCGTGGGAGATGGTCTCGTCCAGGGCCATCCCCTCCCCCAGATGACATCCGGTGCAACCCAACCGCTCGATGCTGTGCGGTGCGATATCGGGATGCTTCTGGTCCTGGCCTGGCCGCTCCCCACCAGGATGGCAGGTGGTGCAATGCTCCCGCACCTCCTGCCCTCCCAAGTTGATAGTGATGTCGGCGACCAACCGGTCATGCTGATGGCCTTGGCCACCGCCCCCGCCCAACAAGGCCAAGAGGGCGCCACAGGCAGCCAACAAGGCAGAGAGTAACAGGCAGGTCGTAATCCATTTCGGCTCGCGGGGTGATTCCATGGCGTCTTTCAAATGATGTTGAGAATACTGCAGCGGTTTGCTGGGAATGCGAAAAGCCTGCCAGTTGCTGGTGCCAGATAAAGGCCGCCTTTACCCTTGGGTCGAGGCCGCCATCACCCGCAGTTGGGGAATATTCTCAATCAACGTGTAGAATATCCCCCAATCGAACTGCCTCCAGAAACCAACCAACGGCTAACTCTTGGGAAAATCCGTAGGTTTTATTCTCGGCACGGTCCTTGTAATAAGGACAGGCGATTCCCGCACTTGCCAACTGGATTTCGCTCCCTATAATCATTCCAGCAAGTTATTACTGTTCGCAGGAGTATAAAATGGTATCAATGAGACGGCAAGCATGGATTGCAGCGCTGTTGTTGCTCGGAATGCTGGCCGGGCCCGCCGCTGGGTCAGAACCCGTTGCCGAGCGCGGACTCGAGACCTTGGTCGCTACCGCCCTGGAAAACAATCCCGAGATCAAAACCTCCCAGGCCAGATGGGACATGTTCACCGCCAGGGTGCGGCAGGCCGGAACCCTGGATGACCCGATGCTGATGCTACGCATCCAGAATGCCATGATCAATGACCCCCTGGCCTTCGACCTCGATCCGATGACCGCCAAGGTGATCGGTGTCAGCCAGATGCTTCCATTTTACGGCAAACGGTCCCTGATGCGAGAAGGGGCCCAACTCGAAGCCGACAATAACCGTTGGGTGCTGGAGGAGCGCCGGGTGGAACTGCGACGGATGGTGAAGGAAACCTGGTACCAGCTCTATTTCGTCGACCGTTCCCTGGAGGTGGTCGACAAGAATATCGGCCTGCTCGACGATCTGACCCGCTTCTCCGAAACCATGTACGGGGTCGGTCAAGGGCTGCAGCAGGATGTGCTCAAAGCCCAACTCGACCGCTCGCGCATGGAGGATATGCGCATCGTGCTGCAGCAGAAGCGGCGCTCCCTGGCAGCGACCCTCAACACCCTGGCCTTCCGACCGGCCGACACAGAGATTCCGACCCTGCCGCTGATTGGCCCCACCACCTTCAATCTGGGCTCGGCCGAACTGGAAAAATTGGCTTATGCCCACCGCCCGGCCCTCAAAGCAACAGCGGCCTTGATGGAAAAGTCCCGGGTGGGGCGTCGCCTGGCGCAAAAGGAGTATTATCCCGACTTTACCCTCTCCCTCGAATACATGCAGCGGGACCCGGCCATGGAAAGCCCGGGCGACGACATGTACAGCCTCGGTGTCAGCTTCAATCTCCCCCTGCAAAGGGAGCGACGCCATGCCATGGTCGCCGAAACCGAGTCGGAATACCGCATGGCGGCGGCGGACCTGGAGATGCAGCGCAACCAGATCCGCTACACCATCGCCGATGCCCTGGCCCGCCTCGAGCGCAGCCGCAAGCTGGCCCAGCTCTACCAGGAGGGGATCCTGCCCCAGGCCGGCAATGCTTTGGAGGCGGCCATGGCAGCCTACCGGGTCGGCAAGGCCGACTTCATGAACGTGCTTGACAGCCAGATGAACCTGTTCAATTACGAACGGGAGTACCACGACGCCATTGCCGAACATGAGATGCAGTTGGCCGTGCTCGAAGGGGTGGTCGGCGCTCCCCTGCCGGTCGCAGCCCCCTGACCTGACCCCTTGACCCCCCATGCCTGCGAGGAACTCCGGATGAAAACCGTTGGCCCCATGAAAGCAATTCTGCTTGTCGCTGCCCTGGCTACCGCTTTGGGCGGCGGCTACCTGCTCGGCTCAGGCCGCCATGTCGATGAGCATGCTCCAGACACCGCCGCCAAGGGAACGGAAGGGAAGGTGCAGTACACCTGCGGCATGCACCCCTTCGTCATCCAGGACGAACCGGGAACCTGTCCCATCTGCGGTATGAAGCTGACCCCGATGAAACCGGAAGGGGCTGCTCAGGCGGCAACGGCGGAGCGCAAGGTCAAGCACTGGGTTTCTCCCATGGACCCGACCTACGTCCGGGATGAACCGGGCAAGGATCATATGGGTCACGACCTGGTGCCTGTCTACGAAGGGGGGGCGGGAGGCAGCATCCAGATCGACCCGGTGACCACCCAGAACATGGGGATCCGTACCGAGGCGGTCAGCCGGCGCAATCTCACCCGCAGCATCCGCACCGTCGGCCTGGTCACCTACGACGAGCCCCGCCAATTTTCGGTCAACAGCAAGATCGACGGCTGGGTCGAGCGGCTGATTGTCAACCAGGAGGGGCAGCCGGTGAAAAAGGGCCAGCCCCTGCTCGAGCTCTACAGCCCCGAACTGGTGGCGGCTCAGCAGGAATACCTGCTGGCGCTGCAGAACAGCCGCAAACTGGCACAAAGCCCGTTCCCGGAAATTGCCGAAAGCGCCAAGCGGCTGCTCGACGCCTCCAAAACCCGGCTCAAATTTTGGGATATCAGCGCCAAACAGATCGAAGCTCTTGAGCAGACTGGCCAGGTTCGCAAAACCCTGACCCTCTACAGCCCGCAGAGCGGCGTTGTGACCATGAAAAAGGTGGTGGAAGGGATGCGGGTCATGGCGGGCGAGGAGCTGCTGCAAATCTCCGACCTCTCCCGAGTATGGGTCAATGCCGACATCTACGAGTTCGAGCTCCCCTGGGTCAAGGTGGGGCAAAGCGCCAAGGTGGAACTCCCCTTTGCCCCCGGCAAGTCTCTCGAAGGAAAAATCACCTACATTTATCCCTACCTGCAAAACGAGACCCGCACCGTCAAGGCCCGCATCGAGTTTCCCAACCCTGGCTTGGAGCTCAAGCCGGACATGTTCGCCAATGTGCTGATCGAAACCGCGCCGGTTGCCGACGCCCTGGCGGTACCGGAACACGCGGTGCTCAAATCCGGAAAGGGGCAGACCGTCTTCGTGGCCCTCGGCGAGGGAAAATTCGAGCCGCGGTCGATCCAGATCGGCGTGACCAACGAGGAAGGCTACGTGCAGATACTGAATGGGCTGAAGGAGGGAGAGCGGGTCGTGACCTCCGCCCAGTTCATGCTCGATTCGGAGAGCAAGTTGCGGGAAGCCATCCAAAAGATGATGGGCCCGAAAGAGGAGCCGGCCATGCCCGCCGCCGGCGACAAGAAAAAACTGGATGACCTGTTCGATTGACCGACGATTGGCCTACGCAACCCAACCTCCGGCACTGAAAGATTGAAGGTTTGCCATGTTAGAAAAACTTATCGAATGGTCGATACATAACAAGTTCATGGTCATCCTGGCTACGGTGTTCCTCATCGTCGGGGGAATCTATTCCCTCAAGAACATCCCCATCGACGCCATTCCTGACCTCTCCGACGTCCAGGTCATCATCTTCACCGAATACCCGGGCCAGGCGCCCCAGGTGGTAGAAGACCAGGTCACCTATCCCCTGACCACCCAGATGCTGGCCGTTCCCGGCGCCAAGGTGGTGCGCGGCTACTCCTTCTTCGGCTATTCCTTCGTCTACATCATCTTCGAAGACGGCACCGATATCTATTGGGCCCGCTCGCGGGTGCTCGAATACCTCAACTACGTCTCCGGCAGATTGCCGCAAGGGGTCACTCCCACCTTGGGTCCCGATGCCACCGGGGTCGGCTGGGTATTCGAATACGCCCTGGTCAGCGACCAGCACAACCTGCAGGAGCTGCGTTCGATCCAGGATTGGTACCTGCGCTATGAATTGACCTCGGTGGACGGAGTGGCCGAGGTGGCCAGCCTGGGCGGCTTCGTCAAGGAATACCAGGTCGCCGTCGACCCGAACCGGCTGCTCGCCTACAACATGACCCTGCCGATGGTCGACATGGCCATCAAGAACAGCAACCTCGACGTCGGCGGTGGCGCCATTGAAATGGCCGAAACCGAATTCGTGGTGCGCAGCCGCGGCTACATCCAGTCGTTGGATGATCTGAAGCGGGTGGTGGTCGGCACCGACCAGCGCGGCACCCCGGTGCTGCTGCGGGATATCGCCGATGTGCGCCTGGGACCTGAGATGCGCCGGGGGATTGCCGAGCTCAACGGGGAAGGGGAGACGGTGGGGGGCATCATCGTCATGCGCTTCGGCGAGAACGCCCTCAAGACCATCGACAACGTCAAGAACAAGCTCGATGAGCTGAAAGCCGGCCTTCCGGAGGGGGTGGAGATCGTCCCGGTCTACGACCGCTCCGGGCTGATTCTGCGGGCGACGTCCAACCTTCAGGAAAAACTGCTGGAGGAGTGCATCGTCGTCGCCCTGGTCATCATCCTGTTCCTGTTCCACCTGCCGAGCGCCGCGGTGGTGGTGCTGGCCCTGCCAGTGGCGATCCTGATGTCCTTCATCCTCATGTACGGGCAGGGGATCAACGTCAACATCATGAGCCTGGGCGGAATCGCCATCGCCATCGGCACCATGGTCGATTCGGCCATCATCATGGTGGAAAACGCCCACAAGCACCTGGAGAACGACAAGGGGGACCGGCCCCGCTTCGAAATCATCGCCAAGGCGGCCAAGGAGGTCGGCCCCACCATCTTCTTTGCCCTGCTGGTCATCACTGTCAGCTTCGCCCCGGTATTCACCCTGCAGGAGCAGGCCGGCCGCATGTTCAAGCCCCTGGCCTTCACCAAGACCTATGCCATGGCGGCCGCGACCATTTTGTCGGTGACCCTGGTGCCGGTACTGATGGTCTGGTTCATCCGCGGCAAAATCCATTCGGAAGACCGCAACCCGATCAACCGCTTTCTGATCCGCATCTACCATCCGTTGGTCGATCTGGTGCTGCGCTGGCGCAAAACCACCCTGGTGGTGGCCCTGGCGTTGGTGGTTTCCTCAGCCTATCCTTTCTATAAGATGGGCACTGAGTTCATGCCCCCCCTGTACGAGGGGGACCTCCTCTACATGCCCACCACGCTGCCGGGCCTCTCGGTCACCAAGGCCAAGGAGGTGCTGCAGCAGACCGACCGCATCATCCGCCAGTTTCCCGAAGTGCACCATGTCTTCGGCAAGATCGGGCGGGCCGAAACCGCCACCGACCCGGCACCGATGATGATGATCGAGACCACCATCATGCTCAAGCCGGAGGAGGAATGGCGCAAGGTGCCCACCCACCGTTTCTACAGCGGCTGGCCGGAATCGACGGAATTCCTCAAGATACCGCTGCGTTGGGTCTGGCCGGAGATGGCGCGGATTTCCGTCGAGCAGTTGGTGGACGAACTCAACGCAGCCATCCAGTTCCCGGGTCTGACCAACGCCTGGACCATGCCGATCAAGACCCGCATCGACATGCTTTCTACGGGTATAAAAACTCCCGTCGGCATCAAGATCATGGGCCCGGATCTGGCCGTACTCGGCAAACTGGGTGAAGACATCGAAGCACTGGTACGCCCCTTGCCGGGGACCCTCTCCGCCATTGCCGAGCGTTCCGTGGGCGGGTCCTATCTCGATCTGCAAATCGACCGCCTTGCTGCAGCCCGCTACGGCATTCAAGTGGGGGACATCCAGGCCGTCATCCAGGCGGCCCTGGGGGGGATGGCCGTAACCGAGACCGTCGAAGGGCTTGAGCGCTACCCGGTCAGCCTCCGTTATGACCGGGACTTTCGCAGCGATCTGCCGGCCCTCAAGCGGGTGCTGGTGCCCAGCCCGACCGGGGCGCATATTCCGTTGGAACAGTTGGTGACCTTCACCATCACCAACGATCCGGACAGCATCAAGAGCGAAAACGCCCGCCGCACCGCCTGGGTGTACGTGGACATCAAAGGCATCGATGTCGGCACCTATGTAAAAAACGCCCAGAAGGCGGTCGCCGAGCACATCAAGCTCCCCGCGGGCTACAACATTGTCTGGAGCGGCCAGTACGAGTACATCCAATCGACCCATGCCCGGTTGATGGTAGTCATTCCCCTGACCCTGCTGATCATCTTTGTGATCCTTTACCTGAGTACCAAGTCGCTGGTGAAGACGGGGATCGTGTTTCTGGCGGTTCCCTTCTCCCTGGTCGGCGCCTTCTGGTTGCTCTATTTGCTCGACTACAACATGTCCATCGCCGTCTGGGTGGGTCTGATCGCCCTTGCCGGTCTGGATGCGGAAACTGGTGTGGTCATGCTGCTCTACCTCGATTTGGCCCATAAGAGGTGGGCGGAGCAGGGGCGTATGCTGACCCGGGGGGACCTGGTCCAGGCCATACACTACGGCGCGGTCAAACGGATCCGGCCCAAGGTCATGACGGTTTTGACTATTATCATCGGCCTGCTTCCCATCATGTGGAGTACCGGGGCCGGGGCCGATGTCATGAAGCGGATCGCGGCGCCGATGGTCGGGGGATCTGTCACCTCCCTGGTGTTGGAGTTACTTGTCTATCCCGTCATTTTCTACATCTGGCGGAGCCGTGGCCTCGATTCGTCCATGACCCCGACAGCGGAAGGTGAGATACAACATTAGTGGTACATTGGAAAAAACAACCCTTGCGGGCAGGACCCGCAAATAACCTGAGGAGGAATTAACAGCAATGAAAAAACTTTTTGTGAAAACTCTGGTCGCGATGTTCGTCCTGTCCCTGCCTGCCGGGGCGCTCGCAGCCTCCCCCGGCCATGGCGATCATGGCAAGAAAAAGGAAGCGGTGGAGAAGAAGTCGGAGCACAAAGGGCATGACGCCCATGCCGGCCATGGCCACGGCTCCCAGGAAATGCATGAAGGCATGATCATGCTCGGCGACGAAGTCAAGGAAGACGTCAAAGGCGCTGCCCACCTCAAGGATGTCGGGGCCGCAATGGCAAAACTGGGGAAAAAGGAAAACTATCACTTCATGATCATGTTCATGGACACCAAGACCGGCAAACCCATCGAGGAAGGAACTGTCGCGGTGAAGATCACCGATCCCAAGGGGAAAGAGACCGGCGCTCCGGTGGAACTGATGGGCATGGACGGTCATTTCGGGGCTGATATCGCCCTGACCGAGAAGGGGGAATACCACTTCAAGGTCGGCAGCAAGCTCCCTGACGGCAAAAAACGTCAGTACCATTTCCATTACATAGTGAAATAATGAAATTCGGATCCTGAACGGACAAAGGCCGCTGCTCTCTGCAGCGGCCTTTGTCCGTGGTGGGAGATATCGACGCTGCTGCCTGATCCCAGAGGTGTCATATTCAACCGGGATCAGGTCCTCACCGCCGGCATTGGTGGTGTCTGGCATGGCTCCGATGGGATTGGCAGCTATCGAGCCCAGGGTGGCTGCCTCAACCCCACGCAGGAAAATGTTTCT
>CAZYXS010000055.1:0-19794 GCA_964650955.1 uncultured Desulfuromonadales bacterium | reverse complement strand
CTGCCGACTACGACAAGGGCGTGCTGAAGATCATGCTGCTGAAAAAGGCCGATGGGAAATTGGCGATTCCCTTTGGGCCTTTCCTTGCCCTGGGGGCGTTAATCTACCTGTTCTGGGGGCGGCAGTTGGTGGCCTGGTATCTTGACTTCTATTGACTCTCCTTTGGTTGAAAATTGTAAATTGAATTGACAAATTGCACGATGCGCGCTAGTTTGCCGGTATGATATGTAGAAAATCGGTAGAAACGATCGCAAGACTGTGCCGGGGCTTCCCGATCGTGGCTATCACCGGGCCGCGTCAATCGGGTAAAACGACTCTGGCGCGTGCGGTTTTTCCCGAAAAGCCCTATGTGTCGCTGGAGGATCCGGATATCCGGGCTTTTGCCGAGGCGGACCCCCGGTCATTTCTGCTGGGCTATCCTGACGGTGCGATCCTCGACGAGGTCCAGCGCTGTCCCGACCTGTTTTCCTATCTGCAATCCATCGTGGACGGCGACGGGCGGATGGGCCTGTTTCTGCTGACCGGTTCCCAGCAGTTCGGCCTGCGGTCGAACATCACCCAGTCCCTGGCGGGCAGGGTGGGCATGGTCCAACTGCTGCCCTTCAGCCATGGTGAGCTCGCTGCCGCGGGGCAGGCTCCGGAAGACCTCGAAAGGGCGATTTACACCGGTTCCTATCCTCCCCTCTATGACCGGGAGATTGCTCCAGCCGATTGGTATCCCGCTTATGTGGCCACGTACGTGGAACGGGATCTTCATCGGCTGATTCAGGTGCGTGATCTGCGTACGTTTCAGCTGTTCTTGCGCATGTGCGCCGCGCGCACCGGTCAATTGCTGAATCTTTCCGCACTCGCCAACGATTGTGGGATTACCCATAATACGGCCAAGGCCTGGCTCTCTGTGCTGGAGGCGAGCTACATCGTTTTCTTTCTTCAGCCCCATTATCGCAATTTCGGAAAGCGGTTGACCAAGGCTCCAAAACTCTATTTTTACGATAGTGGTCTGGTTTCCTGGTTGTTGGGAATTCAAAGCAAGGAGCAGATAACGACCCATTCAATGCGGGGAGCTCTCTTCGAAACCTGGGTCGTAGCGGAGTTTATCAAGGGCAGGTTCAACCGCGGGCTGGCCTCGAATCTCTATTTCTGGCGGGATAGCACGGGCAATGAGGTAGACGTGTTGGCAGAGCAGGGGGAGCGGCTCATTCCGGTAGAGATCAAGTCCGGGCGAACGGTCACGGCGGATTTTTTTTCCGCTCTGAACAAGTGGTGTGGGCTCGCCGGGGAAATTTCCGGCGCTGCCCACCTTGTCTATGCGGGCGACGATTCGCAGCAAAGAGCACAGGTTTCGATTGTCTCGTGGCGGGGCGCCGCGGCTCTTGCGGAGACGCTTTGACGGCCTGCTGCGAGCGGAAACAACGGGCGTAAGAGGGGATTCCCTTCGGGCCTTTCCTGACACCTTGGAGGCGCCGATCTGCTTGTTCTGGGGGCGCCAATTGATCGCAAGGTATCTTGCTTTCTATTGAGATTCGGTTTTATTGGTTGGTTTTTTTGACACTTTTTCTGCTGACGGCCTTCCGGTTTTCCGGCAGGCCTTTTTTTTGTCCTGCGCGGTTGTGATATGGCGGTGCCGGTTCGCTTGGACGTGTGCTAAGTCAATGACAGTCTTGGAATATATTCGTTGACACTGGTTTTAATTTACCTATAATTAGGCGTAATTTTGCCTATCGTATATTAGGGGTTGACCGTTCATGGTAAGCAATCACGTCAAGGAAATCCGGGAATCGATGCTGATGAGCAAGGCGGAACTGGCTCGTAAGGCCGGAATTTCGCCCTTGACGGTGGATCGCATCGAGCGTGGAGAGGCCTGCCGCTTGGCCACCAAGCGGAAAATTATCCTGGCCCTGGGGTTGGCCCTGGGCGACCGGGAGCGGGTCTTTCCCGGCTTGGATGAGTGACATGGTACGGCCTTTGCTACCATGATGGCGCAAGACGACATTTCGTTGGCTGTTTAAGGGTTCATTCACCTCACCCAGGGTTGCCAGATGCTATTCAAGGGCAAGAAAGACGTTGTCGGAATTGACATCGGATCGAGCTCGATCAAATTGATCCAGCTGAAGGAGTCCAAGGGCACGTACCAGTTGCAGAATCTGGCTATTGCCCCCCTGGCGCCAGAAGCGATTGTCGATAACGCCATCATGGACGCCACTGCCGTGGTCAATGCGGTGCGCAACCTGGTGGAAAGCCACAAGATCAAAACAAAGAATGTCGTCACTTCCATCTCCGGCCATTCGGTTATCATCCGCAAAATTACCCTGCCGATGATGACCGAGGCAGAACTGGAAGCCTCCATTCAGTGGGAAGCCGAGCAGTACATCCCCTTCGAAATCTCCGAAGTCAATCTCGATTTCCAGATCCTCGGGCCCGATCCCAAAGACCCCTCCCAGATGAACGTGATCCTGGTCGCAGCGAAAAAGGATTTCGTCAACGACTATGTCGGGGTCTTCAAGGAATGTGGGTTGACTCCCGTGGTCATGGATATCGACTGCTTTTCCATCGAGAATGCCTTCGAGATCAACTACGGGGCGGTTCCCGATGAAATCGTGGCCCTGATCAACATGGGGGCGGGGGCCATGAACGTCAACATCCTCAAGGATGGGATATCCGTCTTTACCCGGGATATTCAGGTTGGCGGGAACATGTTCAATGAAGAGATCCAGAAGCGCCTGGGGCTGAGTTCCGACGATGCCGAAACGGTGAAGTTGGGCGGCCAGGTCGAAGATGTGGACCATGAGTCCCTGCGGGGGATTATTCACGATGCCACCGAAAGCCTGGCCCAGGAGGTGCAGCGATCATTGGACTTTTTCTCTGCGACCTCCGCAGATGAGAAGGTTCAGCGGTTGTACATCACCGGCGGGGTTTCGAGGACTCCGGAAATTTGTGCGACCCTGGAAAACCGCCTGGGCATTCCCGTGGAGATCATGGACCCCTTTAAAGCGATCGGGATTTCGGAAAAGGAATTCGACCTTGAATACTTGCGGGAAATCGGGCCGCTGTTCTCTGTCGCGGTCGGACTTGCCATGAGAAGGGTGGGCGACGCATGATTCGAATCAATCTCTTACCCGTCAGGGCCGCCCAGAAAAAAGAAGCTTTGCGCGGGCAGATCGCAATTCTGGTGTTGAGCCTGGTAGCGACCGTCCTGGCCTGCGGGGGCGTCTACGCCACCATGCTGATGCAGATCGGATCCGAACAGGAGGCCAAGGCGGCCAAGGAGAATGAGCTCCTCCAACTGCGCAAGGCCATCGGCGAGGTCGACAAATTCAAGAAATTGCAAAAGGATCTGCAGGAAAAACTGGGGATTCTCGACAAACTGAAACAGGGCAAGACCGGGCCGGTGCGCTTGATGGACGGCTTGAGCAATGCTCTGCCCGAAAAGCTATGGCTCACCTCCTTTAAAGAAGTTGGCGGCGCGGTGACCATTGCCGGCATGGGGATGAACGAGGAGACGGTGGCAACCTTCATGCGCAACCTGGAGGAGTCCCCCTTCTTCCGCAATGTCGAACTGACCGTAACGGAGCAGACCAATCAGGGCGACGCTCCACGGCTGCAAAAATTCGAGCTGAGTTGCCAGGTGGAAACCCCCGCAGCGGCCTCATCCGGCCAGTAAGGGTGTTCTTGTCATGAATCCTAAAGTGGAAAAAATTCTGCGGTGGCCACGCTACAAGCGGGTCTTGCTGCTGCTGGGGGTGATGCTGCTGCTGGTGGCGCTTTTTGGCTACCTGGTGTTCATGCCACAACAGCAGGAACTTGCCACCATCAAGCAGGAAGTTGCCGATCTGGACCTCAAAGTCCAGGAAGGGCGGCGGATTGCCGGTGACCTGCCCAAATTCAAGGCCGAATACGAAAAGATGCAGGAGCAGTTGAAACTGGCGTTGACGGAACTGCCCGACAGCAAGGAAATCCCCACCCTGTTGACCAACATCGCAACCCGAGCGAAAGATAACGGTCTCTCTGTTCTCCGTTTCAAACCGGGAAGTGAGGTTCCCCAGGGGTTCTATGCGGACGTGCCGGTGGAATTGAAACTGTCTGGCAGCTTTCACGAAGTGGCCATGTTTTTCGCCTCCGTCGGTAACATGTCCCGAATCGTCAATATCAGCAACTTGACCATGGGGAATCCCAAACAGGAAGGGCGGCGCACCGAACTGTCAGTCGATTGCCTGGCCACCACCTTCCGGTTCCTGGAGGAGGGCGCCGCGGCGCCCAAGGCGGAGGAGGCAAAGAAATGATGAAATGCTGGCCTTCGCTCAAGATAGTTGGTCTGTGCATGACCATTTGCTGGATGGCAGGGTGCTCCGACGCCCCGCCCGAACCGGTCCAAATCGTTCCGGCCCCTGTCAAACAGGCCGTTTCCTCCGAGGCCCAGGTCAAACCCGAAGAGCGAGGGCCCGAGGCGCAGCAGGTCGCGCCAGGATTTGTCTATGATCCTGCGGGCCGCCGCGATCCTTTTGAATCGCTTGTCGCTGTCAAGAAAACGCCAGGCCAGATCGTGGAAGTCCCGAAAACCCCCCTGCAAAGCTATGAATTGGGTCAATTGCGCCTGATCGGGGTGATTCTCGGCAAGGGGCAACCCCGAGCGATGGTCGTAGCGCCGGACGGCAAGTCCTACATTCTGACCAAAGGCATCAAGATTGGCAAAAATGAGGGCGTGGTCAAGGATATTACCAACGAGGCGGTGAAGATTGAGGAGCAGTACGTCGAGTTCACCGGTGAAGTACGTAAATCGATCCAGTTGATACAGCTTCCGAAACGGGAAGGAGTCTAATACAATGCGAGTTCACGGGATTGTCAGCCAGCGCAGCCGGGTTCTGGGAGGAATGGGATGGGCGGTTCTGGCCCTGGTTGCCCTTGCCGGCTGGTGGCCGCAGGCCGTTTCCGCGCAGGCTGCGAAGGAACAGAATCGCATTGTGGGGATATCCGTCGACCAGGGGGGCGACTGGCCGAGTGTCAAAATCCAGACAAAGGAACCCGTTGGTTACCGTTACACTGTTTATGATTCCTTCGACCCCACCCGGGTGGTGGTTGACTTTCCGGGCATGGATATTACCGGGGTGCCGTCCCCTGTCTCGGTAAACGCGAAAGGTTTGAAGGAAGTCAAGGTTTCCGCATTCGAATTGACCTCGGGCAAACTTGCCCGGGTCGAGCTGCTGCTCAGTGAAGCCAGTGGCTACAACGTGGTGCTGGCAGGAAATGATCTAAAGGTCATGTTCGACGGCTCGGCCCCCAAGGCCGGTGTTGCCGCTGCCCCGAAACTTCCGGTCAATCCGGCCCCACCGGTTGCCGTCGCTCCTGTAACCACGGCGCCGGTTCCTGCAGTGGTGGAAACCAAACCACAGGTCGCTAAGGCAGCAGATCCGGTGCGGGTTGCCAAACCTGCCGGCGAAGGGGCGCACGCCATCGAATCTTTGGATTTTGAGCCCGGCAAGGCCATTTTCAAACTGGATGCCCCGCTGGACAAGGTGTTGTCCTTCGAACTGTCCGCTCCACCACGACTGGTGGTTGATTTTTATGGCGCCAAACCGCGCTTCAAAGAACAATCCTTCAATCTGGCCGACGGTTTTCGTCAGGTACGGGTCGGCACCTATGAGGGCAAGACCCGGTTCGTGTTCGATGCGGCTGGCGCGAGCGTTCCGGCGCACAGCGTCGATCGCCAGGGGTCCCAGGTCGTAGTCGGCTGGGTACCTGGTGTTGCTGCCGCGGCGCCTCAGGCTGCCTCTGTCGCACCTAAACCGATGGAAAGTGGCGCCGTGGTCGAATCGGTGGATTTCACCATCGAGGGGAACAGTTCTGTTTTGACCGTTGGCGTCAAGGGGCAACCCCTCGTCATCGAACCTTCGGTGCAAAGGGGGGCGGTCCAGTTCGGCATTGAGAACGCATCCATCGGCAAGGCGCTGCGTCGCGCCATCGACACCTCCGCCTTCCCCAGCGCGGTGCGCATGATCACTCCGTCCGTCGAGGGTGCGGGTAAAGATCAGGATGTACTTTTCACCGTGGAACTGCGGGGGGCGACCCCTTACCGTTTGGAGCAGGCTCCCGGCAAATTGCGACTGATTGTTGAAAACGGCGATTATGCCAATATTCAGCCGGTGGCCGCAGCTGCTCCGGCACGCTTGGTCGGTGGTCCTGTGGCTACTCCTCCGGTGGCCCCGGCTGCTTCTGTCCATGCCCCGGCAGTGCAACCGATTGTCTCTGCGGCGGTCCAGCCCGCCGGGCCCACCGGGTACACCGGTGAAAAGATCTCCCTGGTATTCGACGATGCCGACACCCGGAAAATCCTGCAACTGATCGGCGAGGTCAGCAACCTCAACATCATTGCCAGCGACGATATCCAGGGGACCATCACCCTGCGGCTGGTGGATGTTCCCTGGGACCAGGCCCTTGACCTGATCATGGAAATCAAGGGATTGGGGATGATCAAGGAGGGCAACGTCGCCCGCATCATGCCCAAGGAAAAGCTGCGGGCCATGGAAGAGGCCAAGATGACCGCGGCCCGGGCCCGGGAGAAACTGGAAGATCTGACCACCGAGGTCATCACCATCAGCTACGCTGACCTTGGCAATGTGGCCGAACCGGCGAAAAAACTGCTGACCGAGCGGGGCAAGATCACCGAGGACAAGCGCAACAAACAGTTGATCATTACTGATATTTCCAGTTCGCAGGCGGAAATTCGGAAGCTGATTTCCCTGCTCGACACTCCCGAAAAGCAGGTGTTGATCGAGGCCCGTATCGTCGAAGCGACCACCACCTTCAGCCGCGACCTCGGAGTCAAGTGGGGTATTTCCCATCAGAGCGATACCGGTGGCGGCCTGGCCCTCAATTCCGCCAATCTTGGTCTGGGTGGCAGCTTCCTAATTAATCCCAATGCCGTCACCAGCGTGACCGGCACCGCCGGTCTTGGCAGCGCCCTGACTTTTGGTCGCCTCGGGGTCGACAGCACCATCCTTGACCTGCGAATCTCTGCCCTGGAGACCTCCGGTCACGGCAAGGTCATCTCCACCCCGCGGGTGACGACCATGAACGGCAGCAAGGCGGTCATTTCCCAGGGGACGGAAATTCCCTACCAGACCACCGATGACAACGGCAAGACCGAGACGGAATTCAAGAAGGCCGAGCTCAGCCTGACGGTGACGCCGGAAATCAATCCCGATGGCAGCATCTTCCTGCAGATTCTGGCCAAAAACGATTCCCGGGGCGCCGATGTGCCGACCGGACTTGGTTCCGCACCGGCGATCGATACCAAGACCGCCGACACCAAGGTTCTTGTGCGTGACGGGGAAACCACCGTCATTGGTGGCATCTTTGTCGAGGAGAAGCGCAACCAGGAAGACGGTGTGCCGCTGCTGATGAAGGTGCCGATTCTTGGCCACCTGTTCAAATCCACCAACAAGACCGAGGAGCGTCGCGAACTGCTGGTCTTCATCACCCCGCGGATTCTCAGCAGGTAAGCTGACTGACACCATCCACCCCGGAAAGGGACAGGTTGCCGGCCTGTCCCTTTTCTTTTGGCGGAAAATGCCCGCTTGACAAGCGGCTTGCCCAATGCGAGGTTGCTGAGCTGAAGCGGTTCGAGGCCGGTTGCGGCTTTAGGGATGGATGCTGATGATTGCGGATAAGAAGATTCAGTCAATATTTCTGGTTGGATTCATGGGGGCAGGTAAGAGTACCGTGGGGCGCCATATGGCAGAGCTGACCGGTGCCCTTTTTGTCGATCTCGATAGTTTGATCGAGCAGCGGACCGCAATGTCGATCCCGGAGATATTCTCCCGCTTTGGCGAGGTGGAATTCCGGCAACAGGAGACGTCGGCGTTGGTCGCCCTGCCGGCAGCAGAAGCGCTGATCATTGCCACCGGCGGTGGGGTGGTGGGACGGGAAGAGAACTGGAGGCTGATGCGCAGCAAGGGGGTTGTGGTCTATCTGCGCGCTGGATGGAAGACCCTGGAAGAGCGTATCGGCAGCGGGGAAGGGCGTCCCTTGGCTTCTGGGGCTGAACGGACCCGTTTGCGAGCCCTTTGGGAACAACGGCTGCCTCTCTATGAACTCGCGGATGTGGTCGTGGATGCTGATTTGGCTAGCCCTGAGGCGGTGGCCCGGCGGATTCTGGCTGCAATTGAAGGAAGGAAAGGGCGGAATTGATGGGGACGGTGCTGGGTTTCGAGGAAATTTGCGTCGGATTGGGGGAGCGCAGCTATCCGATCCATATCGGCGCGGGGATTATCTCCCGAGCCGGAGAGGCGTTCCGATCGGTGAATTTCCCGCGGCGGGTGGCGGTGGTCAGCAATGCGACCGTAGGTGACCTGTATGCCGAGGCGTTGCTGGCATCTCTGCGGGACGCCGGCTACCAGGCCGAATTGATGCTGTTGCCGGACGGGGAAGAGTACAAGACCCTGGAGACCCTTAACCAACTGTTCGAGGGGTTGATCCGAGGCAATTACGATCGCCACTGTGGCCTGGTTGCCCTGGGGGGCGGAGTCATCGGCGATATGGTCGGATTTGCCGCTGCCACCTACTTGCGAGGCGTGCCCTTCGTGCAGGTGCCCACGACTTTGCTGGCCCAGGTCGACAGCAGTGTCGGGGGCAAAACCGGGGTCAATCATCCCCTCGGAAAAAACCTCATCGGGGCTTTTTATCAGCCGCGCCTGGTGCTGATCGATGTGGCGACGCTGAAGACCCTGCCGCCCCGGGATCTCGCCGCCGGTCTGGCGGAAGTGGTCAAGTACGGGGTCATCTGCGATCGGGACTTTTTTGCCTGGCTGGAGCAGCAGGCCTCCAGCCTGCTTTCTCTGGAACGCTCCGCCCTTGAGCAGGCGGTAAAGAGGTCTTGCCAAATTAAGGCAAATGTTGTAGAAAGTGACGAAAAAGAGAGCTCTTTACGGGCTATTCTGAACTACGGCCATACCTTTGGTCATGCCGTGGAAACCCTGGCCGGATACGGCCGTTTTCGCCATGGTGAAGCCGTCGCCATCGGCATGGTGGTCGCCGCCGAGTTGTCCCGCCGTCTTGGTCGCTGCACCGAGGCGGATGTTGCGGCGATCAGGTCATTGCTCGAGTCTTTCCAACTGCCTGTCTGCCCCCCCTCTCTGCCCCTGGCCGATTATCTCGAAGCCATGGAACGGGATAAGAAGGTCAAGGACGGGCGGTTGCGTTTTATCCTGAACCTCGGCATCGGTGCCTGTGAAATCACCGATATCACCGATCCGGAACCGCTGTTTGCCGCTGTTTTGCAGGATTTAATGCCAGGGTAGGGAGTTCATGACCAACCAGTCACCATCCTTCGCCACGCTCAGCCAGGTTGCCCGTTACGCGCAAAGCCTGGCCCGCGATCCCAAATCCACCGATTTTGTCCCCCTTGCTGAAACCTTCCGTCAATGCGGTCTGCTGGCGGAAGCCTGTGCCGTGGCGGAAAAAGGGGTTCAGACCTTGCCTGACCACGGTCCAGGCCACATCGTGCTGGGGCGCATCCAGGCCCAACTTGGCGAACTGTCCCACGCGATGAGTTCCTTCGAGTCCGCCCTGGTTCTGGATGAAAATGATCCCGATGCCATCAAGGGGTTGGCCAGGGTTTGCGCCCTTGCCGGGCAACCTTCCCGGGCTCGAACCCTGCTGCTGCGTATGCTGCAGTTGCAGCCCGGGGATGCTTCCGCCGAAAAAATGCTGGCTGGTTTGCCCCCCGAGCCTGCGCCGGTCGTAGTCCCTCCGGTCGCGAAGGGCGAGGAGAAAACCGTCGAAACGATGGATGCGCCGCGGCGGCGTTCGTCGGCGCCGGCCAATGCTCCAATTTCCACAGTGACCATCGCTGAAATCTATGTCCGGCAGGGTTTCACCCAGCGGGCCTTGAAGGTTTATCGCGACCTGTTGCAGGCAGACCCGCACAATGCCGAAATCCGCCGCAAGCTGGTGGAGCTCAAAGCCCGCATCGAACGGGAGGGGGGGGCGGAGGCACTGGCCGAAGCAGAACTGGAAGACCTTGGGCAGGAGGCTGCCGCAGGTGCCCCGGTCCAGTCCGCAGGGGTCGAGGAGCCGGTTTTGGAAGGTGCCAGCGGACGTGTCGCACGGCTCGAAAAGTGGTTGGTTGCTATTCAGCAACGGAGGGGACATGTTTAAGGATATTCTGGAAAACATCGTCGACCAGACCGGCGGTGCGGTCGGGGCAGTGCTGATGGGCTACGACGGGATTGCCATCGAGCAGTGCTTCCGGCCGGTGAACGGGGTAGACCTGCAGCTGGTAGCGGTGGAGTATGCCAATATCCTCAAGGAAATCCGCTCTACGGCAGAGATTCTCAACACCGGCGAGATGGAAGAGGTCGCGATCCGTACGGGGCGCTTCACGGTCGTGATCCGCGCCCTCAATTCCGATTATTTTGTCGCTCTGACCCTCGATCGGCAGGGGAATTTCGGCAAAGGGCGCTATCTGCTGTTGCGGGAGAGTGCCCGCCTCAACCAGGCCCTGAGTTGAATATGCGCAGGATTCTCGTAATACATGGACCCAACCTTAACCTGCTGGGAACCAGGGAACCGGAGGTGTACGGGCGGGAAACCCTGGCCGATATCGATGCTCGGTTGGTTGCCCTGGGGCAGGAATTGGGTGCTGAGGTTCTGACCTTCCAGTCCAACCATGAGGGCGCGCTGATCGACCGGATTCACCAGGGCCGCACGGAAGGGGTCGAGGGGATCCTGATCAACCCCGGCGGCTTCACCCACACCAGTATCGCCCTGCGGGATGCCCTTTCCGGGGTGGCCATCCCGACGGTTGAGGTGCATCTGTCCAATGTTCATGCCCGGGAGGAATTTCGGCACCACTCCTACATCGCCGGCATCGCCGTCGGGCAGATCTGCGGCTTTGGTGCTCAGGGCTATCTTTTGGCCCTGCAGGGACTTTTAGTCAGGCTTAACTAGAAATACATTGTGGATAAAACATCTTTATGATACATAGCAGAGCGCCCCGCGTCACGACCCTGCTGGAGAGCCAGGGGCTTGACGCGATCGTTTTCCAGAACCGGAGCAACCTCCGTTACCTTTGCGGTTTCAGCGGATCCGACGGGGCCCTGGCGGTTACCCCGGCGGGGGACTGCTTTTTCTGTGACTCGCGCTACACCACCCAGGCTCGCGGGCAGGTGACGGCAGCCGAGCAACAGGAATATCGGGTCAAGGCCGACGCCATCGGCGAGTGGCTGATTTCCAAGGGGGCAAACCGCATCGGGTTCGAAGGGGAGTCCCTGACCGTGGCGGGCCTCGAGCGGCTGCGTGCCAAGGGCCCCACGGCGGGCGAATGGATCGCGCTGTCCCGGGAACAATTGGCCTTTCGCGCCTGCAAGGATGCCGATGAGATCGCGGCAGTGCAGGAAGCGGCTGCCCTCAATGCGGCTGCCTTTGCTGAGATCCTGCCGCTGGTGCGCCCCGGCGCTGTGGAGCGGGACCTTGCCCTGGCTTTGGAATTCGCCCTGAAACGGCTTGGCGGCGAGGAGAAGGCCTTTGACTTTATTGTCGCATCCGGGCCTCGGGGCGCGCTGCCTCACGGGGTCGCCGCTGATCGACGGTTGCAGACGGGTGACCTGGTAACCTTCGATTTCGGGACCCGGGTGCGGGGCTACCATTCAGACGAAACGGTCACCCTGGGGGTCGGGGAAATCGATCCGAAGTTGCGGGAAATGTTCGAGGTGGTGCTCAGCGCCCACGACCAGGCCCTGGCGGCGGTGCAACCGGGGGTTTCCTTGCGTGAAATCGACGGTATTGCTCGAAGGATCATCGAGGAGGCCGGTTTCGGGGACTACTTCGGCCATGGCCTTGGGCATGGTGTGGGGCTGGAAGTGCACGAGTTTCCCACCCTGTCGCCCCGCAGTGAGGATTTTGCCGAGGCGGGGATGATCGTGACCATCGAGCCGGGCATTTATATTCCGGAGTTGGGTGGGGTGCGCATCGAGGACATGGTGCTGGTGACTGCGGAGGGGCCCCAGTGCCTGACCCGGATCCCGAAAAGTTACCGAGCGGTTTGACTTTACGGCGGCATGGTGCCGCCGGGGTTGACATGACGTTGCAGAGTCTGTTCGCAGACGCAGGGCCAGGTTTGCGGCCCCACCGGCGCGGCTAACCGGGCCGAACCAGAAAGCCGAATCAAGGAGGACGTTTCAATGGATATCAAAGACCTGAAGATTCTGATCAAGATGGTGACCGACACCGATATCACCGAATTTGAAATGGAAAGCGCCGAGGAGAAGATCCTGATCAAGCGGGGCAAGAGCCAGGAGATCATTCATGTGGCCGCTCCCCAGGCCTATGCCGCGCCTGTCGCAGCCATGCCGGCTCCGATGGCCGCCCCGGCTCCCGCGGCCGCCCCCGCGGCCCCTCCTGCCGAAGCCGCCCCCAAGGCAGCGGTGCACAACGAGAAGTTCGAAACCATCACTTCGCCCATCGTCGGCACCTTCTACCGGGCGCCTTCCCCGGACTCCGATCCTTATGTGCAGGTCGGCCAGGTGGTCGAGAAGGGGCAGACATTCTGCATCGTCGAGGCGATGAAGCTGATGAACGAGATCGAGGCCGAGTTCAAGTGCCGGATCGTGGAGATGTGCAAGGAGAACGCCCAGGCGGTGGAGTTTGGCGATCCGCTGTTCATCGTCGAGCGCCTCTAGCAGCCCCTCCTCCCGTAACCCGGGTATTTTCCGGGGGCAGGGGGAGCTGAATTGCTCATCACTCGTCAGCGAGGAGTCAATCCACTCATGTTTCATAAAATTCTCATCGCCAACCGCGGCGAAATTGCCCTGCGGATCATCCGCGCCTGCAAGGAACTGGGCATCAAGACCGTAGCGGTGCATTCCGACGTTGATCGCGAGGGCCTGCATGTCAAGATGGCCGACGAGAGCATCTGTATCGGACCGGCGCCGAGCATCGCCAGTTATCTCAACATGAAGGCGATCATCAGCGCCGCCGAGGTGACTGACGCCGACGCCATTCATCCCGGTTACGGTTTTCTCTCCGAAAACGCTGAATTTGCCGAAATCTGCGCCAACTGCGGTATCACCTTCATCGGCCCGAGCCCCGAAAGCATGCGGCTGATGGGGGATAAGATCAGCGCCCGCCAGACGGTCATCAAGGCCGGGGTGCCGATCCTGCCGGGGACGACCGAGGGGGTCAAGAGCGCCGAGGAGGCCAAGAAAATTGCTGCCAAAATCGGCTATCCGGTGATCATCAAGGCCACTGCCGGTGGCGGCGGACGGGGGATGAAGGTGGTGCATTCGCCAGGGTCTCTGGCCAATGCCTTTGCCGCTGCCCGTTCCGAGGCCCAGGCCGGTTTCGGCAATCCCGAGGTCTATATCGAAAAGTACTGCGAGCGTCCGCGGCACGTGGAAATCCAGATTCTGGGAGACAAGCACGGCAACGTCATCCACCTTGGCGAACGTGACTGCTCCATCCAGCGGCGCCACCAGAAACTGCTTGAGGAGGCTCCCTGCCCGGTGCTGACTCCCGAGACCCGGAAGAAAATGGGGGAATGCGCGGTGGCGGCGGCCAAGGCCGTCAATTACTGCAGCGCCGGTACCATGGAATTCCTGCTCGACCAGAGCGGCGATTTCTATTTCATGGAAATGAACACCCGCGTGCAGGTAGAGCATCCCGTCACCGAGATGATCACCGGCATCGACATTGTCAAAGAGCAGATCCGCATCGCCGCGGGCCAGAAACTGCGTTTCAAGCAGTCCGACGTCAAGATCCAGGGGCATTCCATCGAATGCCGCATCAATGCCGAGGATCCGGTCAAGTTTACCCCCTCGCCTGGCAAGATCGACGGCTATCACACCCCCGGCGGGCTTGGGGTGCGGGTGGACAGCGCCGTTTACGATCAGTACAAGGTGCTGCCCCATTACGACTCGATGATCGCCAAGCTGATCGTGCATGCCGATACCCGCGAAGAGGCGATTCGGCGCATGGCCCGGGCGTTGGATGAGTACATCATCGAAGGGATCAAGACCACCATCCCCCTGCACAAGCGGATCATGAGCAACAAGGAGTTCATCGAAGGGGCGGTGGACACGAGCTTCATGGAGCGCCTGGTGCTCTAGTCTGACCCCCGAAAGCTTTCCCCTTAGCCGGCTTCCCCGGCGATTGCACTGCCTGCAGGGGCCGGACGCCGATCCGGCCCCTGTTTCCTTTCGGCGGGAATCCGGCAAGTTTGATCGGCAGCGGGCTTTGCGGCTTGCCAGGGCGCCGGGCGCTGGTGTAAATTAGGCCGTCTTTTTCCTGGATTGCGAGTGGGGACTATGAAAAAACCAATCTTCGCAGTGTTGCTGGCCGTCCACTGCCTGGTACCCGGCCTGGCATTGGCAGCACCCTTGACCTTGAATGGTCTGGTCCGGCTGGGACTGGAGCGCAACCTGAACCTGCGAGCCCAGATGTTCGAGACCCGGGCCAGCGAAGCGCTGGTGCGCAAGGGGTACGGCATCTACGACCCGGTGGCCGAGGTCGATCTCGCCGCAGGGACGGCCCGCCAACCCGACGGCCGGACACTGTCCAACACGATCAGCGTCACCAAATACCGGCAGGCTGATCTGCGCCTCAGCCAGTTGTTGCCCAGCGGGGGCAGTCTGCAAGCCACTTTTACCAACCTGCGGGACGACAACAGCCTGATCGTTGGCGGGATCAACCCGGCCTACCAGAGCGAACTGCGGTTTTCCCTGGTACAGCCATTGCTGCGGGATCTGGGTGTCACCGTAACCGAACGGGGGATACTCTTTGCCACTGAAGACCGCAATATTTCCGTGCAGGATCTGCGGGAACGGGCTTTCGGGGTGGTGTCCGATGTGCGCCGGGGGTATTTCGAAGTGCTGCGCCTGCGGGATAACCTGGCCTATCGGGAAACCTCCGTCGCCCTGGCGGAAAAGGTCCTGGTGGAAAACCGCGCCCGGGTTGAGGCGGGGGTGCTGGCGCCGGTGGAAACCCTCGAAGCGGAAGTGGGTCTTCAGACCCGCCAACGGGAACTGCTGGACGCCCGAAAAAGTTACGAGGACGCTCTGGACCAGGTGGCCCTGTTGCTGGCCATGCCCGATGGGGTGATGGTGGCCGAGGGGGAGCTGGGGCAACCTGAGTTGGAGACGAGCGAGGACCTGGCCATGCGCACGGCCCTGACCGCCCGGCCCGACTTGCTGCGCCGGGCCGCCGAAATCGTCCGCCTCGGCCTTGAGCGGGAAGTGGCCCGCAACCAGCTCCTGCCGACCTTGGATCTGGTCGGCAGCTATGCCCACCGGGGCCTTGGTGCCGATTACGGAGACGACCTGGAGGACTTGCGGGACGGAGACCTGAAAAACTGGGAGGTCGGCCTGCGCCTGAGCTATCCCCTGGGCAATCGGGAAGCCCGTTACGAGTATCTGCGCACCGAACAGCGCCTCAAAGGGCGTCATGCTCTCCAGGCCCAACTGCGGGAGGAAGTGCGGACGGAGATCCGTTCGGCTATCCGCCTGTTGGAGGTCAGCCGGAAAAAGATCGAAGTGACCGACAAGGGCCAGGCCCTGGCGGAGGAGAAGCTGCGCACCCTGCTCAAGCGCAAAGAGGTCGGCCTGGCGACCACAAGGCAGGTGCTGGAAGGGGAGGAAGACTTGGCCCTGGCCCGGACCGATCACACGGCTGCCCTGACCGACTATAACAATGCAGTGACCGACTATCTGCGAGTCAGTGGTCAATTGCTGCAGGCCGAAGGGGTTCGGTTTGTCGAATCCCTGGCCGCCCGGGGCGAAGGCCCGTTGCTGGAGGCTCCAGCCCGATGAACCTGGTGGTCGGTCATATCGCCTACACCAACTGCGCCCCTTTTTTCCACCATTTGCGGGCGGCGGGCTTTGGCGGAGAGATCGTTTCCGGGGTGCCCGCCCACCTCAATCGGTTGCTGGCTGCCGGCAGTATCGACGTCAGCCCCTGCTCATCTTTCGAGTATGGGCGCAACTGGCGGGATTACCTGCTGTTGCCCGGGTTTTCCATCAGCACCCGCGGCCCGGTGCGCTCGGTCCTGCTGTTTTCTCCCAGGCCTCTTGCAGAACTTGAAGGGATGCAGATCGCCCTGACTGGGGAGTCGGCCTCCTCGGTCAATTTGCTGAAAATCCTGCTGCAGGAATTCATTGGCCTGCGGAAGGTTACCTATGCCATACCAGAGACCCCGGTGGAAAAGGGCATAGCTGCGGGCGGAAGCGCTCTGCTGATCGGCGACCGCGCGCTGAAAATGGCCCAGTCCTACCCGGCTGCCGGCATCTACGATCTTGGCGAACTCTGGTACCGTTATACCGGCCTGCCTTTCGTCTTCGCCTTATGGATTCTACGGCGGACGGCTGCACAGGAAAAGGCCGCGCAAGTCGGTCAACTGCTCGTCCAACTGGACAACGCGCGACGGCAGGCCTTTGCCGATCTTCCGGGTTTGGCGGCAGTGGTACCTGAGCGCGGCTGGATGAGCGAGGCCGGGTTGGTCGATTATTGGCGCACCATGTCTTATGGCCTGGAGGCCGAGCAAATCCGCGGCTTGGAGCTTTTTTTCAGCTTGTGCCAGCGCCTCGGGCTACTGCCGGAATTGCCCGAATTGCATTTCTTCCCCAGTCCGTCAGCGAAACAGGAGTGTGGAGGGCCTCAGCCCTGCGTCGAAGCGGCCAGGTAATCCCGCAGAATCTGGTCATGGTCGAAACAGAGGGGGGCGGGTAGGGCGTCCAAGGGAAACCAGGCAGCGTTGGCCGCATCGTCGCCGCTAGTCAGATCCCCCCCGCCATCGGCGGTAAAGACTATGGAGATATTGTGCTGGCGCGGGTCGCGGGCGGGATCGGAATAGGCCCGGAACTGGCGCAGGTTGGTAAGTCGCAACCCTGTCTCTTCGGCTGCCTCCCGATGGGCCGCGGTTTCCAGGCTTTCGCCGTAATCGACGAAGCCCCCCGGCAGGGCCCAGCCCAGGGGCGGGTTTTTCCGCTCGATCAGAACGATCCGGTTGCCACGGCGGATAATGATATCCACTGTAGGAAAGGGATTGCGGTAGGTTTGCAGCGCGGTCCCGCAGTTGGGACACAGCAGTTTTTTGTCGATCACAGGGTTTTCCTCCTCATGTGCGGGCGGGCGTCCTTATGGATTGACACCCGGCCTCGATTTCCTCTATTAATAACCCCTCGCCCGGGTGGCGGAACTGGCAGACGCAAGGGACTTAAAATCCCTCGGCCGTATGGCTGTACGGGTTCGACCCCCGTCCCGGGCACCATTTGACAATTCGCGATGATTCGCTGCAGTTCAATAAGCCCTCCGAAAGCGAGGGCTTTTGATTTTTTTGCGTCCTGTGTGATTTGCCTGGATGCGCGGAAATTCAAAAAAATAGGGGTAGATTTTGGGGTCCTCGCCGAGGCAGATTAGAAGCGTTACCCCCCCCCAATCCGGCCACACATGCTCCAGCATGCCAAAAACCGACATTCCTTCACACCCTTTTCTTCGCGGAGAAGGCAGCCGGGGCGAAGCACTCTGGTTTCCGGAGGGCTGGGTTTAGGGGGGGCAACGACGATCCCCAGCGAACCCTTTCTCTGCCCCTTTCACGACAGCTCGACACTTAACCTTCGTATTCGATACGAATTTATTCTTGAAATTTGACAAAAACTGACGATAATTTGGATCAAAATAAAAATAAAGGTAGATTGCGCCATGTTGATCCAATTTTCCGTCAAAAACTTCCGCTCCTTTCGCGATCAGCAGACCTTGAGCCTGGTGCGCGGCACGGGGGACGAGCATGCCGAGACGCACTCCTTTGAACCGCAGGTTGCGGGCTTGGTGCCGCTGCTGCGCTCGGCGGCCGTCTATGGCCCCAACGCCTCGGGAAAGTCGAACCTGCTGCGGGCGCTGCTCACCATGAAGCAGGTCGTCGTCAATTCGGCGGTGGCCTCCCAACGAGGAGAGAAGCTCAGGGTGACTCCCTTTCTTTTCGATGAGTCGATCAGTCAGGAGCCGACCGAATTCGAGGCGGTCTTTCTCGTCGACGATGTCCGCTATCAGTACGGTTTCACAGCTACCCGGGAGCGGGTCCACGAGGAATGGTTGATGGCCTATCCCAAGAGCCGCATGCAGCGCTGGTTCAACCGCGCGTATGATGCCGACAGTCAGGACTATATCTGGGAGATGGGTGATAAGCTGACCGGGCAGAAGCAGCTCTGGCAGGAATCGACCCGCTCCAACGCCCTGTTCCTTTCCACAGCGGTGCAGCTCAACAGCGCCCAGCTGCAGCCGGTCTTTGACTGGTTTCGCGACACGCTGCGCGTTGTCAGCCTGGATGGCTGGGACCCGATCTTCACCGCTTCGCTTTGCGAGAAAGAGGCCTTGAAGGGAAGGGTGCTGGCTTTTCTGCGCGCCGCCGATCTCGGGGTGACCGACATTCGCGTCAGGAAGCAGGAGTTCGACCCGCGGCAACTCCCCGGCGACATGCCGGCCGCCCTGCGGCAGAGCATCATCGACGAGTTAAGCGGCAAGGAGATCAACGCTCTCAAGACCGTGCACACCACCGCCCAGGGCGGGCAGGTCGAGCTGGATTTCGAGCAGGAATCGGACGGTACCCGGAAATTCCTCTCCCTGGCCGGCCCCTGGCTCGACACCCTGGACCACGGCGATGTGCTGGTGGTCGACGAACTCCACGACAATCTGCATCCGCACATGGTGCGGTTTCTCGTCGACCTCTTCCATGACAGCTGCACAAACCCGAAAAACGCCCAACTCATCTTCTCCACCCACGAAACCTCGATCCTGAGCCAGGACGTCTTCCGGCGCGATCAGATCTGGTTCTGCGAAAAGGATGAAACGCAGGCCAGCCGGCTCTTCCCGCTGACCGATTTCAGCCCGCGCAAGGGGCTGGAAAACCTGGAGCGCAGCTATCTTTCCGGCCGCTATGGGGCGCTGCCCTATTTCCGGCAGATCGATCTCGCTATGGGCGGCAACGGAGAGGAGCAGCAGCGTGCCTCCTAAGCGGCGCGGCCATAGCGCCGCCGACCTGAGAAGGCGCGCCCCTCGGAGGGAGCCCTACGATAGGGTGCCGATCATCTGCGAGGGGGAGAAGACCGAGCCGAACTATTTCCGCGAACTCAGCGCCCATTACCGGCTCAGCTCGGCCAATGTGGAGATTACCCAGGGCGAGGGGAACGATCCGGTTTCGGTGTTGCGGACCGCCAGGCAGCTGCAGAGGGTCGAGAAGGGCCAGGGGGAGCGTTACGACCGCATCTTTTGCGTGTTCGACCGGGACGAACACGTCAATTACGCCGACGGCTGCCACCAGGCGCAAACGGCGGGTTTTCGCACGGCGCTTTCCAACCCCGCCTTCGAGTACTGGCTGCTCCTCCATTTTGAGTACACCCGGGCTCCTTTCCAAAGGACCGGTGTCCGCACTGCGGCGCAGAACTGCGAGCGTGCTCTGAGGGGGCGCCTGCCGGGTTCTGCGGAAGGGATGCGTGGTCTCTTTCGGCAGATGTTCCCGGATCTGTCGGAGGCTAAGATGCGAAGTGCCCGCGCTCTTGCGGATGCGCGCAGGACGGGGGAGGAGAACCCCTCAACCGAGGTTCATGAGCTGGTGGAGTATCTGCAGAATCTCAGGGATTAGGGAAGCATGTGCGGGAGCGAAGGGACATTTTGGGAGAGCAGGAGCCGGTCGATCTACACCGATGATTTCAACGACATTCCACTTTGGACATCTCATAGCACATGTTATATTCGCCGAGTTAACCCATGTTTAACACCATGAAATAAAATCGTCGTAAAAACGGCATGTTGTTT
>CAZYXS010000054.1:0-20137 GCA_964650955.1 uncultured Desulfuromonadales bacterium | reverse complement strand
CCATGGAAATGCTCCTCCGGAGGCGGTGTTAAATCAGTAACAGGTCAATCACTGGACTTCAGGGTCAGTTTCCACCGCCGGGGGCAGGGGTGGCCGGCGCTGCAGGCACTCCCGCCCCGTCAGCCGGAACCGCAGCACCTTCGGCGGGGGGGGCAGTGGCCTCAGCCTGCGGGGCCGCCGCAGCATTGGCCGCCGCTTCCTCGCTGCCGGCTGCGACAGCCGGTTCAACCACGGCGGGCAATTCGGCGGCCTGCACGGGAGCGACCTTGACCTGCTGGATCATCTGCTCCAGGGCAGGATTCATTTTCTCGAAGAAGGTGTTGGGATAGACACCGATCCAGAAGACGAAGACCAGCAGAGGAACCATCAGGGCCACTTCACGGGCCGAGAGGTCCTCGAGGTTCTGATTTTCAGGGTTTTTCAGAGCATGTAGACGGCGGCGAAGATCACCCCGGTGGTGGCGAAAACCGCGAACCAGCGAAGCTCGCTTTCGAAGGCTCCCATCAGGATCAGGAACTCGCCAACGAAACCGTTGGTGCCGGGCAGGCCCACGGAGGAGAAGGTCATGATCATGAAGATGGTGGCGAACACCGGCATCTGCTTTGCCAGGCCGCCGAAGTCGGCGATGGCGCGGGTGTGACGCCGCTCGTAGATGAACCCGACGATAAGAAACAGCGCGCCGGTGATGCCGTGGTTGACCATCTGGATCATCGCGCCGGCCAGGCCCTGCAGATTCAGGGCGAAGATGCCGAGCATGACGAAGCCAAGGTGCGAAACCGAGGAATAGGCAACCAGTCTCTTGACGTCATCCTGCATCATCGCCACCAGGGCGCCGTAGATGATGCCGATGACCGCCAGCAGCGACAGGAAGGGAATGAACTCCTGGGTTGCATCGGGGAACAGGGGCATGGCGAAGCGCACGTAACCGTAGGTGCCCATTTTCAGCAAAATGGCCGCCAGGATCACGGAACCGGCCGTGGGCGCCTCGGTATGGGCATCGGGCAACCAGGTGTGCACCGGGAACATCGGCACTTTGATGGCGAAACTGAAGGCGAAGGCCAGGAACAGCCAGGTCTGGATCTCGGGAGCGATGCTCAGCTTGGTGAAGTCGGCGATGCTGAAACCGTTGATGTCCATGCCGCTCTGCACGGCCGCGTAGTAGACATAGATGATGGCCACCAGCATCAGCAGCGAGCCGACGGCAGTAAAGATGAAGAACTTGATCGCGGCGTAGATGCGGCGGCCGCCGCCCCAGATGCCGATCATGAAGTACATGGGGATCAGCATCAGTTCCCAGAAGATGTAGAACAGGAACAGGTCGAGGGAGATGAAGGCGCCGAGCATGGCCGTTTCGAGCAGCAGCAGCAGGGCCATGAAGGCCTTGACGTGTTTCTCGACCGCATGCCAGGTCGACAGGGTCGCGATGGGCATGATGAAGGTGGTCAGCAGGATCAGCCAGAGGCTGATGCCGTCGACCCCCACGTTGTAGTTCATCTGGAAGTAGTCGCCGATCTTGATCCATTCGGCGAATTCGGTGTAGTGCATGCCCCCCGAGGTCTTGAAGACGTCGTCGAAGGCCAGGGGCAGGCTGATGAAGAAGGTCACCAGGGTAACTGCCAGGGTAAAGCCCTTGAGAAGCCCTTCATTGTCCTTCGGAATGAAGAGAAGGAACAATAGTCCCACCAGTGGGAAGAAGGTGATCAGGCTCAGAAGATGTTCGGTCATTGGATTCTGCTCCTTATTGCTCTATGGCAAATCTGACAGTCAGCCTATTGGAGGACGTAGAATGCGACGATCCCGATCATCCCCAGAACCATGGTCAGCGCATAATTGTGCATCAGACCGGACTGGGTGTAACGGAGCCCGCGGGCCAGCAGATTGACGAGAGCGGCGGTGCCGTTGACGATGCCGTCCACCACCTTGACGTCGAAGCCTTTCCACAGGAAGGTGCCCAGCCGCTTGGTGGGATTGACGAACAGGGCATCGTACAGTTCATCGACGTACCACTTGTTGAACACCATGCGGTGCAGGGTGGCGAACTTGGCGGTGAACTTGGCCGGCAGTTCGGGGTTTTTCATGTACATCACGGTGGCACCGGCGATGCCTGCCAGGCCGATCAGCACCGAGAGCACCATCAGCATGATTTCGGTAGAGGCCTCACCGTGGGCCTCGATCTGGTGCAGTTGCTGGGAGGCCTGGAACACGGGAGCCAGGAATTCGGTGAGCTTGTTGCCGACATGGAAGATGTCGATGGGGTGCGGGATGCCGACCAGACCGCCCACGGTGGCCAGGGCCGCCAGGACGATCAGGGGTACGGTAATGACCCAGGGGGACTCATGCACATGATCCTTGGCCTTGGGATGGGTCTTCTGGGGGCCATGGAAGGTCATGTAGAGGCAGCGGAACATGTAGAAGGCGGTCATGAAGGCGGCGATGGCGCCGACCAGGTAGACCAGGAAAATGCCGCGGGTCGAGGCGAAGGCCCACCAGAGGATCTCGTCCTTGGAGAAGAACCCGGAGAAGAAGGGCATGCCGGCGATGGCCAGACAGGAGATGCCGAAGGTGGCCCAGGTGATGGGCATGAACTTGCGCAGACCGCCCATGTTGCGCATGTCCTGCGGATCATCGTGCAGGTGGGCATGGTGCAGGGCGTGGTGCATGCCATGGATGACCGAGCCGGACCCGAGGAACAGGCAGGCCTTGAAAAAGGCATGGGTCATCAGGTGGAAGATGCCGGCGGTGAAGGCGCCGACCCCCATGGCCATGAACATGAAGCCAAGCTGGGAGACGGTGGAGTAGGCCAGGACCCGCTTGATGTCGTTCTGAGCGAACCCGATGCTGGCGGCGAAGATGGCCGTGGCGGCACCGACGATGGCAACGACCATCATGGTGCTGGGGGCCATGGCGAACAGCCCGTTCATGCGGCCGATCATGTAGACACCTGCGGTGACCATGGTGGCGGCGTGGATCAGTGCCGAAACCGGGGTGGGACCTTCCATGGCGTCGGGCAACCAGGTGTAGAGGGGTATCTGGGCGGATTTACCGGTGGCGCCGAGAAAGAACAGCAGAGTGATCGCCGTCACTACCACGCTGCCGGTACCGAGCAGATGGCCATGCTCGGCGATTTCGACGAAATTCACCGTCCAGACCCCGTGGTCGTTCCCCAGGGTCCAGAACAGGATGAACAGACCGAGCAGAAAGCCGAAGTCGCCGACCCGGTTGACGACGAAGGCTTTTTTGGCTGCGTCACCGGCACTCTTCTTGTTGAAGTAGTAGCCGATCAGCAGGTAGGAACAAAGCCCCACCCCTTCCCAGCCAACGAACATGACCAAGGCATTGTTCCCCAGCACCAGCATCAGCATGGCGAAGCAGAACAGGTTCAGGTAGGAGAAGAACCGGTAGAAACCCTCTTCCCCATGCATGTAGCCGATGGAGTAGAGGTGGATCAAGGACCCGACCCCGGTCACGACCATGATCATCAGCGCCGACAGTGGATCCAGAAGGAAGCCCCAATCAACCTGAAGGTTGCCGACGGACATCCAGGACCCGATGACCACTTCGTGCACCTTCTGGCTATCTCCAAGCAACTGGAAGAAATAGGTGCAGGACACCACAAAGGAGGAAGCGATCGCCAGGGTGCCGATGGTGCCGATGACGGCCTCGTTCTTGATCTTCTTGCCAAGCAGACCGTTGATGATCGCACCCAGCAGGGGGAAGAACGGGATGAGCCAGAGTTTGTCGTACATCTATCTCTCTCCTCTTAGCGAATGGAGCATCGAATCGAACCGAAGTTTGCCTACCATTTCAACAGATTAATGTCCTCGACGTCGACCGACTGCCGATTGCGGAAGAAGGCGATCATCAAAGCCAGACCGACGGCGGCTTCGGCGGCGGCTACCGTCATGACGAAGAGCACGAAGACCTGTCCGTCCAGATTTCCCAGGTGGCGGGAAAGGGCGATGAAGGAGAGGTTCACTGCATTGAGCATCAGTTCGATGCACATGAAGATGACAATGGCATTTCTCCGGGTCAGAACACCCACGGTGCCAAGGGCGAACAGAATGGCACTCAGTACCAGGTAGTGATGAACGCTGATGATCATGATCAATCTCCTGTCCCTGTCAGCAGTCAGACTTCTTTTTTAGCCAGCACCAAGGCACCGACGACGGCAACCAGGAGCAGGATCGAGGTAATTTCAAAAGGAAGCAGGAACTGGGTGAAGAGAGCTTTGCCGATCAATTCGGTGTGACCGACCCGACTGATCAGGTCACTGGTGACCTCTCCCTTCATGCCGGTGGCTTCGCCCCGGTTGAGGAAATACACCACCTGCATCAGCACCAAAGCCCCGCAGGCCGCCGCCCAGGCTACTCCGTGGGTGTAGCGCTTGCGCGCTTCGGCCCCCAGGTTAAGCAGCATGATGACAAAGAGGATCAGGACCATGATGGCGCCCGCATAGACCATGATCTGGGTCACCGCCATGAATGGGGCTTCCAGCATGACGTAGAAGATGGCCAGGCAGAAAAAGGTGTTCACCAGAGCGATCGCGCTGTTGACCGGAGTCTTGCACTTGATGACCAGGAATCCGGAAACGATGGCGACCAAGGCGACCAGATAGAAAAAGAGATGTGCCATGGGTTCAACGCTCCTATACGGTTACTTGAGCAGCCGCTCTTTGGTGAAGGTGAAGTCCGCACGCTTGTAGTTGGCCAGTTCATAGTCGCCGGTCATTTCGATAGCCTCCACCGGGCAGGCTTCGACGCAGTAGCCGCAGAAGATGCAGCGCAGCAGATCGATGCTGTAGACCCGGGGGTACTTCTCCAGTTGGGCGTTCTCGGCCGAATCGACAGTGATGCACTTGGCCGGGCAAACCGTGGGGCAGAGGTAGCAGGCGACGCACTTCTCCCGGTCGTGGGTCGGCACCAACCGGTGGAGTCCGCGGAAGCGGGCTGACGGCTGCAGTTTCACGTAGGGGTACTGAACCGTGGTCGAGTGCCCCGGGAGCAGGTGTTTGAAGGTGATGCTCAGACCTTTGCAGAATGCACTAAACATGGGCCATCCTCTTGTCTTGGTTTGGAGTCTTAGAACATCAACACCACAACGCCGGTGACCAGGATGTTGGCCAGCGCCAGGGGCAACATGACTTTCCAGCCCAGGTACATCAGCTGGTCATAACGGACGCGGGGCACAGTGGCCCGCAGCCAGATCATGAAGAACATGAAGGCAAAGATCTTGATCAGCAGGTTGATGAACCCGGGGAAGGGGCCGGCCCAGCCGCCCAGGAACAGGGTCGCCGTCACCGCACCGATCACCACCATGTTGGCGTACTCGGCCATGAAGAACAGGGCGTATTTCATGGAGGAGTACTCGGTGCAGAAACCGGAGACCAGTTCCGTTTCGGCCTCGGGCAGGTCGAAGGGGGTCCGGTTGATTTCGGCGATGGAGGTGATCAGGAACAGGCCGAAGGCCAGGGGCTGGGAAAAGATGTACCAGTTGGGCAGGAAGGGGATCACCGGATGGGCGGCGGCCTGGGCCTCGACAATCCCCCGCAGGCTCAGGGTCTCGGAGAGCATGAACACCGCGACGATGGAGAGCCCGGCGGCCAGTTCGTAGGAGATCATCTGGGCCGAGGAGCGGAGGCCGCCCATCAGGGAGTACTTGCTGTTGGAGGCCCATCCGGCCAGCACGATTCCGTAGACGCCGAGCCCAGCCATGGCCAGGATATAGAGCACGCCCACGTTGAGATCGGTAATCTGCTGGGGAATGAGGTAGTTGCCGATCTGCAGGTCCGGTCCGAAGGGAATCACGGCAACGGTGATGAAGGCCGGAACCAGGATCATCATGGGTGCAAGAATGAAGGAGAATTTGCTGGATTCCGAAGGGACGATGTCCTCTTTGAAAAACAGCTTGAGCCCGTCGGCGATCGGTTGCAGCAGGCCGTGCCAACCCGTGTGCATGGGACCGAGCCGGGTCTGCATATGTCCGATGATCTTGCGCTCGCACCAGGTGGCATAAGCCACGATCAGGATGACGACAACGAAGACCACCAGAATCTTGACCAGCATCGTAGCCAGAAACAGGGGGGCGTTGTTTGAGAGGCTCAACAATTCAGGCGTCATGACAATCCTCTTCCTTGGGCAGTGTAGGATTCGGGGTTGCTAAAAGGTATTAAAACCCGGGTTTGTGGGGCGTCAGAGTCTGGCCCAGGCTTTTTTTCAGGTACTGGGCGTCAGGATGGTTCGGATTGCAGCCCAGGGCCTTGTCCACCGCCTCGCGGGCAGCATCCAGCAGGTCGAGTTGGAGGTAGCACTCCCCCAGCCGGACATAGGCGTCGGCGTCCTTGGGGTTGACCTTGAGCAGTTCGGTATAGGCGCTGATCGCCTCGCTGAAGGCCCCCTGCTTGCGTAGCGACTCCCCCAGCATGTAATGGCCCGGTGCGAACCGCTCGTTGCTCTCGACCGCTCGCTGGAACTCGGCAGCCGCCTCCTTGAGCGCCCCTTCCTTGAATAACGCCATCCCCAGGTCGAAACGGGCAGCGGTGTAGGAAGGGCTGATTTCAACCACCCGGCTGAACTGCTCGATGGCCCTTCGCGTATCCCCTTTCTGCGACAGCACCATCCCCAGAATGTAGAGTGCCCGGGTGTACTGAGGGTTGATGCGAATGGCCTGTTCCAGTTCCTCCTGGGCCTTGTCCAGAGCCGAGTTGCGCAGGTAGGAGAGACCGAGCCGGTAGTGGGTTTCCGCACTTCCCGGATTGAGCTCGAGGGCCTTGCGGAAACTGTCGATACTTCCGATCAGATCCCCGATGCCGTAGAGCGCCATGCCGAGCTTGAAATGGACCCGGAAAGGCTCTTTCTCCCCCTGCAGGGCCTGGCGCAGGGAGGCCACGGCCAGTTGCAGGTCACCCCGGTCATACAGCGCCAAACCCTTGTAGTAATAACCCTTGCTGAATTCGCCATCGATGCTCAGCGCCTGCTCCCAGAGGCGAATCGCCTCATCGATCAACCCCCGGTGGTAATGGTCGAGGGCGCGCTGGTGCAGAAACTCTACGTTCTTGACCAGGTGGGTTCCGCACTGGTCACAGTACTTGGCCTGGGCTGAAATATTGGCTTTGCATTTAGGGCAGTCCATGGCACCTCCTGCAAGGGAACCCTGTCGGGCAAATTACTTGGCGATTTCCACCGGAATCACAGCTTCGCCGCGATAAAGGCGGTTCAGGCCTGCCTGTGCAAAGTGATAAGGAGCGAACACTACCCCCTGGGGCAGGCGCCGGTCGATCTTGACCGTCAGGGTCAATTCCACGCCGTTGCCTTTGACCTTGACCGCGTCCCCATCCTTGAGGGCCAACTCCTTGGCGTCCTCCCGGCAAACCTCCAGGTAGGGCTCCGCCACCACGGCACAGGGCCCCTTGGCCCGGGTGGACATGGTCCCGCTGTGGAACAGGGCACTGCCGGTCACCAGCTGGAAGCGCCCCTCCACCGGTTTGGCGCCGGCCACCGGGACCACCTTGCGCTTGGTCACCGCCAACTGCTCCCCTCCCCAGACCAGGCCCTGGGGCCCAAGTTGGTCCAGGGAAACGCCGGCGTAGGCCGGGGCCACTTCGGCGAGCTGAGCGCAAACCGAGGCCTGGGTCGGGGTGGCGGCGCTACCGAGCCGCTCGGCCAGCAACTGGAAGATGGCGAAATCGGTCCGTGCCTCACCGGGGCTGGCGATGCCAGGGCGCACCCGCTGGATCCGCCGCTCGGCATTGGTGAAGCTGCCGTCCTTCTCGGCGAAGGAGGCAGCCGGCAGCACCACGTCGGCCTTGGCCGCGGTGGGGGAGAGGAAAATATCCTGAACCACCAGGAATTCCACCTTGTCGAGAGCCGCGCCGACGCGCGCCTTGTCGGGATAGGAGCTAAGCAGGTCTTCGCCAACCACGTAGAGGGCGGAAAGGTCTCCCTTCTGCGCAGCCTCGAGCATCCCCTGCACTCCCAGCCCCTTGGCGCCGGGCAGGATGCCGAGGTCAATGGCCCCCTGGCTGTTGGCCTTCTCGCCGCACAGGTACAGACCGCTGCCGGCTTTGCCCACATTCCCGCTGAGGATGGCCAGGTTCGCGGCCGCCAGGCCGAGTTCCCTGCTGTAGGCGGTATAGGGGAGCCCGTAGGCCAGGAGGATGGCGCTCTTCTTGGCGCCGGCCAACTGCCGGGCGGCTTCGCGAAGGGCATCGGCGGGTACACCGGTCTGTGCCTCCACCGCTTCCGGGGTAAAGGCGGCCAGGGCTTCGGTCAATTCAGCAACCCCTTCCACACCTTCGGTGGCGGCAAGGCCTTCAGTCAGCAGCACCTGGGACATTGCGTTGAGGACATTGACTTCCATACCCGGGCGGTGCAGCAGGGTCTGGGCATCGGGCAGTTTGGTAAACTTGCCGCGCTTGTCCGACACCACGATCAACTGGGCCTCGTTGCGCTTGACCGCCTGGTTGACCACCATGCCGAACACCGGGTGGGTTTCGTAGAAATCGGACCGTATCGAGAGAATGACGTCGCACTCCTCAACCGCGGGGAAAGTCGCGGTGGAGGCCCGCACACCGAGGGTTTCGTGGAGACCTTCGGTTACCCCCTTGTAACACTCCCCACCGGAGTGGTCGAGGTTGTCAGTCCCCAACAGCTTGGCCAGGTTTTTCAGCAGGAAGAATTCCTCGTTGGTCAGGCGCGCCCCGCTGATGATGCCGAGGCCCTTGGCGGTGCGGGCCTTGGCGAAGCCGGCGGCAGCCGCCTCCAGCGCCTCGTTCCAGCTCGCCGGCACCAGGTCGTTGCCCTTGCGCACCAGGGGCTGGGTCAGCCGCTCCTCGCTGTTCACATAGGAATACCCGAAGCGGCCACGGATGCAGAGGTTGCCGTCGTTGACCCCGGTCTTGTCGTTGAAGCGGATGGTTTCAACCTTGTTGCCAAGAACGCCGAGGGTTACGGTGCAGCCATTGCCGCAGTAACCGCAGACGCTGTCGACTTCCTTGAGCTGCCAGGGACGGGCCTTGAACTTGAAGGGACGCGGCAGGATGGCGCCGACCGGGCACATGGAAACGCACTGGCCGCAGAATTCGCAGCTCAGACCCCGGTCGAAGGCCGTCGCGATCTTGGTTTCGAAACCGCGATTGATGAAGGAGTAGGAGCCGTAGGCCACGATCTCGTCGCAGACCCGGGCGCACTTGCCGCACAGCACGCAACGGTTCATGTTGCGCTCGATCAGGGGATTGACTTCGTCCTTGGGCAGATCGAACTTGATCCCTTCGAAGCGGTTGGTCACCACTTCGTACTCGTAGGTCAACTCCTGCAGGTCACATTCGCCACCCTTGTCACACACCGGGCATTCCACCACGTGGTTGACCAGGAGGAATTCGAGGACGGTCTTGCGCACCTTCATGATCTCGGGAGAGGTGGTGGTCACCACCATCCCTTCCGTTACCGGGGTGGTGCAGGAAGGGATCAGGCGCCCCTTCATCTGTTGCACCTCCACCAGGCAGACCCGGCAGGCGCCGTAGGGGAGAAGCTTTTTGGCGTAACAGAGCACCGGGATGTTGATACCGGCTTCCAGCGCCGCTTCGTAGATGGTCGCCGTTTTCTTGACCGTAATCTGTTTGCCGTCAATTGTAAGATTTACCATCTTGACCTCGTATCCAAATCAGGTGAGAAACCGGCTAGTCAATGGCCATGAAGCGGCAGGCGTCATAACAGGAGGTGCACTTGGTGCACTTGTCGAGATCGATCCAGGCCACTTTTCCCTTTTCCCACTCGATGGCATCCACCGGGCAGACTTTGGGACAGAGTCCGCACTTCTTGCACTTCTCCTCGATGACCCGGAAGTGCAGCAGTGGCTTGCAGCTGTGGGATGGGCACTCCTTCTCCTTGATGTGCGTCTCGTACTCGTGCCGGAAGTAGCGGATGGTGGAAAGGACCGGGTTGGGCGCCGTCTGACCGAGGCCGCACAGGGAGCTTTTCTTGATGTCGTAGGCCATGTCCTCGAGCATCTCGATATCCCCTTCCTGCCCTTGGCCGTTGCAGATCCGTTCGAGGATTTCGAGCATGATCTTGAGGCCGATGCGGCAGGGGATGCACTTGCCGCAGGACTCGACGCGGGTGAAGTTGAGGAAGAACCGGGCAATGTCGACCATGCAGGTGGTCTCGTCCATGACCACCAGACCACCGGAACCCATCATGGCGCCGGCCTTGATCAGCGAGTCATAGTCGACCTGGGCATCCAGGGCTTCGGCGGGCAGACAACCGCCGGAGGGGCCGCCGGCCTGAACCGCCTTGAACTTGCGGTTGTTCAGGATGCCGCCGCAGACGTCGTAGATAACCTCTTTCATGGTGGTGCCGGCGGGCACCTCCACCAGGCCGGTATGCTTGACCTTGCCGGTGAGGGCGAAGATCTTGGTCCCCTTGGTCCCTTCGGTCCCGATGGAGGCATACCAGTCGGCCCCGTGATAGAAGATGTAGGAGACGTTGGCGAAGGTCTCGACGTTGTTGATGTTGGTGGGCTTGCCCCAGAGACCGCGCACGGCCGGGAAGGGCGGACGGGGCCGCGACATGCCGCGATGCCCCTCGATGGAGGCCATCAGCGCGGTTTCCTCGCCGCAGACGAAGGCGCCGGCGCCTTCCTTGATGCGCATGTCGAAATCGAAGCCGAGGCCCATGCAGTTCTTGCCGAGGATGCCCCGCTCATAACAGGTGTCGATGGCTTTCTGCAGGCGCTTGATCGCCAGGGGGTATTCGGCGCGGCAGTAGACGTAGCCGAAGGTGCAGCCGATGGCGTAGGCGGCGATCATCATCCCTTCGATCAGGCCGTACGGGTCCCCCTCGAGAACCGAACGGTCCATGAAGGCCCCCGGGTCCCCCTCGTCGGCGTTGCAGATCAGGTATTTCTCGGTGCCCGGGGAGGCCTTGCAGAAGGACCATTTCACCCCGGTCGGGAAGCCCCCGCCCCCACGACCGCGCAGGCCGGAACGCTTGACCTCGTCGATGACCTCGTCCTGGGTCATGGTCACGGCCTTTTGGACGCCTGTGAAGCCACGATTCTGGATAAACTCCTCGATGCTCTCGGCGTCGATGGTACCGCAGCGGGAGAAGATGATGCGCTGCTGCTTCTCGAGGAATTTGGCGTAATAGGGCCCGGCGACCTTTTTCTCCAGGGGTTGGTTGCCGAGCACATGCTCCTCGACGATCTGGGGAACCATCTCCTCGGTTACAAAGTCATAGGTGACGGCTTCCTGCCCAGGCAGGATGATGTCCACCAACACGTCATTGGCGCACAGACCACGGCAACCGGTCCGCTTGACCGCGCAGCGCTTGCCGACTTTGGCTTCCACGCCGTGCTTTTTGAATTCAGCTTCAAAGGCATCGGCAACCTTGAGCGAACCGGAGGCGATGCCGCCGGTACCGGTGCAGATGAGAACCTCGATCATTTCCGCTGTTTCCGCCATCACGTCTATCCTCGATCAGGGTATCGGGTTGGAATTCAGTCCATCTGCTGGTACTTGGCAATGACCTCGACCATTTTCTGCACGGTCAGGCTGCCATAGGTGTCATCGTTGACCATGATGACTGGAGCCATGCCGCAGGCCCCGATGCAGGCCACGTATTCCGCCGTGAACTTGAGATCTTCCGTGGTCTCGGCGTGGCCGATACCGATTTTCTCCTTGAGGGTGTCGCCGATGCGGCCGGCCCCCTTGACGTGGCAGGCAGTGCCCATGCAGATGCGGACGATGTATTTCCCCCGCGGCTCCAGATGGAACTGGGCGTAAAAGGTCAACACCCCGTAGATCTGGCTGGCATAGACGTTGAGCCGTTCGGCCACCAGTTCCACGGTCGGCTCGGGAATGTAGCCGTAGTGCTCCTGGATCCCCTGCAGCACCGGCATCAGCGCCCCGTGCATGTGCAGGTATTTGTCGATGACCTGATTGGCTCCGGTGAGATCGATTTCCTCTTCCTGAACCTGTTCTACGGCGTTGCTCATGTACACACCTCTTCCCTCAGGGAGATTACCGGTCGATTTCGCCAAGGACGATGTCGAGGGTTCCGATGACCGCGACCACGTCCGCAATCATGCTGCCTTCGACCATCTGGGGCAGCGCCTGCAGATTGACGAATGAAGGGGGACGGATCTTCATCCGGTAGGGCTTGGGCGAACCATCGGAGACCAGGTAGTAACCGAGGGTTCCCTTGGGCGCCTCCACCTCCTGGTAGATATCTCCCGGGGCGGGCTTGAAGCCCTCGCTGACGATCTTGAAGTGATGAATCAAGCCTTCGATGGTGTTGACGACGTCCTTTTTGGGGGGCAGCACCACCTTGGGTGCATCGGCCAGGATCGGGCCGGGCTTGAGACGGTCGAGGGCCTGCAGAATGATGCGGCAGGACTGTCGCATCTCCTCCAGCCGCACGTGGTAGCGGGCCCAGGTGTCGCACTCGGTGCGCACCGGAACCTTGAAGTCGTAGTTTTCGTACCCGCAGTAGGGATTGTCGCGCCGCAAATCCTGGTCGACGCCGGAGGCCCGCAAGGAGGGGCCGGTCAGGCCGATATCGATGGCCTTCTCCGCCTCGATGACCCCCACCCCCTGGATCCGCTTCTGCCAGATCTTGTTCCCGGTGAGCAGACCCTCGTAGGTCTGGATGTGCCCGGGCATCTCCTCGGCGAAGGTGCGAATGGTCTTCTCCAAGCCTTCGGGCAGATCGGCCGACAGACCGCCGACCCGGAAGTAGTTGGAGGTCATACGCGCGCCGGAGACCTGCTCATAGATATTCATGACCGTTTCCCGCTCACGGAAACAGTAGATGAACACGGTCATGGCCCCGATATCCAGACCATGGCAGGCCAGCCAGACCAGGTGGCTCTTGAGGCGGGTCAGTTCCGCCATGATGACCCGGATCACCTTGGCCCGCTCGGGAATGGCATCGGTGAGCCCCAGCAGTTTCTCCACGGCCAGCACATAGCCGAGGTTGTTGCTCATCGGCGCCAGGTAGTCGAGACGGTCGGTCAAGGGGATGACCTGATGGTAGGTACGGTACTCGGAGAGCTTTTCGACCCCACGGTGCAGGAAGCCGATATGGGGAACTGCCTTGACAACCACCTCGCCGTCAAGTTCCAGAACCAGGCGCAACACCCCGTGGGTCGAGGGATGCTGGGGCCCCATATTGATCGTCATCGTTTCGGTCAGTGCCATGATATGCCTCTTCTATGGGATCGCAGTGCGACTCGAGTGGAAGTTAGGAAACCCGCCCCTGGTAGGGCTCGCGACCAGGGCCCTGGACCGGGTAGTCCTTGCGCAGCGGATGCCCCTGCCAGTCGTCGGGCATGAGGATGCGACGCAGATCCGGATGGTTCCTGAAGCTGATGCCCATCATGTCCCAGCACTCCCGCTCCAGCCAGTTGGCGGTGGCCCAGACGCCGCTGACGGTGTCGACGCAGGCATCGCTTTCTTCCACCGGGGTCTTCAAGCGGAAATACTCCTTGGTGGCGATGTTGTAGAGGTTGTAGACCACCATGAAGCGGGGCGACTTGCCCAGATAGTCGATTCCGCAAACATCGCACAGCAGATTGAAGCCCAGCGTTTTCTTGACAAAGGCGCAGATGGCGACGATTTCGTCCTTGTTCACCGTCACCGAGGTTTCGCCCCGGTGTTCCACCACCTCGAGGACGGAGGAGGGGAATTTTTCCTTCAGCTTGGCAACGGCAGCATGTTCAGTCATGTCAGTTCATCCCTTATCGTTATCCAGGCGGAGGCCTTGGTTACGCGTTGCTGATCCGCTCGCCCACCCCGATGGCGGCACCGAAGCTGTTGCTCTCCTTCATGATCTTCTCCTGCAGCTTGATGATGCCGCAGAGCAGACCTTCCGGACGGGGAGGGCAACCCGGAATATAAACATCCACCGGCAGCGCCTCGTCGATTCCCTGCACCACGCTGTAGGTATCGAACACGCCGCCGGAGCAGGCACAGGCACCCATGGCAATGACGTAACGGGGTTCGGGCATCTGCTCGTACACAGTCTGGATTACCGGCAGCATCTTCTTGGTCACCGTGCCGGCAATGATGATGACGTCGGCCTGCCGGGGGGAGGCGCGGAACAGGACGCCGAAACGGTCCAAGTCGAAACGGGCGGCGCCGGTGGCCATCATTTCGATGGCGCAACAGGCCAGACCGAACGTCATGGGCCAAAGGGATTTCGCACGGGACCAGTTGACCAGCTTGTCAAGGGTCGTGGTGATGATGTTGTCGCCCAGCGTGTCTACTCCCATTCCAGCGCTCCTTTTTTCCAGTCATAGATGAACCCGACGATCAGAACGAAAATGAAAAAACCCATGGCTGCGGCCCCATACCACCCGAGCTCCTTGAACACCACGGCCCAGGGGTACATGAAGACCACCTCGATGTCGAAGACAATGAAGGCGACCGCCACCAGGTAAAACTTGACCGAGAACCGATCGCGGGCAGTTCCGACAGGCGGCATGCCGCACTCGTAGGGGGCCAACTTGACAGCTGTCGGCTTTTTCTGGCCGATCAACCGGGAGAAGACCACAGACCCGGTGGCGAATGCCAGGGAGATGACAATGAGGACGAGTATCGGCAGATAGGTCTCTAGCATGAACAAACTCCTCCCAGCGACTAACGTTTATTTTTGACCTGGCCAGCAGACAGACGAATAGCTTGACGAGTGGTGCTCGGGCGAGTGCAAGTTAGGACAAACTAAGCCCTTTGTCAAGGAAAAAATACAGTATACTGTATGCACTTTTACAGCTATAGAACACTGGTTTATATAGAGTTTTTTCGGTCGGAAAACAAACTGGGGCGGCGCCAGGTAAAGCCCTTTTTGACGGGGAATCGGATCCTTTCAGATCCTGAAATCAGTGGTTGAATCGCGCCCCTGACGAGGGGGTTGCGGGGGGATGAAATTCTCACCACCGGGCGAACTTGGGGCCTCGCCTCCCCAGTGCGGCGCAAGTGAAAAAAAACGGCGCCTCCTCTCCGGAGGCGCCGTGGTTGATCATCGCTGGCGGGCTTCGATGCGATTCATTCCGGCCAGCAGGCACCCCAGGGCGATAAAGGCCCCCGGAGGGAGGATCAGCAACAAAAAGGGGACGTACCCGGCACCGAACAGGGAGACGCCGAGCAGCGCACCGGAGCCGAGCACCTCCCGCACCGCACCGAGGACGAACAGGGCCAGGGTGAAACCGATTCCCATGCCGAACCCGTCGATGGTGGCCCGCAGGGGGGAATTGCGAAAGGCGAAGGCTTCGGCGCGGCCGAGGATCAGGCAGTTGACGACGATCAGGGGGATGAAGATGCCGAGGGCCTTGTACAGGTCATAGAGGTAGGCTTCCATGCATAACTGCACCACGGTCACAAAGGTGGCGATGATGACGATGAAGGCGGGGATGCGCACCTGGCCGGGGATGACCTTGCGCAGAGACGAGACGACGATGTTGGAACAGACCAGCACGAAGGTGGTCGCCAGGCCCATGCCGAGGCCGTTTTCGGCGCTGGTGGTCACGGCGAGGGCCGGGCACATGCCGAGGAGCAGTTTGAAGACGGCGTTTTCCCGCCAAAGGCCCTTGCGAAACTCCTGCATCAGGCTCATTGCGTCCCTCCTTGCGCGGCGGTGATTTCCGCCTGATGATCCCGGTAGAACTCCAGGCCGGCCTTGACCGCCTGGACGATGGCGCGGGGGGAGATGGTCGCGCCGGTGATCTGGTCGAACTGGCCGCCATCCTTTTTCACCCGCCAGTCGGCGTTTTCCAGACTTTTGCCTTTGAACTGGTCCTTGAACCAGTCCTGCTCGATGAGACTGCCCAGTCCGGGAGTTTCGGCGTGGGTGAGGATGGCGATCCCGGAAACCAGGCCGGCCGGGTCGACCCCGACCATGACTTCGATGTTGCCGCTGTAGCCATCCGGGGCGACCACCCGGAAGGCCACGCCGGAGAGGGCATCCCCCTGGCGGCCACGGAAGAACTCCCGGGTGATGTCCTTGCCTTTCTTGTTTTTTCCGACCACCAGGGTGACGGTGTCGGCGTCGGGCTCGTTGTCGGCGGGGGGCATGACCGCCTTGAGGGCCCGCAGGGTCTCCTGACGGCGCTGCTCGGCGATGGGCTCCCGGGTCTGGCGTTCCACCAGGGAGAGCACCAGGCCGGAGCCGGCGGCGATGATGGTCAGGATGACCGCTAGGCGCAGAATGTCTTTCATGACCTCATCCTTTGGTTAACCCTTGGGAGCCACGTAGCCGAACTTGCGCGGCCGGGTATAACGGTCGATCAGGGGGGTGGCGGCGTTCATCAGCAGAATGGCGAAGGAAACCCCCTCGGGATAGCCGCCGAAGAGGCGGATCAGCACCGTGAGCAGACCGCAGCCCGCGCCGAAGATGAGCATGCCCCGGGTGGTGACCGGCGAGGTGACCATGTCGGTGGCCATGAAGAAGGCGCCGAGGATCAAACCGCCGGTGAGCAGGTGGAACAGCGGGTGGGGATAGCGCAGCGGGTCGGCGAACCAGAACAGGCCGGCCAGCACCAGGGTGGTGCCGAGGAAGCTGACCGGAATGTGCCAGGTGATGATTCGTTTCCAGAGCAGATAGAGCCCGCCCAGCAGCAGGGCCAGGGCGGAGACCTCGCCGAGGCAACCGGCCATGTTGCCGAGGAAGTAGTCGCCGAGATTGCCTTGCAGTTCGGGGGGGATCTTGCCGGTGAGCATGACCGCGGTCTTGTACTCCCCCAGGGGGGTGGCGGCGCTGACGGCGTCGGTCCCCAGGCCCCAGGGGCTGGGGGTGGTCCAGGTGGTCATCTGCACCGGAAAGGAGATCAGCAGCACCACCCGCGCCACCAGGGCCGGGTTGAAGGGATTGTAGCCGAGGCCGCCGTAGACCTGCTTGGCGATGGCGATGGCGATGACGGCGCCGAGCAGGGCCATCCACCAGGGACTGGCGGGAGGGAGGTTGAGAGCCAGCAGGATGCCGGTGAGGGCGGCGCTGCCGTCGCCGATGCTGCGGGGCTTGCCCATGGCCCGCTGGCACAGGGCCTCGGTGGCGACGCAGCCGAGGGTGCACAGCACCAGCACCACCAGCGCGGGCAGGCCGAAAAAATAGACGGAGACGGCGCAGGCCGGCAGCAGGGCGTAGATGACCGCCCGCATCACCTTGTCCGTCGTTTCCCCCGAATGGATATGCGGAGACGACGATAGGTAGAGCTTCTCCACGTCAGACCTTCCTTCTCTTGGCCAGGATGCCCCCCTTGGCCTGGCGGATGGCCTGGACCAGCGGGATGGCAGCGGGACAGGTGTAGGTGCAGCAACCGCACTCGATGCAGTCGAGGGCGCAGTGACGCTCGGCCTCCTCAAGCATGTCGAGCTTGGCATAGGCGGCGATGGTGGTCGGCAGGATATGGGCGGGGCAGGCCTGGACGCAACGACCGCAGCGCAGGCAGGGTCCTTCCGGGACTGTGACCACCTGACCGGCGCCGAACAGCAGCACACCGGAGGTGCCACGGGTGGCGGGCACATCCAGGGAGAGCTGGGCAGTCCCCATCATCGGTCCACCCATGATGATCTTGGCCGGATCCCCCTTGAGGCCGCCGCAGCATTCCACCATGTGGCTGAGGGGGGTGCCGATGCGCACCCGCAGGTTCTTCGGCTGGACCACCGCCGGTCCGGTGACGGTGGCGATGCGCTCGATCAGCGGCCGGCCGTGGCGCACGGCGTCGGCGACGGCGGCAGCGGTCCCGACATTCTGCACCACCACCCCGACATCCATGGGGAGCCCCCCGGAGGGAACTTCGCGGCCGGTCAGAGCCAGGATCAGCTGCTTTTCCGCACCCTGTGGATACTTGACCTCCAGCGGCACCACCTCGATGCCCCGGTTCCTGCAGGCCTCGGTCATTTTCGCGATGGCGTCGGGCTTGTTGGCCTCGATGCCGATCAGCACCTTGGAAACCCCGAGCACCTGCTTGAGGATGGCGACGCCGTCAAGGATCCGCTCCGTCCCCTCGAGCATCAGGCGATGGTCGGCGGTGAGATAGGGTTCGCATTCGACCCCGTTGAGGATCAGGGTGTCGATGGGCTTGTCCGCCGGCGGGCTGAGCTTGACATGGGTGGGAAAGGTGGCGCCCCCCATGCCGACGATGCCGGCATTCCGGATCGCATCCCGCAACTGGTCGGCACTGAGGGAGGCGGGGTCGCCCCCCTGCAGACCGTCGACCCAGGCATCGGCGCCGTCGGGGCGGATCACCACCGCCGGCAGCAGTCGCCCGGAGGGGTGGGGCCGGGGCTCCACCGCCACCACCTCGCCGGAGGTGGAGGCATGCACCGGCACGGAGACGAATCCCTTGGCCTGGCCGATGACCTGCCCCTTGCCGACCTGGTCGCCGGCCTGCACACAGGCTTCGGCCGGGACCCCGATGTGCTGCGAGAGGGGGATCACCAACTCGGCGGGAAGGGGACAGTCCTCGATCGGCTGGTGGGCCGACCATTGTTTATTGTCGGGCGGGTGGAGCCCGCCAGGGAAGGTCTTGAGTGTCATTCCAACCTCTGTAGTCGGGTCTCAGGCGGCGTCCGAGGGACGCACCGGAACCGCCGGAGGGGCAAAGCGGCTCCCTTCGGGATAACCATCGACGAAATCTCGGATGCACTTGGTCGGGCACTTGGCCACCGCCACGGCGGCCTGCGCGGCCTGTTCGTAGACCACCCGCGCCAGGTTCTGCTCGATCGCATAGGCCTCGGGGGCCGCCTTTTTGCAGATCTGGCAGGCGATGCAGCCGACCTGGCAATACTTGCGCACCAGCGCCCCCTTGTCCCGACTGTTGCACAGCACATGCACCGAGGTGGCCAGCGGGGCCATGGCGATGACCTTGCGCGGGCAGGCGGCCACGCATTTGCGGCAGCCGGTGCACTTCTCCCGGCTGATCACCGCCAGGCCGTCCTGGGTCATCTCGATGGCGCCGAAGGGGCAGACCCGGGCGCAGGTTCCGAGGCCGAGACAGCCGCCGGGGCACTCCTTGGGCCCATCGGCGATGCGCTGCGCGGCGTTGCAGTCTTCAAGTCCCTGGTAGCGGTATTTGAGCTGGGCCTTGCGGTTGTCACCCTGGCACAGCACCACGGCCACCTGGGGCGCGATGGTCACGGCTTCCACCCCCATGATGGCGGCGATCTTGTCCAGGGTTCCGGCGCCCCCGGGCAGGCAGAGGCTTGGCTGGGCCTCGCCGGCGACCACCCCCTTAGCGAAGGCGGAACAGCCGGGGTAGCCGCAGGCGCCGCAGTTGGCCCCGGGCAACACATCCAGCAGGGCGACTTCCCGCGGGTCGACCTCGACGGCGAACTTCTTGGCGGCGACCCCCAGGGAGACGGCGGCCAGCAGGCCGATGCCGCCAATGCTCAAGACTGCTTCAATCATCGGTAGCGTTCCTTATCGGGGGACAGCCCCTAACCCTTGACCAGGCCGGCAAATCCCATGAAGGCCAGCGACAGCAGGCCGGCAGTAATCAGGGCGATGGCGGTGCCGCGAAAACTGCGAGGCACCGGGCACAGGTCGGTGCGTTCGCGCAGGCCGGCAAACAGCACCATGGCCAGGGTGAAACCGAGGGCGGCGCCGATGGCGAACACGATACTCTCCAAAAAGGAGTAGCCCTTCTGGATATTCAGCACCGCCAGACCGAGCACGGCGCAGTTGGTGGTGATCAGCGGCAGGAAGATGCCGAGAGCCTGGTAGAGGGCGGGGCTGGTCTTCTGCACCGCCATCTCCACCATCTGCACCAGCGAGGCGATGACCAGGATGAAGGCGATGGTCTGGAGATATTCGATATTGTACGGGATCAGGACGAAATACTGGATAAACCAGGTGACCACCGCGGCGATGGTCATGACGAAGGTCACCGCCATCCCCATGCCGAGGGCGGTTTCGACCTTTTTGGAGACGCCGAGGAAGGGGCAGATACCGAGGAAGCGGGCGAGGACGAAGTTGTTGACGAAGACGGCGCCAACCAGGATGAGCAGCAGATCGGTCATGGACGCTCCCTTGCCCTGAAACCAAAGGGCAATTGGTCTGATCGGAAATTGGTCCGACTGCCCCTTATAATCCAGCCCCCGGCGACTTGTCAATTCCATGTAAGGTAAAATACTCACGGTGCCCCCCAC
>CAZYXS010000053.1:0-20465 GCA_964650955.1 uncultured Desulfuromonadales bacterium | reverse complement strand
GCCGGGTGGTGTGGGAGGGGAGCGGTCAGAGAAACTGACCGCCCCCTATCCCGATAAGGAATCAACCTCCTGCTCTGCTGCCCAGGTAGGCCACCAGTTGCCAGATCTCCGTTTCGCTTAAGTTGGGCCCCCAGGCCGGCATCACCGAGCCGCGGCTGCGAAAGGGCTCGACGTTTTTGCCGGTCTCGATGCGCCAGTAGAGATAGGCGGGGTCGAGGTCGCGGTAGCGGGCTTCGCGAAAGTCCGGCGCCGGCGGCTGGAAAAAATCGGCCCGACCGCTGCGCCCCTCGGCCAGGCTGCCATGGCAGGACGCGCAAAGGCGGCCGAACAGCTCGCCGCCGGCGGCCTGCTCGGCCGCTGCGGTCAACAGCTCCGCCGGCGGGGTGCGCCGGGGGTATTCCGGCACTCCCTCGCGGCAACCGGCCAGCGCCAGAGACAGCCCGAACAGGGCAAGTAGTTTCTTTCCCATTCCGTCTTTCAACAGCCAACCCCGAAAGCCATTTAACGCTGAGACGGAGAGGGGGGAGAGAAAAATCCTTCTTTTCTTCTCTCATGTTTCTCTGCGCCTCAGCGTTGAAAAAATGTTCTTTTTTATCCAAAAAAACGGGGGAGCCGAGCGCTCCCCCTGAGGTTCTAATCTTCGTTTATACCTTTCGTGTGGCCGGATAGCCCCAGGCTTCCAGTTCCCCGAGCACCCCTTCGACCACGGTTGGCACCGCCGCCGCGACCTTCGGGGTCAGCGCCAGCCCCATGTCGATGGACCCGGACTGTACCCCCCAGACCACCAACTCCGCCGGCAGGTTTCCCTGCAGTTCAGCCACCGCCAGCAGGTCCTGCACCCCCATCTGGTGCACGGAAAGCTTGCCGGCGAAGGCCCGGGGCACTTCCTCTCCGGCCAGGCGGAAGACGGTGCCGGGGGCGGCCTCCATGGAAAGAGCGTCGACCACCAGCAATCGCTCCACCCCTTCGAAGCGGGGAAGCAGATCGAGCCCCAGGGTGCCGCCGTCCACCACCTCCACCTCCGGGGGGAAGGCGTAGTGCCGTTGCAACCCTTCGATCACCTGCACGCCAAAGGCATCGTCCATCATCACCGCGTTGCCGATGCCCAGAACCAGCACTCCCATCAGAGCTCCTTCGGGTCGATGAACTTGTAGCCGCCGAAGATGCTCGACATGGTGCCGTTCTTCTCCTTGGTGTCCATCAGCCAGCCGCTGTAGACATGGTGGATGGAGAAACCGATCAGCAGCCACATCACCACATGGTGGGTCAGGCGCAGCCCCTGGGCGCCGAAGGTCACCATCAGCCAGCCGAAGACGCTGTCCCAGAGCCCGCCGGGGGCGAACATGCCGTAAAGAGCAAAGCCGGTGACGATCTGCACGCAGAACAGCACGAAGACCAAGGAGTAGGCCATGGCCGCCAGGGCGTTATGGCCGACCACGTAGGGCACCTTCTTGCGCAGGAAGGTGTAGTAGGTGAAGGTGCCGATGATGTGCTTCCACCCTTCGGCCGAGGCCCAGGGGACGAAGGCCTTCCAGCTGGCATACTGATTACCTGTAAAAAACCAGATCAGCCGCACCAGCATCGAGACGCCGAAGGCGTAGGCGAAGACGAAGTGCAGAAAGCGGTTCCACCCCATGACGTAGCCGGCGTGTTCCGGCGCGGTGATGAAGGGGTGGCCGATGTAGAAACCGGTGAAGGAGAGGACGACGATGGAGATCATGTTCACCCAGTGGGTGATACGCACCGGCCACTCCCAGACATAGCGGATTTCGAGCATGGTTTGAGCCTCCTTGTCTCAGAGCGCCTTGACCCGGACGATCTCCCGCCCCTTGCCGTCGAGCACGTGCACCGCGCAAGCCAGGCAGGGGTCGAAAGAATGGATGGTGCGCAGAATTTCCAGCGGCTGCTCCGGATTGGCCATCGGTGTGCCGATCAGCGCCGCCTCGTAGGGGCCGATCTGCCCCTTGGCATCCCGGGGGCCGGCGTTCCAGGTGGAGGGAACCACCGCCTGGAAGTTGGCGATCGCCCCGTTCTCGATGCGCACCCAGTGCCCCAGTGCGCCGCGGGGCGCCTCGTGGTAGCCGAAACCGCGGGCCTCCTTGGGCCAGGTGGAAGGGTCCCACTTCTCGCCGTTGTGCACCTCGAGGATGCCGCGCCCCATGTTGTCCACCAGCTGCGCCAGCCACTCTTCGTTCTTGCGGGCGAAGAGCAGGGTTTCGATGCCGCGGGCGGCGGTGCGGCCGAGGGTGGAGAAGAGGGCGGCCGGGCCGACGCCGAGCTTGTTCAGCACGAACTCCACCACCTGCTTGACCTCGGGATGCCCCTTGGCGTAGGCGATGACCATGCGCGCCAGCGGGCCGACTTCCATCGGCTGGTCCTCGTAGCGGGGCGCCTTGACCCAGGAGTACTTGCCGTCGGTGTCGAGGTACTGGTAAGGCGGCTTGGGGCCGGTGTACTTGTGATTGGTCTGGCCGTCGTAGGGGTGGAGCCCCTGGTCGTCACCGTTGCTGTAGCTGTACCAGGAGTGGGTGACGTATTCGGTGATCTTGGTCTCGTCCATCGGCAGGACGTTGGCGATGTCCTTGGCCATGACCACGCCGCGGGGCATCCAGAAGCTGTCGGGGCTGCCGCTGTTGTCCGCGGGGAAATCGCCGTAGGTCAGGAAGTTGCCGACCCCGCCGCCGTAACCCGCCCACTCCTTGTAGAAGGAGGCCACCGCCAGCAGGTCGGGGATGTAGACCTGCTCGACGAACAGCCGGGCTTTTTTGAGCAGCTTGCCGATGAAGGCGACCTTGTCGGCATTGATGCCGTTCTGGCTGTCGGGATCGACGGGCATGGCCATGCCGCCGACCAGGAAGGTCTGCGGATGGGGATTCTTGGAGCCGAGGATGGCGTGGATCTTGATGACATCCTTCTGCCACTCCAGGGCCTCCAGATAGTGGGCCACCGCCATCAGGTTGGCCTCGGGCGGCAGCCGGTAGGCGCTGTGACCCCAGTAGGCGTTGGCGAAGGGGCCGAGCTTGCCGGTGCCGACGAAGGCCTTGACCCGGTCCTGGATCGCCTTGAAGTAGGTCGGGCTGGAGTTGGGCCACTCGGAGATCGACTGGGCCAGTTTGGCGGTGGCCGCCGGGTCGGCGGAGAGGGCGCTGACGATGTCGACCCAGTCGAGGGCGTGCAGGTGGTAGAAGTGGATGACGTGGTCCTGTACGTTCTGGATGCCCATGATCAGGTTGCGGATCAGCCGGGCGTTGTCGGGAATCTGGATCTTCAGCGCATCCTCGACGCAGCGGATGCTGGCCATGGAGTGCACGGTGGTGCAGACCCCGCAGAAGCGCTGGGTGAAGTGGTGGGCGTCCCGGGGGTCCCGCCCTTTCAGGATGGTCTCGATGCCGCGGAAGGCGGTGGAGGAGCTCCAGGCGTTGGCAATCTTGCCTCCGTCGAGCTGGACTTCGATGCGCAGATGCCCCTCGATACGGGTGACCGGATCGACGACGATTTTGTTGGCCATGGTTTACTTCTCCTCTTTCACGTGATCGGATTCCTTGTGATCCCCCTTGCGGAAGGCGCTCGCCACTCCGTGGGCCCCAAACGCCAGTGCCGTGCCGGCCGCAATGCCGAGGCCGATCTTGTCGGCGGTGGCTTCGATGCCGAAGCCGGGCACCTGCGGCAGCCGCCGGTAGAAGGGGCTCATGGTGTCCCAGAACCGCGGCTCGCTGCAGCCGATGCAGCCGTGGCCCGCCATGACCGGCCAGCTGGTCCCCTCGTTGTAGCGCACCGTGGGGCAGTTGTGGTAGGTCTCCGGCCCCTTGCAGCCGAGTTTGTAGAGACAGTGCCCCTGGCGATGGGCCGGGTCGCCGAAGCTCTCGGCGTACTGGCCGGCGTCGAAGTGGCCGCGGCGCTCGCAGTTGTCATGAATGCGCTTGCCGTAGGCGAACTTGGGACGGCCGAAACGGTCGGTGGCCGGCAGCTTGCCGAAGGTCACGAAGTGGACGATGGTGGCGGTGAGGTTGTCGGCGTTGACCGGGCAGCCCGGCAGATTGATGACCGGCGCCCCCGGCACCAGTTCCATCACCGACACGGCGTCGGTGGGGTTGGGGGCGGCCGCCGGGATGCCGCCAAAGGAGGCGCAGGTGCCGACGGTGATGGTGGCGGCGGCATTGGCGATGAGCTTCTTGGCTCCCTCCAGGGCGCTCTCGCCGCCGACGGTGCAATAGGCCCCGGCCTCACCGGTGGGAATCGAGCCCTCGACGATCAGCACATACTTGCCCTTGTACTTCTCCATGGCGTCGTGCTTGGACTTCTCCGCCTGGTGGCCGGAAGCCGCCATCACCACCTCGGAATACTCCAGGGAGATGATGTCGAGGATGATCTCCGCGGCCGTTGGCTGGTTGGCCCGCAGAAACGCCTCCGAGTCGCCGCTGCAGCTCTGGTACTCCACCCAGATCACCGGCAGCCGAGCATCCTCCACCGCTTCGGCGATCTTGGGGATGAAGGTCATCGGCAGGGCCAGGGTGGCAGCCGTGGCGGTGCAGAACTTGATGAAATCGCGGCGGCTGACCCCCCGCGCCTCCCATTTCTGCAGGGTTTCCTCCGGAATCGACACCGGGGCCTGATGCTGCTCCTCGTTCATGGATCGTGCCTCCTTTCGGCGCAGGTGGAACGGAAAAATCGAACACCTTTTCAAAAAAATTTTATCAAGATAACTGTATACAACAAAACAGGCCACTTGCAGCCCCATAACGCCGTTATTTATCCATCCAGCAGCAACACTGTCAAGAAAATTTTTTAATGATGACGTATACGCTATGTTCATCCCATGTCATTCCCGCCGGCGGGGGGACCTTTACCGGGTCGGTCTGCACGGGGGCGAGATTGGTGCTATACTGGCCCTGAGGCATCGGGAAAACGCACGCAGGAAGGGGGCAGGTATGCAAAAAGACGTGGAAAAATTCGGCATCAGCGACAAACGTGGGCGCACCCGCACCAGCATCGACCCCTATCTTCCCCAGGGAGGACTGAAGGAACCGGCCCTGTGCACCAGCTGCCAGGCCCTCTACCGCAACAAACATTGGGAGTTCGACCCCCAGGCGGTGGCCGCTCTCCGGGCCGGCGGCGAACTCTCCGAGGTGACCTGCCCCGCCTGCCAGAAGATCGCCGAGCGCTACCCCGAAGGGGTGGTGACCCTGAGTGGCGACTACCTCTGGGACCACGAAGCCGAAATCCGCAACCTGCTCAGCAACGAGGAGGAGAAGGTGCGGGGGCGCAATCCCCTGGAGCGGATCATGCGCATGACCCGCGACGACCAGAGCCTGGTCATCGAGACCACCGACAAAAAGCTCGCCGAGCGTCTGGGGCGGGCCGTGCACAAGGCTCACCAGGGAGAGTTGCGGGTCAGCCGCGGCGACGACCAGGGGGCCAGCCGGGTCTACTGGGAACGCTCCAGCTGACCAGCCGTCATGAGCTATCGCTTGGTTGAACACACTGCCGACATGGGCTTGGAGGTTCAGGCGGCTTCGCTGGAGGAGCTCTTCGGCGAAGCCGCCGACGGTTTGCGTGAACTGATGTTCGGCCCTCCCGCCGGTGATTCCCGGTTGAGCGCCCACCTGCAGGTCAGCGGCCAGGAGGTGGGGGAACTGCTGGTCAACTGGCTCAACGACATTCTCTACCTTTTCGAGGTGCGGGGGATCTATCCGGTAGCTTTCGAGGTTCAGGCGGTGAGCGATACCAGCGCGACGGGTCTGGTGCGGGGGGAACCCTTCGATGCCGGGCGGCATCCGGTGGAGCGGGTGGTGAAGGCGGTGACCTATCATCAACTCGAGGTGAGGCGGACCGCCGCCGACTGGCGGGCGCGGGTTTACGTTGACTTGTAAGGCAATAGAGAGACCGACCGATGAGCGTCAAAATCCAACGCATCGATGAAAACCGCTGGCGGATTCCCAAGGAAGGGAAGATGCGCACCGAGGGCCTGGTGTTCGCCAGCGCGGCGATGATCGAGTTGCTGCAGAAAGAACAGGCGCTTGAGCAGGTGCGCAACGTCGCCACCTTGCCGGGCATCGTCGGCCCCTCCATCGCCATGCCCGACATCCACTGGGGCTATGGTTTCCCCATCGGCGGGGTGGCCGCCTTCGACGCCGAAGAGGGGGTGGTTTCCCCCGGCGGCGTCGGCTACGACATCAACTGCGGCGTGCGCCTGCTGCGTAGCGCCCTGCGCCTCGAGGACCTGCGCCCCCGGATGAAAGAGCTGGCCGGCCTGCTCTACCGCAACGTCCCCGCCGGGGTCGGCTCGAGCCGCAAGGACCTGCGCCTCTCCCATCAGCAGGAGCGGCAGGTGCTGGAGCAGGGGGCGCGCTGGGCGGTGCGCCAGGGCTTCGGCAGCGACGAGGATCTGCGCCACTGCGAGGCCGGCGGCACCATCCCCGGCGCCGACCCGGAGCTGGTCTCGGAACGGGCGCTGGAGCGGGGCCGAGCCCAGCTCGGCACCCTCGGGTCCGGCAACCATTTCCTCGAGGTGCAGCAGGTCGAGGCCATCGGCGATGCCCGGGCCGCCGAGGCCCTGGGGCTGTTCGAGGGGCAGATCACCGTCAGCATCCATACCGGCAGCCGCGGCTTCGGCTACCAGGTCTGCGACGACTCCCTGCGCACCATGCTGCGGGCCAGCCAGAAGTACGGCATCGAGCTCCCCGACCGCCAGCTCTGCTGCGCTCCCCTCACCAGCCCGGAAGGCCGGCAGTACCTGGCCGCCATGGCCTGCGCCGCCAATTTCGCCTTCGCCAATCGGCAGCTGATCACCGCCTGGGTGCGGGAATCCTTCGAACAGGCCCTGGGCCGGTCCCCCGGCGAGCTGCGGCTGAGCGTGATCTACGATGTCTGCCACAATATCGCCAAGTGGGAAACCCACCAAGTCGATGGCAGGGAACGCAAGCTCTGCGTCCACCGCAAGGGGGCGACCCGCGCCTTCCCTCCCGGCCATCCGGAGACCCCCGAACTCTACCGCCAGGTGGGGCAGCCGGTGCTGATTCCCGGCGACATGGGGCGCTGCTCCTACGTGCTGGTCGGCACAGAGGGGGCCTTCGCCGAAACCTACGGCTCCACCTGCCACGGCGCCGGCCGGCTGCTCTCCCGCCACGCCGCCAAGAAGGTCGCCCGCGGCCGCAACATCGAAGCCGAGCTGGCCGCCCAGGGGATCCTGGTGCGGGCCGCCACCCGCGCCACGGTGGCCGAAGAACTGCCCGAGGCCTACAAGGACGTGAGCGAGGTGGTGCAGATCGTCGAACGGGCCGGCATCGGCAAGATTGTCGCCCGGCTCAAACCGCTGGCGGTGGTGAAGGGCTGAAAAAGCCGAATCCAGGAGTCAGAATTCAGAAGCCAGAAGAACTGCCTTCCCTTCTGACTCCTGGATTCTGAATTCCCATAATTTACCAAGGAGCTTCCCCATGCGCGTCTTCCTCACCGGTGGTACCGGCTTCGTCGGCCATGAAGTCCTCCGTCAACTGCTCGCCGCCGGGCACCAGGTACGGGCGCTGGTCCGTCCCGGTTCGGAAAACAAACTCGCCATCGCAGGCAGCGTCGAAATCCACCGCGGCGATGCCTGCGACCCCGAATCCCTGCAAGAAGCTCTGCAGGGGTGCGACGCCGTCATTCATCTGGTCGGCATCATTCGCGAATTCCCCGCCAAGGGGATCACTTTTCCGCGACTGCACGGCGAGGCCACCGCCAACCTGCTCGCCGCCGCCAAAGAACAGGGAGTCAGGCGCTTCCTGCAGATGAGCGCCAACGGCACCCGCGACGGCGCCAGCACCCCCTATCACCAGACCAAGTGGCAGGCGGAGCAGGCAGTGCAGGGCTCCGGGCTCGACTGGACCATCTTCCGCCCCTCGCTCATTTACGGCCGCGGCGGCGAATTCGTCGCCATGCTCGGCAACCTGATCCGCCGCTTCCCGCTCGTGCCGGTCATCGGCGACGGCCAGTACCGCATGAGCCCGGTGGCGGTGGCGGATGTGGCCACCGGTTTCGTGCGCGCCCTCGATACTCCGGCCAGCATCGGCCAGATCTACCACTGCTGCGGCCCCCAGAGCTGCAGCTACGACGAACTGCTCGACGCCTTTGGACGTGCCCTCGGCAAAGACCAGGTGCGCAAAATTCACCAGCCGGTGGCCCTGGTCCGGCCGGCCATCGCCTTGATGGAGTCGGTCCCCTCCTTCCCCATCACCAGCGTCCAGCTCACCATGCTCCTCGAAGGCAACGTCTGCGACCCCGAGCCCTGGAGCGCAGCATTCGGCATTACCCTCACCCCTCTGGACGAGGGGCTGCGACAGGCCGTCAAGCCGGCCTGATCCCCACCTGTCGCACCACGACCAAGGGCCCGGAATGCACAAGCACCCGGGCCCTCCTTTGTTACCCGTGCCCACAAACTCAAACATTTCAGCGCACAAGCCGCTGAGGGGGCAGAGACACAGAGAAACTCCAACCCCCTCCGTCTTCCTTTTTCTCTGCGGCTCTCCGTTAAATCCTTGCTTGCATCCTCAGCGCCGCGCCGTCGCCAGTTTCAGCGCCAGACCCAAAAAAACCAGTCCCGCCAGACGGTTCATCAACTGCTGCACCCCCGGTCGCCGTCGCAGCCACAGGCCGAGGCTCCCCGCCAGACAAGCGATCCCCCCGAACACCAGGATGGTGGCGACGATAAAGATCCCGCCCAGCAGGCCGATCTGAATCCAGAGCGGCCCCCGGGCCGGGTCGGCGAACTGGGGGAGGAAAGCGAGGAAGAAGATGGACACCTTGGGATTGGTCACGTTCATGAGGATGCCGCGGCGATAGAGCCGCCCCAGCTCCAGCACCGGTACGCCACCCGAGGCCAGGGGGGCGGCAGGAGCCCGCCAGGCCTGCCAGGCGAGGTAGAGCAGATAGGCCGCGCCAACCAGTTTGAGCGCCGTGAACGCCAGGGCCGACACCTGAAAGATCGCCGCCACCCCGCAGGCCACCGCGCCGGTGTGCACCAGCAACCCGCTGCACAACCCAACGGTGACCGCCAGCCCGGCCAGCCGGCCGCCCAATGCCGACTGGGTCAGCACGAACAGGTTGTCCGGGCCCGGGGCAAGGGCCAGCAGCAGGGACGCGAGGGCGAATGTACAGAGGGCTTCGACAGGAATCATGAGTGCTCTTCAGGTACCGGGCAGGGAAAAGGCAACATTACAGGCGCTTCAGTCCGGCCTGTTCGAGAAAGCGTTGCAGAATGGCTGCGGTCGCCTCGGTGAGCGCCTCGCGGGGGATGAAGAAGAAGTTGGTCTGATCAAGGTAGAGCATGACCCCCGGCTTCACCAGGCAATAGCCGCGAAAGGCGTTCCAGGGACGCTCGCTGGTTTGTTTTCCGGAGCGGGCCTTCAGCCCCTGGGGATTGAAACTCACCGCCATCCGCGCCCCGAACATGGGCCCCCTGCGCACTGCCGCCATAGATTTGAGCACCAGCAGCTGCTTCGACAATACCGCGTAGAGCCCGGTGGCCACGAAGGCCGCCCCCAGCCAGGGGCTGTCCGGCGGGCCCCCTGCCAGGTAGGCCCCGGAAACCAGCAGCACCAGGCCGTAGACATAGCGCAGGCGCAGAGAGGTCTGGCGCTGGTAATGGGCGGTAAAGAACTGGCGCCAGTTCTCTTCGTTCAGGGTGTATTCGATCAGAATGGTATCCTTCAATCCGGCCTCCAGCTGGTTTTTTCCTCCCCTGCAGGCCAGCTTAACGCATTATAACCAGGATTCCTATTTCAAAGATGTATCGAAAGCCCCGGTTTCGGGCAGGGCCTTTGTGATCAGTCTCAACGCACCTCGAACTTGCCGTCCGGGGCAAACTCCACCGTTCGGTTAAGGAACTGTGTCTGCTTGAGCTTGGCATCCTCGGCCCCGTAGTAGGCCACAGCGGCGCGGCTACCGGTGTTGCAGTAAAACACCACGATTTTGGCTTGGGCCAGCTGGGCCGCCTGATCCCCGACCTTTTCATCCAGGATGTGGATCGCCCCAGGGATATGGGCCTTGCGGTATTCCTCCTCCGGCCGCACATCCACAAGCAGGAACCCATCGGGCCGCTCCTGCAGCAATTTCAGGAACTCCTCCTTGTGGATTTCCCCCGTGGTCACCGGAGCCTCCGTAACCGGCACCTCCCTGGGAGCCCTGGGATTGACCAGGGCAAAGCTCCGGGTCGATTTCTCGGTCCAGACGGGCCAGCCTTCGGCGTAGACCCGCACCTCCTTGTAGCCGAGTTCCTTCGCCTTGGCCGCAGACTTGTGGGAGAGGTCACACGTAAAGCCACCGCAGAAAAATATCAACGGCACCCCCTTGTCCGCCGGAAGCAAACCCTGGCGCTTCTCCCACTCGGGCCAGGGCAGGCTGAGGGCTCCCGGCACCGTCCCCTCCAAGTACTTCACCGCCGGCCGGGAGTCGACAACCTGAGCCACCCGCTCCCGGTCGTTGAGCAACAGTTTCAGATGACCCGTCCCCACCCAAAGGCTGAGTCCCGCCTTCTTCCAGGCCGGCACCCCCTCATGGAACACTCCGACCCGGGTGTACCCCTTCGCCATAGCCCATTCCGCCGCTTTGTGGGAAAGGTCACATTGGACCCCGCCGCAATAAAACACTACCCGCGTTCCCTTGTCTTTCGGAAGTTCCCCCTGGCGCTCCTTGATGTCCGGCCAGGGCAGGGAAATCGCCCAGGGGAGATGTTCCTCATCGTACTTGATGGCAGGCCGCGCATCCACCAGCAGGTAACCGCCATCCTGCGGGGACTTGGCGACCAACGCCTCAATTTCGGCCAGAGAAACGACTGGCACCTTCGCGGCCGCAACCGTCACCCAAAGAAAACCCAATGCAATTCCAGACAGTTTCAAACACCACGACCTATTCCGCATACCCACCTCCAAAAATTTATTTAAAAACTTCAAATATTATAGCAAATCCCGTGCCGATTTCCGCACAAACTACCGAGAAAAACCATCGCCTAAACAAGGCGGCTTGGGACACTATTTCCCAGAATTTCACGCATCACCTTGCGACTCTTATTAAATTTTCAGCTTGGCCAAATCATCCTTTGGGCGTAACAAAAATCGTTTGCCCGCAAGGGCGTTTTCCCTTGGTCGCGGACCGCCATTGGCCGGCCTGCATCCCTTCTCCCATGCAAAGGAGTGAACCTGTGAAGCAACGCATCGCCACCCTGCTGGCGGTGACCGCTCTCGCCGCCGTCCCCGCCGTCACCCTCAGCCCCGCCGCCGCCCTTACCCCCGACATCAGCGGCTACCTGCAGACCCGCGGCATCGCCTACGACAATTTCGACGGCAAAGACAACGAGGACGACGACGCCCGCGGCAACGACGCCCGGCTGCGGGGGGAACCCCCGGCCGTCAAGCATTGGGTGCTCAACGTGGAAAAAGAGGAGCGCTTCTCCTTCTGGTTGCCGACGGCCAAGGACTACGTCTACCCGGACTTCGTCTGCGAACTGGCGGACGACAGAGTGCTGGTTGTGGAGTACAAGGGGGAGGTGTACCGGAGCAACGACGACTCGCACGAGAAGAACCAGATCGGTCTCCAGTGGGAAGCGACCAGCGGGGAAAAATGCCTGTTCATGATGGCCGTCGCCAGGGATGACCGCGGCGGAACGTCGAGAAGCAGATCGCCGACAAGATTGAATGCCGGTGGTCTTGATTTCGAAGTCATGCTTGACATTTAACCCGGCGGTTAAATAACGTATCTCAAGCGGCTCAAAAACCGCGACGCCGACGATCACTGGTCTATCGTCGGCGTTTGCAACGACCGCGGCGAATGCCCGGTCGATGAGTTTTTGAGCGGGTTGGGTGCCAACCTGAGCCAAGCCGGCTGATGCGGTGGAAGCCACCACCCTTGCGGAAATCAACTGTGCGGCCATCGTCTTTCCCTATTTGCGCGAAACCGTTGCCGACCTGGCGCGACGCTCCGGCCTGGCGCCCCTGCATCTGCCACCGATCAATTTCGTCGAACTGTACAAGCAGAATCATCCCGACGCGCCAACTCCTTGATTCAGGCTTAACACCATGCCCAGCATCGCAGAGGTCAAGGCTTACCTGGGCGCCCGCGGCGTCAAGATCCTGGAATTCACCACCCCCACCCCCTGCTCGATCAGCGCGGCCCGGGCGGTCGGCTGCTCCGTGGGGGAAATCGCCAAGAGCCTGCTGTTCATCGTCGGCGGCGAGCCGGCGCTGGTGGTCACCGCCGGCGACATGAAGGTGAAAAGCTCCCTGCTCAAGCAGGCCCTGGGACGCAGCGGCAAGGTGCGCCTGCCCGCGGCGGAAGAGGTGCTGGAGCACACCGGCTTCGCTCCCGGCGGCGTCTGTCCCTTCCTGCTGCCGCCGCAGCTGCCGGTGCTGCTCGACGGCTCCCTGCGCCGCTTCGCCACCGTTTATCCGGCGGCCGGCAACGATTTCTCCGCCGTCCCCCTGAGCGTGGAGCGGTTGCTGGAACTTACCGGGGCCCGGGAGGTTGCGGTCTGCGAGCCGCTGGCGCCGCGGGAGTGAGAAACCACAGGGAAACAGAAAACGGGGGCCCGGGCTGCAGCGCCCGGGCCCCCGCTGGTTTTCTAGCCGCCGCAAGCTTTCAGAGCGGTTTGGGCCGGCAGAGGTATTTCTCCTTGTTGGCCTTGGCGCCGCAGTTGGCGCAGGCGAACTTGGGGTCGCCGAACATCTCCTGGGCGGTTTCCTCCTTCAGACCCTTGGCCGACACCATGCACATGTGCAGGTAATGTTCGCCCGGTTCTCCGCAGTCGCTGTCTTTGCTCATGGTCAGGCTCCTGGATGGATGGAGGTTCAGTGGTCGTGGTAGCCGAGCACCACCAGCAGGCAGCTGCCGTCGGCAATGAGGTTGATGCCGGCCTTTTGGCAGGCGGCCACGGCGGCGGGACTTTCGGCCCCCGGTTGCATCCAGATGTTGCGGATGCCCCGGGCGATGGCGGCGGTGACCACCTCCTCGGTGATTTTCGGCGGGGTGATGACCGAGAGGCTGGTGACCTCGTCGGGCAGGCTGGCGACATCGGGAACGCAGGGGATGCCCTCGATGGCGTCGGCTCGGGGATTGATCGGCACCGCCTTGCGACCGTTGAGCTGGTAGCAGCGCAGCACCTTGTTGCCGTACTTGTCGCGATTGGTGGAGGCCCCGGCGACGCCGAAGGCCCTGGCGGCGAGAAACTGGTCGATCTGAGGGGTCATGGTGGCTCCTGGGATGGCATGAGGTGCCAAAAGATTAACAGAAAAAGCTTGGCTGAAAAGCGCCCGGCTGCGCTTTTCCCGGTTTGCCGACCGGGCCAGGAATGCTAGACTGCTCCCTGCCGCCTGGCTGCGGCCGGCCTATCCCGCACCGGAGATGTCACGGATCATGTCCGCGCCCCTGAAAATTCTTTTCGCCGCCTCCGAGGCCGCCCCCTTTGCCAAGGAGGGGGGACTGGGGGACGTGGTCGGGGCACTCCCCCGCTACCTCGCCCAACTCGGTCACGATGTGCGGCTGGTGATGCCCCGTTACTACAAGATCGACCGCAGCCGCCTGCACCATCGCCCCGAGATCCTCGGTGTTCCCATGGGCAGCTTGGGCACTTTCTGGGGGGGGATTTTCGAGGGGCAGCTGCCTGGCAGCGAAGTGCCGGTCTATTTCATCGACCACGAGGGGTTCTTCGGCCGTGCCAGCCTCTACACCGATCACGGCGAGGCCTACCACGACAACGACCTGCGCTTCACCTTCCTCTCCAAGGCCAGCCTCGAGCTCTGCCGCATCCTCGATTTCGCCCCCGACCTGATCCACGTTCACGACTGGCACACCGCGGTGGTGCCGCTGCTGCTCAACTCCAGCTACCGTTACGACCCCTGGGTGGGGCCGGCCGCCTCGCTGCTCTCCATCCACAACATGCAGCACCAGGGTAACTTCCCCAAGGGGCTGATGAACGTGCTCGGGGTCGGCTGGCAGCATTTCAACCTGGGCGAACTCGAAAGCTATGACCGGGTCAACCTCCTCAAGGGGGGGATGGCCCATGCCACCCTGCTCTCCACCGTCAGCGAGGGGTACGCCCGGGAGATCCAGACCCCGGCCTACGGCTACGGCTTGGAAGAAATGGCCCGGGGCCGCGCCGGAGACCTTCACGGCATCCTCAACGGGGTTGACTACGAGGAATGGAACCCGGAGACCGACCCTTTTCTGATCGCCAACTACAGCGTCGACAACCTGCAGGGCAAGACCCTGTGCAAGGCCGACCTGCAGAGCCGCTTCCACCTGCCGCGCCGGCCGGAAGTGCCGCTGTTCGGCCTGGTCTCCCGGCTGGTGGAGCAGAAAGGGGTGGATGTGCTGGCCGCCGCCATGCACCGTATCCTCGCCCTCGACCTGCAGTTCGTGCTGCTCGGCAACGGCGAGCCCTGGACCCACTTCTTCTTCGGCGACATCGCCCGCCAGTACCCCGAGAAGTTCGCCTGCCACATCGGCTACGACAACGCCCTGGCCCACCAGATCGAGGCCGGCGCCGACTTCTTCGTCATGCCCTCGCGCTTCGAGCCCTGCGGGCTGAACCAGATGTACAGCCTGCGCTACGGCACCCCACCCATCGTCCGCGCCACCGGTGGCCTCGACGACAGCGTGCAGAATTTCGACGAAACCACCCACGCCGGGACCGGCTTCAAATTCCAGGACCTGACCCCCGAGGCCCTGTACGACACCATCGGCTGGGCCAACTACACCTACTGCCACAACCGCCCCGGCCTCAGCCGTCTGATCCGCAACGGCATGAGCCAACGCTTCACCTGGGAATGGGCCGCAAAGCGCTATGTCGACCTTTACCGGCAGGCCATCGCCCGGCGGCGCAGCGGGTAGCCGCGATAACCTAGCCTCGCTAACTTCGGCCCCGGACGCCGATGATCCACCATGGAACTTTTCCAGACCCCTATCCTCGGCGAACCCTCCCCCTGCTCCTACCTCCCAGACCGGGTTTTTATACCCGAGTATTTCCTCGCTGCGGGGCTGAGCGCCGGGGAACTGGCGCCGCTGCTGGCCTCGGGGTGGCGCAAGTTCGGCCCCTATTTCTTCCGCCCGGCCTGCCCCGACTGCCGGCAATGCATCCCACTGCGGGTGGAGGTGTCTCGCTTTCGTCCCTCGGCGAGCCAGCGCCGGGTGCTGCGGCGCAACCGCGATTTGGAGGTGCGCGCCGTTCCTCTGGACTGCAGCGAAGAAGGATTCGCCCTTTACCAGGCCCACAGTCGCGCCCGCTTCGGGCAGGAGACTGACCGGGAGGGTTTTGTCGCGAGCTTTTATCGACCCTCCTGCCCGGGGCTGCAGTTGGAACTGCGCCTGGGGGGAAAACTGCTGGGGCTGGGGATTCTGGATTTGGCCGGTGACGGCCTGAGCAGCGTCTATTTCTGTTTCGACCCGGACGAGGCCCGGCGCAATCTCGGGACCTTCGGCGCCTTGCAGGAAATCGGCCTGGCCCGTCGGCTTGGCCTAGCCTGGTATTACCTGGGCTATTTCGTGCCGGGCTCGCCGCGCATGGCCTACAAGGACCATTTCCGGCCCCGCCAGCACATGGACTGGGGGGCTGGAACCTGGCGGGAGGTCGATGCCCCGCCGGCGGAATTGACCTTCATCATCAGATCGAATTTACCAAGACGCACAATATAGGGATACTGCTGAACCTCGCCTCACGCGCCGACCCGGAGTTGGCAGCGAGACTTGCAGGCGCATCAACCTTAACCCCCTTCGGGGTGGAATTACGATATCCGGGGGACGCGCCAGAGCCCAGCATCGGCGAGACCCGAGAGGCCGTTGGACTGGCAGAGGAAGTTCGGGATGAGGTGCTGGCACGGCTCGGATAAGCATTAACGATCTTGTGCGATGCAGGTAGAGAAGGCGGCCTTTGCAGGTCGCTTTCTTGCGTCAGGCGCTTATCCGGCGGATCCATGCTATTTCCGCTCGACCGGGACCAACTCCCCCTCATGACGATGCGACAGTCTTCGGCGCTATCCGGCCAATCGAGCAGCCGATCCCGATGGCGCACAGCCCCAACTGCAGGGCGGTGGCGGTGAACTCCCGCCCCATGGAGGGGAGCCTCCCCCACCGCCGACATCATGAAGGGCATCAGGAAATGCGCCACGCAGACGGCGAAGAGGGTGGCGCCGCGGGAGTTCTCCGGGGTCATCGGCGTTGCTTGCCGCGGTCCTTTTTCTGCTGCCCGGCCTTGAACAGGTCGGCCAGGCTGCCGAAGCCGGCGGAGGGGCCGGCCGGGGTGTCACGGTAGCTGGTCTCGGCGACCTCGTCGGCCTCCTTGGCCAGGACCAGGGAGATGCGCCGCTCGGCCGTTTCGACCTTCTCGATCTTCACCTCGAGGCTCTGGCCGACCTTGAGCAGGTCCTGGGCATGGCGCAGCCGCTGCCCCGGCTCGCCGAGCTTGGAGATGTGCAGCAGGCCGTCGATCCCCTCCTCCAGGGTGACGAAGGCGCCGAACTGGGCCAGGCGGCTGACTTTGCCGGAGTGGCGGCTGCCGACGGGGAAGCGCTTGTTGACCGTCTCCCAGGGGTCGGCGAGAGTGTCGCGCAGGCTGAAGGAGAACTTGTTGTTGTCCCAGTCGAGCTTCTTGATCACCAGTTCGAGCTGCTGGCCGCTGTGCAGCACCTCGTTGATATCCTCGACCCGGCCATAGCTGATTTCCGAAACCGGCAGCAGCCCCTCGATGCCGCCGATGTCGACGAAGGCGCCAAAGTCGCGGAGGTTGGTCACCGTCCCCTGCACCCGCATCCCCTCCTTGAGGGTGTCGCGCAGTCTGGCCCGCTGCTGCTCCCGTTGCTCCTCCAGCACCGCCCGGTGGGAAACGACGATGTTGCGCCCCCGCTCGCCGAACTGGGTGACGCGGAAGGAAAGGGTCTGGCCGATGAGGGCCGCCGCTTCCCCCTGGCGTTGGCCGCTCTGGGAGAAGGGGCAGAAGCCGCGGACGTTACCGGGCAACTTGACCTCGAAGCCCCCCTTGACCTCCTTTTCGATGCGCCCGTCCACCGGGATGCCGGCGCGGTAGGCCTCCTCGATCTGCTCGGTGCCGGCGCCGGCACCGCCGATGCGGGTGGTGAAGCGCAGTTCGCCGCCGCTGCGGGAGAGGAAATAGGCGGCGAGCTGGTCCCCCGCCTTGTAGAGCGGCTGCCCTTCGGCGTCGAGGAGTTCGGCGCTGGCGATGACCCCTTCCCCCTTCTGGCCCACATCCAGAAAACTCCACTCGCTGCCGACCTGCAGCAGGGTCGCCGTCACCCTGGTGCCCGGCACCAGCTGCTGCCGCTGGCCGGGCATGCTCTGGGCCAGCAGCTCGGCAAAACTCTCTTCCTCTTCGCCCGCCCCGTTCTCTTCGTCGAAACGCTCGTCGTGCATGGTAGCCGTCCTTTATGTGCAGAGATAGGGTCCAAGATTATCCCTATTTCATCAGAGAGTAAACGGTTTTGCTTCCCGATCAGTCCAGTTCCTGATACGCGACCTTGACGATCTCCAGTTCGCAACGGCCGCCGGGAGTGGTGAAGGAGATCTCGTCCCCCTCCGATTTCCCCAGCAGTGCCCGGCCGATGGGGGAGACCCAGCTCACGTACCCCTTGGCCGGGTCGAACTCGTCGACGCCGACGATGCTGTAGACCTTCTCCTCCCCCTCCTCGTTCTCCACCGTGACGGTGCAGCCGAACAGCACCCGCCCCCGGGCGATCTTCGCCTGCTCCAGGGGGTCGACGACCGTCGCCTGTTCCAGGCGCTTGGTCAGGAAGCGGATGCGGCTGTCGTACTGGCGCAGCCGGCGCTTGGCGTACTGGTAGTCGGCGTTTTCGCTGCGATCGCCGTTGCTTGCGGCCCAGGCTGCCGTCGCCACCATCTCCGGCCGCAGCCGGTAGAGGGTGTCCTTGAGCTCGGCGCGCATTCTCTGGGCGCAGGCGGGGGTCATGTAGATCGGGGTCGGCTGGCTGGCGGTTTTATCGGTCATGGCAAGAAGGCAGGTCCAGTCTGGTTGGGGATCATCCATGCATGCATACCATATTTCCGCCCCCAGGAGAATATGTCCATGAGCTATGAGAATCTGCTGCTGGAGCGGGCCCTGGAGCTGGCCGGGCAGATCGCCGGCAAGCCCCAGGCGGCCATCCGCCTGATCAAGGAGGCGGTGGACAACGGCCTGGAGCTGGACCTGCAGCGGGCCTTCGCCTACGAAGCCGACCTGTTCGGCCTCTGCTTCGCCACCGCCGACCAGAAGGAAGGGATGGCCGCCTTCCTGGAAAAACGCCCGCCCCGCTGGCGGGAGGGCTGAGTACCGTTCCCCCCCCCGGGGGGGTTGACATCGGGGGGGAGGGTGCTTATCTTCTGTGTCGCCCCAACAAAATCCCTTTTCAGGAGGTACCGGTTTCATGACCGCCACCAAGCATCCCTTCAAGGCCGAGGTCAACAAGATTCTCGACCTGGTGATCCACTCCCTCTACTCCCACAAGGAAATCTTCCTGCGGGAGCTGATTTCCAACGCCTCGGACGCCATCGACAAAGCCCGCTACCTGGCGCTGACCGACAAAACCGTCGCCGAAGGCGGGGCCGACTGGAAGATCCAGCTGATCCCCGACCAGGCTTCGGGGACCCTGACGATCCGGGACAACGGCATCGGCCTGACCCGGGACGAGGCGGTGGAGGCCCTCGGCACCATCGCCCACTCGGGGACCAAGGAGTTCATGAAGCTGCTGGAGAGCCGGGAGGTGAAGGATAATCCGGAGCTGATCGGCCAGTTCGGCGTCGGCTTCTACTCCGCCTTCATGGTCGCCGACCAGGTCACCGTCATCTCCCGCAGCGCCGGCGCCGCCGCCGACCATGCCATCGTCTGGGAGTCCACCGCCGACGGCAGCTACAGCCTGGAGGACACGGAGAAGCAGACCCGCGGCACCGACGTCATTCTCAAGCTCAAGGAGGACGCCAAGCAGTTCCTCGAGGAGTGGGAGCTGCGCAAGGTGGTGAAGCAGTACTCGGATTTCATCGAGTACCCGGTGGTGATGGACGTGAACCGCTCCAAGCCCGACCCGGAGGACAGGGAAAAGAGCGTCAGCGAGACGGTGGAGGAGACCCTCAACTCCCGCAAGGCGATCTGGCTCAAGGACAAGGCGGAGATCAGCACCGAGGAGTACAACGAGTTCTACAAGCATATCTCCCGGGATTTCGCCGATCCGGCCAAGGTGATCCACTACCGCGCCGAGGGGACCACGGAATTTTCGGCCCTGCTCTACATCCCGGCCAAGCGCCCCTACGACATCTTCTACCAGGACTACAAGATCGGTCCGGCCCTGTACGTGCGCCGGGTGCAGATCATGGACCACTGCGAGGCGATGCTGCCGAGCTGGCTGCGCTTCGTGCGCGGGGTGGTGGAATCCTCCGACCTCCCCCTCAACGTCAGCCGGGAGATCCTGCAGGACAACAAGGTCGTCAACGTCATCAAGAAGAGCCTGACCAAGAAGGTGCTCGACATCCTGACGGAGATGAAGAAGGAGGACGCCGAGGCCTACGGCCAGTTCTACGAGCAGTTCGGCCGCATCCTCAAGGAGGGGATCCACCACGACTTCGAGCGCCGCGAGGCGATCGCCGAGCTGCTGCTGTTCGAATCGACCAAGACCGAGCCCGGCAAGAAGACCACCCTGGCCGAGTACCTGGAGCGGATGCAGCCCGAGCAGAAGGAGATCTACTACATCACCGGTTCCGACCGCGCCAGCGCCGAAGCCTCCCCCTACCTGGAAGTGTTCAAGGAGAAGGGGATCGAGGTGCTGATCATGACCGACGACTTCGACGACATCATCATCTCCGGCCTCGGGGCCTACAAGGAGAAGGAGTTCCAGTCGGCGATCAAGGGGGACCTGGACCTCGGGGACGGCAAGAAGGAAGAGAAGCAGAAGGAGTTCGGCGACCTGCTGGAGCTGATGAAGGCGGAGCTCAAGGAACTGGTCAGCGAGGTGCGGGTCTCCGGGCGGCTGAAGGATTCGGCGGTCTGCCTGGTGGCCGGCGAGTACGACCTCGACCCGAAGATGGCCAAGATGTTCCAGGCCATGGGGCAGGATGTGCCCAAGGGGCAGCGGGTGCTGGAGGTCAACCCCGACCACCCGCTGATCGGCCGGATGAAGCAGCTCTTCGCCGCCGATGCCCAGAGCGCCCAGCTCAAGGAGTACACCGGCCTGCTCTACGACCAGGCGCTGCTGCTCGAGGGGGACAAGCCCCGCGACCCGGTGGCCTTCTCCCGTGCCCTCTCCCGGCTGATGGCGGAAGGGGTGCAGGCCGGCTGAGGTCGCTCAGCGGCTGAAGGAAACGGCGACGGGCCGGGGAACGCCAGCCTGCATCTCGTGGTAGGCGACGGCAGCACGACCGCCTCACCGCCCGACCTCACGATCGGGGTGCAGAACCTCGCGCCGAACGCGCCCGGTAAGCCCTTCGTCTCGACGGGATCGAACCCGAGC
>CAZYXS010000052.1:0-20498 GCA_964650955.1 uncultured Desulfuromonadales bacterium | reverse complement strand
GGAAGCCCGGACAGCCGTTTCCGGCAAACCAACCAGCCCCCAGGCCGGTATTTTCTTCGACCTCGCCAACACCCCGGAGATGGTGGAACGCTTCATTCAGGAAGGGGACGAATTGCTGCAGGCCGCAGAGCAGCGGTTGCTGCAATGGAGCGAAGGCAAGGCCGATGCCGACCTGCTGGCCGCCCTGTTTCGGGACATGCACAGTTTCAAGGGCAATAGCGGCTTTCTCGGCTACGGCGACCTCGAACGCCTGAGCCACCAGATGGAAAGTCTGCTCGAAGGGGCCAAAACCCGCGGGGATTATCAAAACAAGGCCCTGGCCGAGCAGTTGCTGGCCATGCTCGATATTTTGCGGAACGCTCTCGGCGCCCTTGGCCGCGGCGAAGAGGCGCGCATTGACGGCCTGGCCAACTACCTGGCCACCCTGCAGATCCTGGCGCAGCCGCCCGCCCAGTCGGCGGCGCCGTCGACTGCTGAATCCACAAAGGCCCCGCCGCCCGCCGCCCCGGCCCCGCTTGCCCCCCCTGCGACGCCCCCTCAAGCCGCACTGGCCAAGGGGGCGCCGGCGGCGGTCGACGGCAAAAACGGCTCCAAGCGCCAGGACATTCGCGTCGACCTGGAGAAGCTGGATATCCTCATCAACCTCATCGGCGAAATGGTCATCGCCGAGAACATGCTCATCCACAACCCCGACCTCGAGGGGCTGCAGCTGGAAAGCTTCAGCAAGGCCGCCCAGCAGATGAACAAGCTGGTGCGGGAGCTGCAGGAACTGGCCATGACCATTCGCATGGTCCCCGTCTCCGGGTTGTTCCGGCGCATGATCCGTCTGGTGCACGACCTGTCGATGAAATCGGGCAAAAAAGTGGAGCTGGTGCTGACCGGCGAGGAGACCGAGTTGGACAAGACGGTGATCGAAACCATCACCGACCCCCTGGTGCACCTGCTGCGCAACGCCCTCGACCACGGCCTCGAAGCCCCCGCGGAGCGCCGCAATGCGGGCAAGCCGGAAAAAGGGGTGGTGCGGCTTTCGGCCCGCCATGAGGAGGGGGAGGTCTGGATCACCCTCGAGGACGACGGGCGCGGCCTCAACCGGGAGAAGATCCTGGCCAAGGCAGCGAGCCGGGGACTGCTCGAGGGGGACGGCAGCGAGCTTTCCGACAAGGTCGTGGCCAACCTCATCTTCCTTCCCGGCTTCTCCACCGCCGACCAGGTCACCGATGTCTCCGGCCGCGGGGTCGGCATGGACGTGGTCAAGCAGAACGTGGAGAAGATCAAGGGGAAGATCGAGGTGCAGAGCCGCCCCGGGCGAGGCAGTACTTTCACCCTGCGCATCCCCCTGACCCTGGGGATCATCGACGGCATGATGGTGCGGGTCGGCGCCACCCGCTGCATCGTGCCGACCCTGGCCATCCGCGAGGCCTTCCGGCCCCAGGCCGGGCAGATCACCATCCCCCCCGACGGCCAGGAACTGGCGCGGGTGCGGGACAAGTTCTACCCGGTGCGACGCCTGCACGAGGTGCTCGACCAGGAGCCCGATTCCCGGGAACTGACCGACGGCATCCTGATTCTGCTCGAGAATCAGGACGGCGGCGCCTGCCTGTTCGTGGACGAAATCCTCGGCCAGCAGCAGACGGTCATCAAGGGGCTGTCCGACTACATCGGCAACGTCCGCTGCGTCTCCGGCTGCACCATTCTCGGCAACGGCGAAGTCTGCCTGATTCTCGACGTTGCCCCCCTGATCGACGCCGAACGGGCCGAACTGGCCCGGGCGGTCTGAATATCATTCCTTATCCGGCCGTTGCGGCGGCCCCCAGTTCGCCAAGGAGCCAATGATGAGTCAATTGCATCCGCTTGCGACCGACGACCAACTCGCCACCGAGGACAGCCAGAAGGGGAAGTTCCTCACCTTCCGCATCGACCGCGAGGACTATGCCCTGGAGATCCGCCACGTCACCGAAATCATCGGCATCCAGAAGATCACCGAAGTTCCGGACATGGCCGCCTACGTGCGGGGGGTGATCAACCTGCGGGGCAAGGTGATTCCGGTCATCGACGTGCGCGCCCGCTTCCACCTGCCCGACCGTCCCTACGACGAGCGCACCTGCATCATCGTGGTGCATGTGCGGGAGATCGCCGTCGGCCTGGTGGTGGACAAGGTCAACGAGGTGGCCGACATCCCCGACGAGCAGATCGAACCGCCCCCCCGCACCAGCACCCCCAGCGGGCGCTACATCCAGGGGATCGGCAAGATCGGCCAGGAGGTCAAGATCATCCTGGATGCAGGCAAACTGCTGTACGAGTCCCAGGTTGAGGGGACGCTCGCGGTCTGATCCGGCCGGCCGTTTCATTCGTGCTGCGGCATGGTTGTTCTACCCCTTGCGGAGGTCCCCAATGTTGTCGTCCCTTTCTGTGCGTGCCCGCATCGTTGCGTTGACCCTGTTGCAGTTGACCTTTGCCGCCCTGGCCGGGGTCTGCGGCGGCGAACCGCGTTTTCTTTGGATGCTGCTGGCGGCTCTGGCGCTGCTGGTGCTCCCCCTGACCTGGTGGTTGGCCCAGAGCATCATTCGGCCCCTACAACTGATGGCCGGCTACACCGAGCAAATCGGCCGGGGCAATCTCGATGTGCGTCTGGAAGGGCATTTCGCCCGGGAATTGGCCCAGCTAAAAACGGGGCTGGAGAACATGGTCTCGACCCTGCGCGACCATACCTCTCTGGCCGGCGCCATCGCCGCCGGCGACCTGGAGCGCCAGGCGGCCCTGGCCTCGAACCAGGATCAGCTCGGCAAGGCCCTGCGCACCATGACCACCACCCTCGGCCAGCTGTTCGGCCGCATCCAGCACTCCAGCGCCCAGATCGCCGGGCGCGCCAACCAGGTCGCCGGGGCCAGCCAGACCCTCTCCCAGGGGGCCACCGAGCAGGCCTGCTCCCTTGAGGAAATCTCCGCCTCCATGACACAGATGGCCTCCCAGACCCGGGATAGCGCACGCAATGCAACTACCGCCAGCGCGATCGCCGGCCAGGCCTTCCAGGCCGCCCAGCGGGGCAGCGGCCAGATGCGGACCATGGTGGAAGCGATGGACGAGATCAATGCCGCCAGTCAGAATATTTCCCGCATCATCAAGGTCATCGACGAAATTGCCTTTCAGACCAACCTGCTGGCTCTGAACGCCGCCGTCGAGGCGGCCCGCGCCGGGGTGCACGGCAAGGGTTTCGCCGTGGTGGCCGAAGAGGTGCGCAACCTTGCCGCCCGCAGCGCCCGGGCGGCCCGGGAAACGGCGGAACTGATCGAAGGTTCGATGCAGAAAGTCGCCAACGGTGCCGCCATCGCCGACCAGACCGCCACCGCGCTGCACGAGATCGTTGGCGGCATCACCCAGGTAACCGAGCTCGCCAGCCAGATCGCCGTGGCCAGCAACGAGCAGGCTCAGGGCATCGCCCAGATCAATATCGGCCTGGGGCAGATCGACCAGGCCACCCAACTCAACACCGCTCATGCCGAGGAGTGCGCCGCTGCGGCCGTCGACCTGGCCGACCAGGCCGGACAGTTGCGCCAATTGCTGCAGGCTTTCAGTAAAGGTGCCGACTTGGGGCCTCAGGCTGGGCCCTTGGTGGAGATGGGCAAAGGCATGGACCTGATTCGCTGGGATGCCAGTCTCAGCGTCAACATCCGCCTCATTGACCAGCAGCACAAACGCCTGGTCGACCTGGTCAACCAGCTTTTTTCCGCCCTCAAGGCGGGCAAGGGCCACGAGGTGCTGGAGGAGATTCTCGGATCCCTGGTCAGCTACACCCAGCTGCATTTCGCCGAGGAGGAGCGCATGATGCGCAAGCACGATTATCCCGGCACCGAACAGCACCTGGCCGCCCATGCCGAACTGGTGCGTCAGGTGGGCGAGTTCAAGGCCAAACTGGCCCAGGGAACCGCCTCTATCTCCAGCGACCTGTTCAATTTCCTCAAAAGCTGGCTGCTGCACCACATCAAGCAGGAAGACAAGGCCTACGGACCCTATCTCAACGGCCGCGGGGTGCGTTGAATTTCTGGGAAACCCTTGAATCGCTGAGGAGGGAATCATGACCATCTACAAGAAACTGCTGGGGGCCTTCGGGCTGGTGGCGCTGATCTGTGCCGTGGTCGGTGGGGTGGGCTGGTACGGGATCGGCAAGGTGGCCCAGGGGTTGACCTCCGTGACGGACCTGCGGTTGCCCGTGCGGCAGACTCTGGGCGAACTGATGGAATACCGCAACGAACTGCTGGCGGTGGAGCGCAAGCTGATCAACCCTTCGCTCAGCTACCGTGAGCGCCAGGAACTGCTGGCCGCCATTCCCGAACTGTGGAAAAAACTCGATGCTGCCGACCAGGGGTACCAGGCCCTGCCCCTGAGCGCCGAGGAAAAAGCCCTTTACGGCCAGATGAAAACCGCCTGGAACCAGTGGAAAATCGAGCATGAAAAGCTCCTCGACCTGGCCCGCACAGTGAAACTGGATCAGGTGCAGGCCCTGGAAACCATTTTGGTCGCCCGCCAGCTCGACCATGTCAAGTGGGTCGGGACGCTGGACATGGCCATCCAGGCCGGCCGTCCTTTTACCGGCCAGCTCGATCCGACCCTGTGCGGCCTGGGCAAGTGGATGACCGGCTATACCACTGACGACCCCGCCTTCCGGGATCTGCTCGGCAGGTTCAACGCCCCCCACGAAAAGCTCCACGGACTGGGGGCGCGGATCAATGCACTGTTGGCCCAAGGCAATGCGGGGGCCGCCCGGGCTCTCTTCAGCGCCGAGGTCAAGCCGACCCTGGCCGCCATCGAAGAGGTTTTTGTCGCCGCCCTGACCTACGTGCAGGAGGACATCAAGCGCCTCGACCAGGCGCTCGCCATTGCCTTCGGTCCGGAAAAACGGACTTACGAGGCCTCCGAGGCCCTGCTGGACCAGCTCAGCGAGCTCAGTGCCGGCTTGGCCAAGCAGGCCCAGGCCAAGGGCGACAGCCTCACGACCACCAGCCGCACCCTGATGGCCGCGGCGGTCCTGGTCGGGGTGACGGCGGCGCTGCTGCTCGGCTGGCTCAGCGCTCGCAGCATCGCCGGGCCGATGGGGCAGGCGGTGCGGGCCCTGCAGGATCTGGAACAGGGACACCTCGATGTGCGCCTCAACCTGCAGCGCCAGGACGAAATCGGCGCCATGGCCAAAAGCCTCGACGCCCTGGCCGACAACCTCCAGCATGAGACCATCGCCGCTCTGCAGCGGTTGGCCAAGGGGGATCTCACCTTCACGGCCACCCCGCGGGACGAACGGGACGCCATCCGCAGCGCCCTGCGCACCCTCGGCAACGATCTCAACGCCATGGTCGGCCGCATCCAGGCCGCCAGCGAACAGATCGCCGGCGGCAGCATTCAGGTCTCCGACTCCAGTCAGTCCCTGTCGCAGGGGGCGACGGAAACCGCCAGTTCCCTGGAGCAAATTGCCGCCTCCATGACCCAGATCGCCGCCCAGATTCACTCCAGCGCCGCCAATGCCGGCAAGGCCACCCAACTGGCGAGCGCGGCCTGTAAGGCCGCCAACAAAGGCAACGAGCAGGTCGGCGAGATGATCGCCGCCATCCGCGACATCGGCGCCTCGGGGCAAAACACCCTGCGGATCATCAAGGTCATCGACGAGATCGCCTTTCAGACCAATCTGCTCGCCCTCAACGCCGCGGTGGAAGCCGCCCGCGCCGGGGTTCACGGCAAGGGCTTTGCGGTGGTGGCCGAGGAGGTGCGCAACCTCGCCGCCCGCAGCGCCAAGGCGGCCAAGGAGACCGCGGAGTTGATCGAGGGGACCGTCTCCCGCACCGAGCGGGGAATGCAGGTCGCCGACCAGACCGGAGCGGCCTTGCAGGAGATCGTCCGGGTGGTCGACCAGGTCGGAGGATTGGTGACCGAAATCGCCACCGCCGCCGGCGAACAATCGGAAGGGGTCTCGCAAACCAGTCAGGCCTTGAGTCAGATTGACCAGGTCACCCAGCAGAATACCGCCAATGCCGAAGAAATCGCCGCCACGGCCGAAGAGCTCTCCAGCCAGGTGGTGGAATTGCGGGACATGCTGGCCCGCTTCACCCTGCGCGACAGGCGCGGCCAAGCCGCCGCCCCACTCCAGCCCTCTCCCCGGCCCGCGGCCAGGACCGCGGCCAGCCCGGAGACCGGGTGGGGCAATCTGCCGGCGCCGGCGCCGACGGCCGCCACCAAGGCTCGCCCGGTGATCGACCTGGACGACCAGGAATTCGGTCGCTATTGACCCGAGACATTTGCGCGTTACCATGAATGATACCCTGATGACCATCAGCGACCGGGAATTCGAGCAGATGCGCCGGTTGATCTACGACCGCTTCGGCATCCACCTGACCGAGCAGAAGCGTTCGCTGCTGGTGGGCCGGTTGCAGAAGACCATCCGCGATGGAGGTTTCGGCAACTTCGGCGACTACTACGAGGCTCTGGTCAACGAACCGGGAGAAACTGGGTTGAGCGACCTGATCGACCGGGTCAGCACCAACCACACTTATTTCAACCGGGAGAAGGACCACTTCGACTACCTGCTGCAAACCGCCCTGCCGGCAGTGACGGCGGCCCTGGAAAAATCGGGCCGCCGCGACCTGCGTATCTGGTGCGCCGGCTGCTCCTCGGGAGAGGAGGCCTATATGCTGCTGATTCTGCTGCAGGAGTTCTTCGGCGCCAATTACGGCCGCTGGCAGGCGGGGCTGCTGGCCACGGACATCTCCCTGCGCGCCCTCGCCCAGGCCCGGGAAGGAATCTACAGCGAGGACCGCCTGGCCGCCCTGCCGCCGGAGTGGCGGAGCAAGTATTTCCGCAAAGTCGGACCAGGCCAGTACCAGGCGGCGGAGAAACTGCGCCAGGAGGCGACCATTCGCCGTTTCAACCTGATGAATCCGCTGTTCCCCTTCAAACAGCCGTTTCAGATCATCTTCTGCCGCAACGTGATGATCTACTTCGACCAGCCCACCCGCGACACCCTGGTACGCAAGTTTCACCAGGCCCTGGAGCCGGGAGGCTACCTGTTCATCGGTCATTCGGAAACTCTCGGTCGCGAGCAGACCCTGTTCCGCTACCTGCAACCAGCCAGTTACCGCAAGGAGCGTCCCTGATGGCCCGGCCGATCCGCGTCCTGATCGTCGACGATTCAGCCCTGGTACGCCAGGTGCTGAGCCAGGGGCTGGCCGCCGACCCCGGCATCGAGGTCGTTGGAACGGCCATCGACGCCTACGAAGCGCGGGACAAGATCCTTGCCCTCAGCCCCGATGTGCTGACCCTGGATGTGGAGATGCCCCGCATGGACGGGGTGCAGTTCCTGCGCCGGCTGATGCCCCAGTATCCCCTGCCGGTGGTCATGGTTTCGAGCCTGACCCAGCGGGGCGCACAGGTAACCTTGAGCGCCCTGGAAGCCGGGGCCGTCGATTTCGTCGCCAAGCCCAGCGGCGCCAATGGATTCGGCGTCGGCGAAATTCTGGGAGAATTGCGCGCCAAAATCAAAACCGCCGCCATGGTGGATGTGTCCACCTGGAGAAACCGTGGCGGGCTGCAATCCCCAGCCGCCTACCAACGCCCGGCACCCCTGCCGGCCAATACCAGTGAGCGGATTATCGCCATTGGCGCCTCCACCGGCGGTACCGAAGCCATCCGCAGCCTGGTCGAAGGGCTTCCGGCCGCCATGCCGCCGATCCTGATCGTCCAGCACATGCCCGCCGGGTTCACCCGCATGTTCGCCGAGCGACTCCATCAGCTCTGCGCCCTGGAGGTCAAAGAAGCCGCGCACGGGGATGAGGTGCGGCCGGGGCGGGTGCTGCTGGCCCCCGGCGGTCAACACCTGCGCCTGGCCCGTAAAGGCAACGGCTTCGAAGTGCATTGCGCGCCAGGGGAAAAAGTCAGCGGCCACTGCCCCTCCGTCGATGTGCTGCTGCATTCGGTGGCCCTCCAGGCCGGAGCGCGGGCCATCGGCCTGATTCTCACCGGCATGGGCGCCGACGGCGCCGACGGCCTCTGCGCCCTGCGCCGGGCGGGCGGTCGCACCCTCGCCCAGGACGAAGCCAGTTCGGTGGTTTTCGGCATGCCCCGGGTAGCCTTCGAGCGGGGTGGCGCCGAGCGCCTGGTCCCCCTCGATCAGATGGCCGCAGCGGTGCTGCGGCTGCTGGAGGAGGGGCGTCCATGACTCAACTGGTGCTGGGCATCGGTGAATACGGGGCCACCAATACCCCCGGGGGGGCCGTCAAGACCTACGCACTCGGGTCCTGCGTCGCCGTGGTGCTCCTCGATCCGCGCACCCGTACCGTCGGCATGATCCACATCGCCCTGCCCGAAGCCCAGGTCAATCCCACCCGCGCCCAGGAACGCCCCGGCTACTTCGCCGACACCGGCCTGCCGCTGCTGCTGCAACAAATGACCTTTATGGGTTGCGCCCCCCGCGGCCAGGGAATGTTCGTCAAAATGGCCGGCGGGGCCAGCGTCATGAGTCTCAACGACACCTTCAACATCGGCCGCCGCAACGTCCAGGCCGTCCGGTCGATCCTGCAGGGATACGGCCTGCGGATCATCGCCGAAGATGTGGAGGGGACCATCTGTCGCACCGTGACCGCCCTGGTCAACACCGGCGAGGTGCTCCTCTCCTCTCCCGGACGCCCGGACTGGAAACTTTAGGAGGCTCGCCCATGCTGCAGCCCTGGCAGAAAGAGAGCGTCAAGAAGGCCATTCTCGACACCCCGCTGCTCTCGCCGAGCGTGGCCCAATTGCTCGAAGTCACCGCCCGGGACGACTTCGAGTTGGACGATATCATCCGCATCGTCAAGCACGATGCCCCGCTGACCGCCCGCCTGCTCAAGGTGGTCAACTCACCCATGTACCGCCCGGTGCAACCCATCGTCTCCGTCGACCGTGCGGTGGTCTTCGTTGGCAGCCGGGTGGTGGTGAGCCTGGCCCTTTCCTCCAGCACCGGCTCCCTGTTCACCAAGGCCCTGTCCGGCTACGAAGGGGAGGAATTCGCCCTGTGGCGGCACAACCTGTTCAGCGCCCTGGCGGCCCGCGCCGTGGCCAGGTACGGCCGCGGTTGCTGTGCCCCCGACGCCGCCTTTACCGGAGGGCTGCTGCACGACATCGGCAAGACCGTCCTCTCCCAGTTCCTCCAGGGCAGCGCCACCCAGCTGCTGGCCAAGATCGGCAGCGGCGAATCGGCCGACTACCTGCTCGCCGAGTGCGGCCTGATCGGAACGGATCACGCCCAGGTCGGCTACGAACTGGCCCGGCACTGGAAACTCCCGCCGGCCCTGCAGGAGGTCATCCGCCACCACCATCAGCCTGCCCGGGCTGCCGAAGAGCACCGCGCCCTTACCTTCGCCGTTCATCTGGGGGACATCATCGCCATGCTGGGAGGCTACGGCACCGGCAGCGACAGCATGCAGTACACCCTGGCCGACAATTACCAGCAGTATTTTCCCATCGGCGAAGAAGAACTGGCCCAGGTCTTGCTCGACGTCAACCTCGAATTCGCCACCCTGTCCCAGGTATTCGAAAACTTCTGACCCCCCGGCTTCATCCGGATCCAAGGAGATAACCCATGGCCAAACGTGTTCTGATCATCGATGACTCCAACACCATGCGCAAGATCGTCACCCGTTCCCTGCGTCAGGCCGGCCTCGACTGCGGCGACATTCTCGAAGCGGGAGACGGCGCCGAGGCTCTCGAACTGCTCGGCCGCGAGAAGGTGGACGTCATCCTGAGCGACATCAACATGCCCAACATGGACGGCATGGAATTCCTGCGGGCCAAGGCCGGCCGGGACGACCTGCGCCAGATCCCGGTGGTGATGATCACCACCGAGGCCGGTGCCGACATCCTGGCGGAAGCCAAGTCCCTCGGGGCTGCGGGCAGCATCAAGAAGCCCTTTACCCCCGACCAGGTCCGGGAAACTCTCGATCCCCTGTTCTGAGGGAGTACTCTGTGGACCACAGCGCCCTGATCATCGACGCCACGACCGAGATCTTCGCCACCATGATCATGCTCGAGGCTGTCCCCCAGACCGCCCAGTCCGAGCCTTTCAGGGCTTTTTCCTGCAGCGTCTCGGGGATGGTCGGCATGGCCGGGCTGTACCGCGGCATGCTCGCCATCCATGCCTCCACGGAAGTCGCCCTGGCCATCACCGGGAGTTTTCTCGGCATGGAGGTCAACGACCTGGATGACGATGTCCGCGATGCCTTCGGCGAACTGGCCAACATGCTCGGCGGCAGCATCAAGCATCGGCTCAGCGCCCAGGGCGCCGACATCAAGCTGTCCATCCCTTCCACGGTCTGCGGCAAGGAATACCGGGTCGACTGCACCACGCCGGGACGCAGCGAAATCATCCCCTTTGCCATTCCTGCCGGAACATTCCTGGTGGAATTGCAGATCGAAAAACTGAATTGAGGGAGCGGGCCAAACCCGAAGGATACATGCTGGAACTGGATCACCATATCGTCAGCGCCACCCGCGAAGTGTTCGAAACCATGATTCTCCTCGACACCAGCCCGCGGACTCCCCGCTGGCAGACGACCAATCACTTCGAACATCACGTTTCCAGCATGCTCGGCTTTTCCGGAGACCTCACGGGGATGTTCTACCTGCACTGCCCGGATGCCGCCGCTCGCGCCATCACCTGCGCTCTTTTGGGCAGCAAGGATGCCGCCACTTTGGAGGACATCCAGGACGCCCTGGGGGAAGTGGCCAACATGGTGGCCGGGGGGCTGAAGCATTCCCTGGCCCGACAGGGGACCCGCCTGGATATCTCCATCCCCACCGCCATCTCCGGCAGCAGCTACAGCATCAACACCCTGGCCGGCGCCCGGGGGATCGGCGTCCCCTTCGACCTGATCGACCACCAGTTTCTGGTGGAAGTCCGCTTCCGCCCGAACCTCTAATCGAAATTACCCCATGAGCAAACAGGCCTTCATCGACGAAACCCTGAACCTGGCTCTGCGGCGCATTACCGAGGAAGTCAGCGCCCTGCTCGGGCAGGAGTTCGGCTGCACCCCCCACCGGGGCGAGTTCGCCACCACCGCCGACTACCTTGCCCTCCGCTCCGGTGTCAGCGCCCTGGCCTGCCTGGCCATTTCGGGCGAAGTCCAGAATACCGCCCACATCGTCCTCCCCCTCGACAGCGCCATCAAACTCGGCGCCACCCTCATTCTGCTGCCCGAGGAGGAAATCGCCAACCGGCGCCAGCAACAGGTTTTCGATGGCGAAGTGGCCGATGCCTTCGGCGAGATCGCCAACATCATTGCCGGCGTCTACACCTCGGTCTTTCTGGAGAAATTCTCCCGCAAGACCCATTTCAAAAAAACCAGCGTCGCCCCCTTGAATCCCGACCCAGGGGCCCCTCCGGAAACGTCCCTGATCGATGCGCACTTCTATCTCTCCCGCACCGCCATCAGCCTGGCCGGAGAAAATCTGGCCCACATGGAAATCCTCATCCCCTGCCCGGTGCTGGGATTGACTCCGCCGGCACCGGAACAAGAGGCAACGGGACAAGAGGCGCCGGCCAAGGCCACGGCCAAGGTTTCGCCCGCGGCGCCAACCGGCGTTGCCGAAAAGAGCTCCCAGGCCCAGGAAACCGCCAGCGTGGCACCACCATCCGCGCGAAAATCCCCTGGCATGGTGCTGATCATGGCCGAGCAGATGGAAGAAGGGGAAAAAGTCGCGGAACCCTTGCGGCAGGGAGGATTTGAGGCCAAGACGATGACCATGCAGGGGAGCATTCGCGAAGCGACGGAAGGGCGCACCGTCGCCGGGGCCTTCGTGCTGCTACGCGAGGTGGGTGAGCGTCAACTGGCGGCCCTGATCAAGGCCCAGTCGACCCTGGGAGCCAAGGTCCCACTGGTCGTCGGGGGGGCCCAATGGACCCGCAACGCCGTGCTGCAGGCCGTCAAGTACGGCGCCCGGGATATTCTCATCACGCCGGCCGAGCCCGACGAGATCCTCGCCAAGGCGCGGGCGCACATGCCCAAATGACAACGGCCGGCTCCCAGGGGGGCCGGCCGTTGTCGTTTCAGGCATCTTCGAGCTGTTTCTTCTTGATCTTTTCGATCAGGGTGGTGCGTTTGAGGTTGAGCATCTTCGCGGCCTCCTTCTTGTTGCCCCCCGCTTTGGCCAGGGCCTCCAGAATCAGCCGCCCCTCGAAATCGCTCACCAGGGCGTTGAAATCGACCCCCCCCTCAGACAGCATGTCGGGAACCTCCGGTGCGGCCCCCAGTGAGGGAGATTCGGGCACTGCAGGCAACGGCAGATCCGCCTGGAGATATTTCTCCGGCAGGTCATGGACCCCCACCGCCCCGCCGCCGTGCAGAATGACCATGCGCTGCACCAGGTTTTCCAATTCCCGCACGTTCCCCGGCCAGGGATAGGCCACCAGATGCTGCATCGCTTCCGGGGTGAACCCCACCAGGGGATGACGCTTGCCCCGGTTGAATACCTTGACGAACTTGTCGATCAGTACCGGGATATCCTCCCGCCGCTCCCGCAAAGGCGGGATGTTCAGGGGAATGACGCTGAGGCGATAGTAGAGGTCCTCGCGGAAGTTGCCATCCTTGACCCCCTGCTCCAGGTTTCGATGGGTGGCGGCAATCACCCGCACATCCACCGACACCGGCTTGACCCCGCCGACCGGTTCGAACTCCTTCTCCTGCAGCACCCGCAGCAGCTTGGCCTGCAGCGCCGGTTTCATATCGCCGATTTCGTCGAGAAACAGCGCCCCGCCGTCGGCGTACTGGATCCGCCCCATCTTCGACTGGTTGGCGCCGGTAAAGGCCCCCTTGACGTAACCGAACAGTTCGCTCTCCAGCAGATCCTCGGGGATCGCCGCGCAGTTGACCGGCACGAAGTTCTTCCCCTTGCGGGGGCTGAAGGCGTGGATGGCGCGGGCCACCAACTCCTTTCCGGTGCCGCTCTCCCCCTGGATGAGTACCGTGCTGTTGAGATCGTCGGCCACCTTTTCGATCAGACCGAACAGCTTCTGCATCTTCTGGGTCTGGCCGATGATGCCGTGGAAACCTTCGCTCTTGCGGATGCCGGCCGTCCGCGGAGTGCGCTGCTGCATCATCTCCTGATGCGCCAGGCCGCGGGCGGTGGCGATGACCGCCTCGTCGAAATCGTAGGGGGAATTGATGTACAGCACCGCCCCGGCCTTGAGCACCTCCACCAGAGAGTCGCGGTCGCCGTAGGGAACGCCGACGATGGTGGCCGTCTCGGGGGAGACCTCCTGGGCCTTGCGCAGCAGGTCCAACCCTTCCTTGCGGGGCAGGAACAGGTCGGTGATCAGCAGCGACACCTCCTCCTTGCCCAGCAGGTTCAAGGCCTCGGCCGGGTTGTGCGCCTCCAGCACGACGCACTCGATCTTCTTGCGGAGCATGACCGCCAGCCCCTCACGGGCGGTACGGTCCGGATCGACCAGCAAAATGCTGCGCATGGAATCGGGCATGGCTCCCAGCCCCTTTCTATCGGTGAATGATGAAACCCGCCCCGGCCCGGCGCCTCCGGCACCCGGGCTGCGGGGTGATTTTATGCGTAGAAACGGGGGCAATCATAACCTGTGCCCGGAATATAATCAATCCGATAGTTTGACACCGTGTCGATTTTTTGGCGCAAAAATCAGAAAAGCGAAAGCCCAGGCTCCGCGGACTGGCTCACGGACCCTGGGCTTGCCTTTTTGACAGACCTGCTGCTCGCAGGTCCGGGATGAATGGTGGAGCTGATGAGGATCGAACTCACGACCTACGCATTGCGAACGCGTCGCTCTCCCAGCTGAGCTACAGCCCCGAAAAATGCCGTCAGATTAACCAACTGCCTGGCGTTTGTCAATGCCACCTTAACCCGCCACCGGCAGCCGCAGGACGACCCGGGCGCCCAGTTCGCCTTCTTCCATAATCAGTTCGCCGTTGTGTTGGGCGGCGATGCGCTGGGAGATGGCCAGGCCCAGTCCCGTTCCCTGCTCCTTGGTGGTGAAAAAGGGGGTGAATACCTGCTGGCGCAGCTCCGGCGGGATGCCGCCGCCGGTGTCCTCCAGCGCTACCTCCACCGCCGGCTCCCCCCGCAGAGTGGCGGCCCGCAACTCCACCCGCAAGGTTCCCCCACCCTGCATCGCCTGGCGGGCGTTGGCGATGACGTTGAGCAGCACCTGGCGCAGTTTCTGGGCATCCCCCTGCAACTGCAGCGACTCCGGCGCATACCGGCGCTGCACCAGGATGCCGTTCAGGGCCAGGGCGTTGGCCTCCAGGGAGAGGGCCTCCTCGACGATGTCCCGCAGCAGGCACTGGCTGAAGCAGAGCATCTGCCGCTTGGAAAAGCCGAGGATGTTGCCGAGCATCTCCTCCAGGCGCAGACTTTCACGGTTGATGATGGCGGCATACTCCTGCTCGGTGGTCCCCTCGGGCAGGCTGCGTTTGAGGCGGGCGGCGAACCCCCCGATGGAAACCAGGGGGGTCTTGAGCTCGTGGGCGATGGAAGCTGCCATCTCTCCGAGGACCGCCAGTTTTTCCCCCTGGATCAGCCGCTCCTGGGTGTCCCGCAGATCCTTATGGGCGGTTTCCAGCCGGTGCAGCAGCATGGAGTTCTCCATGGCACTGCCGGCCTGGCTGGCGAAAAGCTGCAGGAAGCGCAGGCAGTCTGCCGTCATCCCCCGCTCCATCTCCGGGCTGTCCACCACCAGCACCCCCAGCGGACGCTCGCGGCCGGCCAGAGGCGCACAGGCGTAGGTGCTTAAACCAAGGGCTCGCTCGGCGGCCTGTACTGCCGCGCTCTTTTCGCCGCTCGGGCGAACGAATACCACCCGCCCCCGCTGCAGCGCCTGGGCCAGGGGATTGTCTTCCTCCAGGGTCGTGAGACGCTGTTGCATCACCAGCCGACTCAGCTCGGTCCCCCGCTGCGCCGCCAACACCTCGGCGGGCAGGTGCAGCCGTTCCCAGGCGAGGGTCCCCCAGTTTGAGGGGAGCACCATGGCGGCCGCTGCGCGGTCGACCCCAAGCATCCCCTGCAGCATGCCGGTGCGGGGATTGAGGGTGAAGAGCATGGCCCGTTCGAAACAGCCCTGATCGGAAACCGTAGCGGCAGAAAGCACCAGATGGATCAACTGGTTGAGGCGCAGGGTGCCGTGCATGGCCAGGGAAACCCGGTGCAGCAGGGAAAGCTCCCGGTACTTGCGCTCGTTTTCCTCGGTGAGCAACTGCAGTTGTCGCAAATCGGCAGAATGTGCCTCCCGCTCCCGCAGCAGTTGCAGCATTTCCGCCTGCTGGGCCAATAGGCCGGCAAACCGGTTCAGTTGGAGGAGGGTATCGTCAGGCAGCTGTTGGGCGGAGGCAAACTGGAGGGAGAGCAATCCGTGAATGGTTTCACCGGCGGCAAGGGGGAGATGCAGTTGCAGGTCCTGCTGGAGGGGTCGCTGCTCGGTGAATACGGCAGCCGCAGGGGTCTGCTCGAAGGGGATGTGGCAAGGTGTCAGAAGTTCGGAACCGCGGGCGGTCAAGACTTCACCAAAGTGTCCTTGACTGGCGCCAAGGAGCAGAACCTGGCCGTCGGCCAGTTCCAACTCCTCGACCAGACAGGTCAACAACTGTTTCATGCGGGCCGGCACCGGGCCGGCACCGGCAGCGAGTGCCAGCATCCGTTCCAGCAGCCCGCGACTCCCCCCGCTCATGTTTCCCCCAAAACATGCTGGCTCTTTGGCCATCCCTGGCCGCGCCAATTGAATTAGCCGATTTTTTCCTGGCGCTCCTGTTCGGTTTTGCAGTCGATGCACAGGGTAGTCACCGGGCGGGCCCGCAGCCGTGCCTCGCCGATCTCCTCCTCGCAGCTCTCGCAGATACCGAAATCGCCATCGTCGAGCCGCTCCATGGCTTCGCGGATCTTCATGATCAGCTTGCGCTCCCGGTCGCGGATGCGCAGCTCGAAGTTGCGGTCGGACTCGAGGGAGGCACGGTCGGTGGGGTCCGGGAAATTGGTTTTTTCATCCGTCATTTCCGAAACCGTCTTGCCCGCTTCGCGCAGCAGTTCATCCAGCTGGGACTGCAGAATCTGGCGAAATTCTTCTATCTTTTTCGGGTCCATGACAACTCCCTTGCAGATGTGTTGAATTAACCGAGATTAAACGAATTGTTCCGACAAGTCAATGCTCAGCCCTCAGGGACCAACTAGAATCGGCCGCCCAGCTGGCTGTAAAGGATCAGGGCCAACAGCAGCACACCCACCCAGCAGGAAACGATATCACTGCTTTTTCGGGGCGGGTTTTGTGCCATTTGGCGGGTCTCGGGGCTGATCACCCCCTCCGGCACCCGCGCCAGCAGGCTGTGCACCAGCGCTGGAAAGCCTGCATAGGCGTTGGAGAGAATCACGAAATCTTCCTCGCTGCTCAGGGTCAGGAACGCCCGCTTGCGCACCTGGACCGTCTCCACTGCCGTCAGATCGCTGAAATGCAAAGTCTTTTTGCGCAGCACCTTGAACACCGTCACCCCCGTCTCCGCAACCTCCACCCGCCGCAAGACACTCTCCACGAACAAGCCGGCGATGGGCAGGATGATCGCCCCGAGTATGACGACTTTCGCCGTCGGCTCCCCTTTCACCAGGCAGATCACGAACAGCGCCAATGACTGCAGCAGCAGGATTCCAAGGGGGAGCAGAAATTCCTTGCGAATGGCGTAAACCTGATTATCCGTCACGTTCATGCATCTCCCGAGCCAATTAGAGACAGCGTTTAATCTTCATCCCGCCGGTAATGACCGCTCTTGCCCCCCTGCTTCTCCTGCAGGCGGATGGCGCCGATCACCATCCCCTTGTCCACCGCCTTGCACATGTCGTAGATGGTCAGGGCCGCTGTGGATACCGCAGTCAGGGCCTCCATCTCCACCCCGGTGGTGCCGGTGAGTTTCACCGTCGCCTCGATCTCCACCCGCCCTTCGCCGGGATGAGGAAAGAACTCGATGGCCACCGAGGTCAGCAGCAGCGGATGGCACAGGGGAATCAGTTCCGGGGTCTTCTTGGCAGCCATGATGCCGGCAATGCGGGCAATGGCGAAGACATCCCCTTTTTCCACCTGACGGTCGAGGATGCGCGCCAGGGTCGCCTCCTGCATCAGCACCTCGCCGCGGGCCACGGCGATGCGCCGGGTCGGGGTCTTCTCCCCCACCTCGACCATGATCGCCTTCCCCTCGGCGTCGAAATGGGTCAGTTTGTCGTTTTCGTCGGTCACCTTGTTCCCTCCTCAGGAATTCAGAAGCCTGGAGTCAGGAGCCAGAAGAGAACCTTTAAGGCATTCATTCTGAATTCTGGATTCTGACTCCTGGATTCTGCCTTACTCAAACAGCCCTTCCAGGGCCTCTTCGGCGCTGCGCACACCAATCAGTTCCATCCCCGCCGGGGTCTCTAGGTTCTTCAGGTTGCCGGCCGGGAGCAGGCAGCGGTCGAAACCGAGCCGGGCCGCTTCCTTGACCCGCAGTTCGGGGCGGGAGACCGCCCGCACCTCGCCGGCCAGCCCCACCTCGCCGAAGAGGATGGTGCGGGCCGGAATCGGTTTGTTGAGGTGGCTGGAGGCCAGCGCCGCCATCACCCCCAGGTCGACCGCCGGCTCGTCGAGGCGCACCCCGCCGGCGACGTTGACGAAGATGTCCTGGGCCAGCAGCGAAAGCCCGACCTTCTTCTCCAGCACCGCCACCAGCAGCGAGACCCGATTGTGGTCGATCCCCATGGTGGTACGCCGCGGCGTGCCGAAGGAGGAACCGGAAACCAGCGCCTGCAACTCCACCAGGATCGGCCGGCTTCCCTCCAGCGACGGGACGACCGAGGAACCCGCCACCCCCTGGGGTCGCTCGGCGAGGAACAGCTCCGAGGGGTTGGAAACCTCGGCCAGCCCCTGCTCGCGCATCTCGAAGACGCCGATTTCGTTGGTGGAGCCGAAGCGGTTCTTCACCGCCCGCAGGATGCGGTAGGGGTGCCCCGGATCCCCCTCGAAGTAGAGCACCGTGTCGACCATGTGCTCGAGCATGCGCGGCCCGGCGATGGCGCCATCCTTGGTCACATGGCCGACGATGAAGGTCGGCAGCCCCTCTCCCTTGGCCAGGTGCATCAGGCGGCCGGCGCACTCCCGCACCTGACTCACCGAGCCCGGGGCCGATTCGAGGCTGCCGGTAAAGATGGTCTGGATAGAATCGATGACCAGGAACGCCGGCTTGAGCTCCCGGACCCGCTCGAGGATGGTCTCGAGGGCGGTTTCCGCCAGCAGGAAGAGCTCCGGGGCACCGGCACCGAGGCGTCCCCCCCGCAGCTTCACCTGGCGGGCCGACTCCTCGGCGGTGACGTAGAGCACCTTGCCGCAGCAGGCCAGACGGTCGGCGGCCTGCAGCAGCAGAGTCGACTTGCCGATGCCGGGGTCGCCGCCGATGAGGGTGAAGCCGCCGGGAACCACCCCACCCCCCAGCACCCGGTCGAACTCGGCGATGCCGCAGCGGATGCGGTCCTCCTCGGTGACCTGCACCTCCACCAGCCGCTGCGGCGGGCTGCCGGGCACGGCCGTAGCGGCGGCCCGGCCTTTGGCGGGAGGGGCGACAATCTCTTCGGTCAGGCAGTCCCACTGGTTGCAGTCGGGACACTTGCCCAGCCATTTGGGAGATTGGTAGCCGCATTGCTGGCAGCTGTAGATGGTCTTCTGCTTCAACTGGCAACCTCCCCAAAAATGGATTATTGTATCCCAGGCCCCCCGGGGGGTGTCAACGCCGTTCGCCGCGGCAGTTGCACTGCGGCACCAATGCCGTTAGGATTGTAGATGCTGACTTGCGAGGTGACCTTTGGAGTCGCTACGATTGAAGTACGGCCAATCGGGTTTTACCTGTCCTGCCGCAGCAGGACAGGTGCTGCGCCCGGCCCTGCCGACGGCGCCGGATTCCCCGGCCGAGCTGGTGCGCCAAGCCCTAGCCAATCCCACGGGTTGCCCCCCTCTGTCTGCGATCGTGCGCCCCGGCGAATCGGTGGTGATCGTCACCTCCGACATCACCCGCTACACCGGCAGCGAGCACTACCTGCCGGTGCTGGTGGCGGAACTCAACACCCTCGGCATTCCCGATGCGGATATCGCCATCGTCGTCGCCCTCGGCATTCATCGCCGGCAGAGCGAGGCAGAGCACCGCAAGATCCTCGGCCCGCTGTTCGGGCGCATCGCCGTTTATGACCATGATTGCGATGACCCGGGGCAACTGGTGACCCTTGGCACCACCTCCAGCGGCCTGGAGGTGAGTCTCAACCGCCGGGTCTGCGAGGCCGACCGGGTGATCGTCACGGGCACCGCGGGCTTTCATTACTTCGCCGGCTTCGGCGGCGGCCGCAAGGGGCTGGTGCCGGGGGTCGCCTCCCGCGCCACCTGCATGGCCACCCACTTCGCCGTCTTCAACCCCCCGGAGGTCGGCGGCAAGCATCCCGGGGCGGCCACCGGCATCCTCGACGGCAACCCGGTGCACGAGGCGATCCTCGAGGCGGCGCGGCTGGTGGAGCCGGATTTCCTGCTCAACACCGTGCTCTCGCCGGCCAAGGAGATCCTGGCGGTCTATTGCGGCGAACTGGAGGCGGCCCACGTACAGGCCTGCCGGATGGTGGAGCAGCTCTACGCCGTCCCCCTGGAGCAGCCGGCCGATCTGGCCATCGTCTCCTGTGGCGGCCACCCCAAGGACATCAATTTCATCCAGAGCCACAAGGCCCTGGATTACGGGGTGCGGGCCCTGCGCCCCGGCGGCACCCTGATCCTGCTGGCCGCCTGCCCCGACGGTTTCGGCAATCCGACCTTCTTCGACTGGTTCCAGTACCAGCAGCTGGAACCCTTCGAGGCGGCCCTGCGGCAGCGCTACGAGATCAACGGCCAGACCGCCTACGCCACCCTGATGAAGGCCCAGCGCTACCGGGTGATCCTGGTGAGCGAACTGACCGAGGTGCAGACCCGCACCATGGGGATGGAAAAGGCCGCCGACCTTGACGCGGCCCTGAAAATGGCTTATGACAGGCTGCCGGCACAGCCGCGCACGGTGATCATCCCCGATGGCGGCACGGTCCTGCCGGTGGTCACCCCAACCTGAACAAGGATTGAGTATGCTCGAGTCCCGTATTCTCCAGGCCCTGCAGCAGATCGTCGGCGCCGCCAATCTCACCACCGAGACCGCCGACCGCATCTGCTACAGCTACGACGCCACCCAGCAGAAATTCCTCCCCGACGTGGTGGTCTACCCCGGCAGCACCGAGGAGATCAGCCGCATCCTGCAGCTGGCCAACGCCGAGAAGACCCCGGTCTTCCCCCGCGGGGCCGGCAGCGGCTTCACCGGCGGCTCGCTGCCGACCAGGGGGGGGATCGTCCTCTCCACCGAGCGCCTCGACCAGATCCTCGAGATCGACGAGGAGAACCTGGTGGCGGTGGTGCAGCCCGGGGTGGTCACCGAGACCTTCCAGCAGGCGGTTGAGAAGGTCGGCCT
>CAZYXS010000051.1:0-20642 GCA_964650955.1 uncultured Desulfuromonadales bacterium | reverse complement strand
ATGGGGGCGGCTGGCATCTTCGAATTACTGTAACCAGGGTCTCAAACCGGGTTTGAATGACTCATCAGGAGCAAAGGGAATAAAAATGACCAGAAAAATTTTGAAAGGCGGAGAGTACCTAGTAGCAGAAGTGACCTGTGATGAAGTGTTCACCCCTGAAGATTTCAGTGACGAGCATCGCTCCATCGCCGAGACCACCGAGCAGTTCGTGCAGAATGACATCCAGCCTCACAACGAGGAGATCGAACAGCAGAAGTTCGAGCACGTTGTGAACGGCATGCGCAAATGCGGTGAACTCGGCCTGCTGATGATCGATGCGCCGGAAGAGTATGGCGGACTCGACCTCGACAAGGTCACCAGCAGCCTGGTGGTCGAGAAGATCGCCCCCTCCGGGGCCTTTTCCGTCGCGTATTCTGCCCATACCGGGATTGGCACTCTGCCACTGGTCTATTACGGCACCAAGGAGCAGAAGGAGAAATATCTCGGCAAGATCATCAGTGGCGAATGGATCGCCGCCTACTGCCTGACGGAACCGGAATCGGGCAGCGATGCCCTCGGCGCCCGGGCCACTGCCCAGTTGAGCGACGACGGCAGGTATTACATCCTGAACGGCACCAAGCAGTTCATCACCAACGGCGGATTCGCCCATCTCTTTACCGTCTTTGCCAAGATCGACAAGGAGTACTTCACCGCTTTTCTGGTGGAGAAGGATTTCGCAGGTCTGGTGGTCGGCCCGGAGGAAAAGAAACTCGGCATCAAGGGGTCTTCGACCACCCAGATCATTCTCGACAACTGCAGGGTGCCGGTGGAGAACGTCCTGGGGGAGATCGGCAAGGGGCACAAGATCGCCTTCAACGTCCTCAACGTCGGTCGCTTCAAACTGGGCGCGGCCGTGGTGGGCGCAGCCAAGATGGCGATGGTCGAGGGGGTCAAGTACGCCAACACCCGCAAGCAGTTCGGCAAGCCAATCGCCTCCTTCGGCGCCATGCAGGAGAAGGTGGCCGACATGACCGCGGAGATTTTCGCGGCGGAATCCCTGGTTTACCGGTTGGCGGGGCTGATCGACGACAATCTGGCCACCATCGACAAGGGGATCGACAACTATTACGATGAAGTGCAGAAGGGGATCGAGGAATACGCCCCCGAGTGCGCCATCTCCAAAGTCTACTGCAGCGATGTTCTCGCCAACGTCGTGGACGAAGTGGTGCAGATTCATGGCGGATATGGTTTCGTCAGCGAATACCCCGCCGAGCGTTACTATCGCGACGAGCGGATCAACCGGATTTTCGAGGGGACCAATGAAATCAACCGACTCCTCATCCCTGGCATGATTCTGCGCAAGTCGATGAAGGGTGAACTGCCCCTGCAGCGGGAGGCGATGAAGGCGTTCGAATCGCTCATGGCCCCTTCTTTCGAGGAAATCGACGAGAGCGTTCCTTTCGCAAGGGAAAAGGCCCTGGTCAAGAACCTCAAGACCGTATTCCTGATTCTTTCGGGGGCCGCGGTGCAGAAATTCATGCAAAAACTTCAGGATGAGCAGGAGATTCTCCTGGCTGCTGCCGACCTGGCCATTCACATTTACGCCCTGGAGAGTGCCGTACTGCGCTGTGAAAAAGGCTATCAGGGGGCCAGCGAAAATCGGAAGGCGTTATATGCGGCCGTCGCCAAGGTCTGTGCTTTCGAGTCCTCCGAGAAATTCGCCGCTGCGGCCCGCCGGGGAGCCTTTTACGTCGAGGAGGGGGATACCCTGCTGATGATTCTTTCCGGCATCCGCCGCTTCACCAAGTTCGACGCCACCGGCCTGCTCCAGGCCCGTCGCACTCTGGCGGCCGCGGCCATCGAAAACGAAAAATACATCTTCTAAGCTGTAGCCCGGTTTTTCGCTCCGGATCCCGACCCGGAGCGAAAAACCGGGCAAGCCGGATCCTTCCCATGGACCAGCACACCATTCCGACCCCCTACATGGTGGGGGATGTTCACATCTATTCAACCGAAATCAATGACCAGCTGATTCTCTTCGACACCGGACCGGATACCCCCGAGGCGCGGTCCTATCTCGAAAGCCATCTGGATCTCGACCAACTGCGCCACGTCTTTATTACCCACTGCCATGTCGATCATTATGGCCTGGCCTGGTATCTGGCGGAAAAGACCAGCGCCCGAATCTATCTGCCGCGCATCGACATCAAAAAGCTGCAAAATCGCGACCTTCGCCACCAGGGGCTGAAGGAGCAACTGCTGGCCTGTGGTTTCGATCCCAGCTATGTGGAAGGGTTTCGGGCAACCCTCAAACAGAACCAGATCTATCCGCCGCTGCCGGAAATCATGCAGGTGGCCGAAGAGGCGGACTGCCTGGAAAGCCTCGGGCTTTCTGTCATGAGTTGCGGTGGCCACTCACAAAGCGACCTGATCTACTACAATGAGCGCTGGGCCGTGACCGGCGACGTACTGCTGAGAGGGATTTTTCAGGCCCCCCTGCTCGACATCGATCTGGAAACATTTTCCGGACGGTACCGCAATTATGAGGCGTATTGCGAGACCTTGATCAAACTGGGGCGGTTGCGCGGACTCACCATCTGGCCCAGCCACCGGGAATACATCGACAGCCTCGAGGAGACCATTCTGTTTTACGCCACCAAGTTGCTCGAGCGTGCCGCCCGGATCAGGGAATTTCCCGTCGAGTGGTCAGTCGCCCAGGTGGTGGAAAAACTGCCGGGGAGGGTGGACGACCCTTTCATCGCCTATCTCAAGGCCTCGGAAGTCATTTTCATCAGGGATTTTCTGGCCAATCCGGAGTTGCTGGCGGAGTCCCTCACCCGGTTGGGACTGCGTGAACAGCTCGACCACCTTTTTCCCATGAATCTCGCCAGTTGACAGGGAGTCTGCCGATGCCCGAACTGTTGTTTCAGCCCATTCAGATCGGTACCATGACGGTAAAAAACCGGATTTTCATGCCGGCCATGCACCTGAACATGGCCAGGAACTACCAGGTCACAGATCGTCTCGTCGAATTCTATTCCGCGCGCGCCCAAGGAGGGGCGGGGATGATCACCGTCGGCTACGCCTCGGTGGACGATCTGTCCGCGCACCCTGCGCATATCGGGGCTCACCGGGACGAGCATCTGCCGGGCCTGTCCCGCCTGGCGGCCGCGATTCAGGCCGGAGGGGCCAGGTCGGCGGTCCAGTTGAACCATGCCGGACGCTACAATCACTCCATGCTGCTTGGCGGCAAGAAGCCGGTGGCGCCATCCCCCATCGCTTCGCGCCTGACTGGGGAAACCCCGCGGGAGCTCGGCGAAGAGGAGATTGCGCGCCTCATCGAGGATTTCGCCTCGGCCGCCGCCCGGGTGCAGCAGGCCGGTTTCGATGCGGTCGAGATTCTGGCCGGAACCGGCTACCTGATCAGCGAATTTCTCTCTCCGTTAACCAACCACAGAACCGATGACTATGGGGGATCTCTCGAAAACCGCATGCGATTCGGCCTCGAGGTGGTCAAAGCGGTTCGGGGCCGGGTCGGAACGGATTTCCCGCTGCTGGTGCGACTGAACGGAAACGACTTCATGCCCGGTGGTCTCGGGCGCAAGGACCTGCAGGAATTTGCCCGACAGCTTGAAGGGAGCGGGGTTGATGCCCTTTGCGTGAACGTCGGTTGGCATGAGGCGCCGGTCCCGCAGATCGTCACCAAGGTCCCCCGCGGAGTCTTCGGTTATCTGGCGCAGGGCATGCGGCAGCAAGTAACAATCCCCGTCATCGCCAGCCACCGGATCAACGACCCGGACACCGCCCGACAGTTGTTGGACGAGGGACAATGCGACGCGGTGGCCATGGGCCGGGCCCTGATCGCCGATCCGGAGTTGCCCAACAAGGCCAGCCAGGGAAGGGAGAGGGAGATTCTCCATTGCGTGGCCTGCGGTCAGGGGTGTCTTGACAACCTGTTCCGTATGCGTCCGGTGGAATGCCTGTGCAATCCCCGCGCCGGTCATGAGGCGGAAACGGTTCCCAGGCAGGTTGAGGTCCCCTCCCGCGTTCTGGTGGTGGGGGGAGGGCCGGCGGGGATGTCCGCGGCCATTGCTGCCGCAGAAAACGGGCATCTGGTCGAACTTGCCGAACGCAGCGGTCGGCTCGGCGGACAACTGCGCCTGGCCGGCGCCCCCCCGGGGCGGGAGGAGTTTGCGCAACTTGCCGGGGATCTGGCCCGGCGGGTCGGGGTGCACGACATCAAAGTGCATCTCTCGACCAGCGTCGATGAGGCCTTTCTCCAAACCCATCGCCCCGATGTCGTCATTCTGGCCACCGGGGGAGAATCTGCCAAACCGCCCATTCCAGGCATCGATCTGCCCCACGTCTGCCAGGCCTGGGAGGTGCTGCACGGCCAGGTCAAACCGGGTCGAAAGGTGGTTGTGGTGGGAGGAGGCGCGGTGGGGGTTGAAACCGCCCTGGCGATCGCAGAAACCGGGACCCTTTCGGCGGAGGCCCTCAAGTTCCTGCTGGTGCATGGAGCCGAATCGGCCGAAAGCCTTCTTGAACTGGCAACCCGTGGCAACCATGAGGTGACCCTGGTGGAGATGCTTGCGGAGCTGGGGGGCAACTTTGGCCGGACCACCCGTTGGGGGATGTTGCAGGATCTGAAACGCTACGGTATCAATACCATGTCCGGCACCCGGGTCATTGAAATCCTCCCCCAAGGAGTGGTGGTGGAAAACGCTTCCGGCCGCCAACTTCTCGAGGCGGACACTGTCATTCTCGCCGCCGGAACCCGCTCCCACAACCCGTTGCAGCCCCTCCTGCTCTCCCTCGGCATCCCGTTTCAGGTGGTTGGGGATGCCGTGCAGGCAGGTTTGGTCAGCGATGCCGTCCACCAGGGTTTCAAGGCTGGGCGGGCGGTCGGTTGATGGTCCCGGGATATCGAGCGGAACAGGAGTCGCCCATGATGCACTATGGCTCACGGAAAGGGCCGATTGAAACCAGCGTCCAGGAGGGAGTCCTCAGGATCGGCATCAACAGGCCGGACAAGAAGAATGCATTGACGGCCGCCATGTACCAGGACTTGGCTGACACCTTCAGAGAGGCCGGGAATGACCCCCAGGTGCGAGTGGTACTGTTGCACGGGTCCAAGGATTGCTTTACCAGCGGCAATGACCTGCAGGATTTCCTGCAAGCTCCGCCGACCAATTGCAACAGTCCGGTTTTCAGCTTTCTGACGGCCCTTTGCGAATTTGAAAAACCTCTGGTTGCTGCGGTCAACGGCTTTGCCGTAGGCATCGGCACGACCTTGCTGCTTCACTGTGACCTTGTTTATGCCGGCGAGAACGCCCGATTCCAACTCCCCTTCATCAACCTCGGGCTTTGCCCTGAAGCCGCCTCCAGCCTGCTGCTTCCCCGCCTGGTTGGGCATCAAAAGGCCGCTGAACTGCTCATGTTAGGAGAACCCTTCGATGCCCGTAAAGGTGGCGAGATCGGCCTGGTGAATGCCATCCTCCCAGAGGAGCAACTGCTGAGTCACGCCATTGCTCGGGCCCAGAATCTGGCCGAAAAACCTCCGGAAGCGCTCCGGTTGACCAAGTCGCTGCTGAAAACCTCTCCCTCTCGGGCGGTGGCCGATGTCCTGGCGACCGAGGCCGAGCAGTTTTTGCATTTGCTGAAACAGCCTGAAGCCAAGGAAGCGATCACAGCTTTTCTTGAAAAACGTGCGCCTGACTTCAGGCAGGTTCGTTAACCAAAGTTGCGGAGTATTTTATGGGGCATCATATCGGGTCCAAATCCAGTCTCGTCCCCCTGATCGATCGCCTGAACAAGTATCCGGTCGGGCTGGTCGACAGCGACAAGTTGCGCCAGATACTCGCGCTGCTCTTTGATCCCCAGGAAGCCTACATCGCCTCTCGATTCCCCCTCGAAGAAGCGACCCTGGAGGAACTGGTCAAGCGGACCCAAATGCCTGCAGACGATCTGCGCCCGGCCCTGGAGCGCATGGCGGAAAAGGGGCTGATCATGGATCTGCCCTATGGCGACCGAACCTATTACCTGCTGATGCCGGGGCTGATCGGGTTTTTCGAATTCACCTTCATGAAAAACCGGACCGACCTGCCGATGAAAAAGATCGCCCAGTTGATGCAGGAATACATGCACGAAAACCCTCGAGAGGGTATGGCAAAAGAGTTTTTCGGAAGTTCGACCCAGGTCACCCGCTCTCTGGTCTACGAAGAACATATTCCCGTCAGCTCCCAGATCACCACCTACGAAAGTGCCAGAGAGATCATCAGGCAGGCGGGGTACGGGGCAATCGGCATGTGCTATTGCCGGCACAAGAAGGAGCATCTCGAGCAAGCTTGCAGCAAGGGAGCGCCCACGAAAGGGACCTGCATCTCCCTCGGGGTCGGGGCGAAATTCCTGGTGCGCAGGGGCTTTGCGGAAGAAAAATCCGTCGACGAGTTGCTTGCCGTGCTTGACCGTGCCAGGGAACTCAACCTGACCCACGTGACCGACAACATCCGCCACAAGCCATCCTTCATTTGCAACTGCTGCTCCTGCTGCTGCGAATTGTTGGCCGGGGTTCAGGCCGGTTATCACGACGGCATTGCCAAAACCCCTTTCCTGGCGGTCATCGACCCACAGCGGTGCAACGGCTGCGGGCTGTGCCGCAAAGCCTGCAATGTCGACGGCATCGTCGCCGAAGAAGGGAGGAAATCGGCCCAAGTCGTCGGGGAGATCTGCCTCGGCTGCGGGGCCTGTGTGCCGGCCTGCAACAGAGGCGCCCTGGAACTGGTCGAACGCCCCCGCCGCCCGCTGCCTCCGGAAAAGCGCAAAGACCTGTATTTCCGCCTGCTGAAGGAGAAGGGGAGGGTGCGGCCCTACCTGGTGAACCAGGCGGCCAAAAGTCTGAAGGGATTGTTCAAGGGGAAGGGGTGAATTTACTGGGCATCCTGCTGCACCGGACCCGGCGGCCAATTCTGGCGCCGGGTCCGGTCGTTCAAACCATCGCCTTGTCTTTCAGAATATCGGCGATGCGGACCCGATAGTCGGCGATGTCTTTGCGCAAGGAGGCAAGCTTGCTCATTTTCTCGTCGATTTTCTGGATGTGCTCATCAAGGAATTCGAGCAGTTTCGGCATGATTCGGTCCGAATCCCGATGCAGACGGTAGATGTCGGCAAGTTCATGCATTTCTTTAAGGGTGAGGCCGATCTCCTTGAGTTTCAATATGAATTTCAGCCGCAGAATGTCTTCTTTGCCATAGACCCGCATCCCTCCTTCCAGGCGTTGCGGGGCTTCCATGACACCAATCTCCTCGTAGTAACGGATGGTCCGGGTGGTGATCCCCAGCATATCCGCCACCTCGCCGATCTGCATCACATCGTCATTTTTCAATTTCATCAGTGTTGACCTTTACGTAAGAAATGGATCTTTCCTAGTAACACCAGCCCCCCGGTCTGTCAATCAAAAACCAATCCAAGGCAAATCCCGAGGGGCATCTGTCAATGGGTGAGGCGGTTGTCCCGCTCTCCGACTCTGTTAAACTGCTGGACAAACATCCATGACCGTAAAGGAGGTTGCATCATGTCGACCCGGATCCAAGTGGTTTTCTACAGCATGTATGGGCATGTCTATACCATGGCAGAAGCGGTGGCCGAGGGGGCTCGCAGCGTCCCCGACTGCCATGTGGAGTTGCTCCAGGTGCTCGAACTGGTCCCAGAGAGTGTGCTGGAACAATACGGGGCCAAGGCTGCCCGGGCCGCCTTTGCGCACATTCCCACCGCAGAGGTTCCGCGGTTGGCGGAAGCTGATGCCATCATTTTCGGCACGCCGACCCGATTCGGCAACATGGCCGCCCAGATGCGCAACTTCCTCGACCAGACCGGCAAACTCTGGATGGAAGGGCAACTGGTCGGCAAGGTCGGCAGCGTCTTTGCCAGCACCGCCTCCCAGCACGGCGGGCAGGAAACCACCATCACCAGTTTCCACAGCACCCTGCTGCATCACGGCATGATCATCGTCGGGGTCCCCTATGCCGAACAACGCCTGCTCAACATGAAAGAAATCACCGGGGGCACCCCTTACGGGGCCACCACTCTGGCCGATGCGGACGGCTCTCGCAAGCCCTCGGAAAATGAATTGGCTATCGCCCGGTACCAAGGCGCCCATGTGGCAGCGATTGCCAAACGGCTCAAAGGCTGACCAAGGCGCCAGGTCGTCGGGCCGCAGCCTGTTTTTCAAGGTCGATGAGGCAGGGGGTGCAACTTCGGCACCCGCTCCCGCAGGTGCCCCCCGAATATTCCCGGAAAGCCAACTCCCTGAATCCAAACCAAATCCTCATCGTCATCGCCCTAGTGGGGCCACGACTGGTCCCGGCGCGGGAGGGGGCCGGCAGCGATGGGTTTGAAACAGGCAGCTATCTGACCGAAGCTTTGATTCCCGAGGGAAGCAAAACGGCGGGCAAAACGCTGCGGGATCTCGAACCGGCTCTTGATGAGATCGGAGCGCAGGTGGTCGGGATGGTCCGTAACAGATTCAGGATCTTCGCTCCGAATCCCAACAGGATATTGCGAACGGAAGATATCCTGGTCATCGAGGCCGAACCGCAATCCCTGGCGGGGCTTCTTGCCGCCCTGGGGTTGAAACTGGTCGAAGCGGTTCCGTTGGTCACCGATCAGGGAGGCGTGGATTCCTCCGCACCGAGGACAGAGGCGGAGGCAAACGAAATCGAACTGCAGGAACTGGTATTGATGCCCGGTTCCCGGCTGATCGGTCGTTCCGCCCGCGACATTCGGCTGCGGTCCCGTTATACCCTCAACCTGCTGGCTGTTTCTCGACACGGGCAGCGATCCGTCCAGCGGGTGCGGTCAACTTCCTTGCAAGCCGGAGACCTGCTGCTGATGCAGGGGACCCCGGAGGCCTTGGTTGGATTTGCGGCCGATTATGGCTGTGTCCCCCTGGCCAAACGGGCGCTGCGTATTCCCGACAAACGCCGGGCCTTTCTGGCCGCCTTCATCATGTCTGCCGCCGTCGGCGGAGCAGCCTTCGGTTTGCTGCCGGCGTCCATTTCCTTTGCCCTGGCCGTGCTCGTTTTCATGGCTTTGCGCATTATTCCCCTGCGGCAGGTTTACGAAGCGGTGGATTGGCCCGTGATCGTGCTGCTCGGGGCATTGATTCCCGTGGCAGAGGCCATGGCCACCACCGGGACAGCGGATTTGATGGCGCGGGTCCTGGTTGAAAAGGTCGCTCAAGGGCATGCCGTGGTGGGGCTGGCTGTGATCCTGGTCGTGACCATGACCCTGACGGATTTCATGAACAACTCGGCCACGGCGGCCGTGATGTGCCCCATCGCCATCGGGACGTCGACCCAACTCGGTGTCAGCGCCGATCCCTTTCTCATGGCCGTGGCCGTCGGCGCTTCCTGTGCCTTCCTGACTCCCATCGGCCATCAGAACAACACCCTGATTCTCGGCCCCGGCGGGTTGCGTTTCGGCGATTACTGGCGCCTTGGCCTGCCTCTGGAACTGATGGTCGTGGCCATCGGGGTGCCGATGCTGCTCTGGGTCTGGCCCCTCTGATCCGCCCGCCGATGACTGGGCGGCTACCAAGGAAACGGTTTGCTGGTATAATGGGGCGTAGATCGAAACGAAGGAGGAAATTCCATGTTCAAGCGCGTCGTACTGTTTCTGATCACCAACCTTGCGGTCCTCTTCGTCCTCAGCATCATTCTCAATCTGCTGGGAATCGGGCCGATGCTCACCGAACAGGGGCTGGATATCGGCAACCTCATCGCCTTCGCCGCCGTGTTCGGGTTTGGTGGGTCCTTGATCTCCCTGGCTCTCTCGAAATGGACCGCCAAACGTCTCACCGGGGCCCGGGTCATTGCTTCTCCCGCCAATGAACTCGAGGCCTGGCTGGTGACGGTGGTGCGGCGCCAGGCCGAGCAGGCCGGCATCGGCATGCCCGAGGTGGCGATTTACGATGCCCCGGATGTCAACGCGTTCGCCACCGGCATGCGTCGCGACAATGCCCTGGTGGCCGTGAGCAGCGGTTTGCTGCGATCCATGAACCGCGAAGAGGCCGAGGCGGTGCTGGCCCACGAAGTCAGCCATGTGGCCAACGGAGACATGATCACCCTGGCCCTGATCCAGGGCGTGGTCAACACCTTCGTCATTGTCGCCTCCCGGGCGGTCGGTTATTTGGTGGACCGGGTGGTGTTCAAGACCGAACGGGGCCACGGACCCGGTTTCTTCATCACCACCATGATCGCCCAGTTGGTCTTCGGTATCCTGGCCAGCGTCATCGTCTGCTGGTTCAGCCGACAGCGGGAGTTCCGGGCTGACGCCGGCGCCGCCGGTCTGGCCGGCCGGGAGAAAATGGTGGCCGCCCTGGAAAAACTGCGCCGCAGTGTCGCTCAGCCCCACTTGCCCGATCAGATGGCCGCCTTCGGAATTTCCGGCGCCGGCGGCGGCGGACTCCGGCGGCTGTTCATGACCCATCCGCCATTGGAAGAGCGGATCGAGGCACTCAGGCGGGCTCACTGACCGGAACGCGGAGCGTTCCCAATCCCCCGGGAAAGGAGAGATGCCAATGAAAAAGCTCGTGTCCATGGTCGTACTGCTGATCGTCGCCCTGGTTCTGCCGGCGCTGGCCGCCGAATCCAACGTGCGCCAACTCAAGGTCGGGGATCAGGTCTATGTTTGCAACTGCGGCGAAAAATGCCCCTGCGACAGCATGGCCAACAAAGCCGGCAAGTGCAGCTGCGGCAAGGAGATGGTGCAGGGAACGGTGACCAAGGCCGAGGCCGGTACGGCGGTGAGCAAGGTTCCCAGTGGTGAACGCAGTTTCAAAACCGTCGGCAAGTATGCCTGCAACTGCGGCCCGGCTTGCGATTGCGGCAGCATCGGTCAGAATCCGGGCAAATGCGTCTGCGGCAAGGAGATGAAAGAAGCCAAGACCAACTGATCCAAATCCCTGAAACAAAAAAGGCCAGCGCCCCACCCCGGGGTTGCTGGCCTTTGCTTTGCTGCGCCCGATCTCAGGCGTGTTTCATGGGTTTGGTGCTGCAGGTGTTGATGTGCAGCATGTGGCCGATCGGGCCATAACGGAAAATGGCCGTCCCGATGGGAATCGGTCCAATCAGGCCGATATATCTCATGTTCCCCTCAAAAAAGACCATGAGACTCAACAGGGCCAATCCGACAAGTGGTACATGCAGGTTGCGGAGGTGATTCTCCCGTCCTCGAAACCTGTCTTGCAAAGTAGGTAGCAGAGCACCTCTGGCCCCATAATTTTTTTACAATCTGGCTCTGTCATTGGGGGCAAAAACGAATTAAAGTGGCACCTGGTGAGAATGGGGCGCCTTGATTGCCTCTGCCAGCAGGGCGACACCCCGCTCGATTTCCTCTACGGCCAGGCCACCGAAGCCGAGCAGGAGCTGGGGCGCGTCAGGCCCATCCTGAGCCCAGAAGACACTGGCGGGAAACAGGCCGACCTGCACCTTTGCAGCCCGCTGCAGGATGTCGGCTTCGGCCAGGGACCGGTCATGCAACTGCAGGACCAGGTGTAGCCCGGCCCCCTGGCCGACCACGGTGGCCAGCTCGCCAAAATGCCTGGCGAGACTCTGCAGCAGGGCGTCGTGCCGCTTCTGGTAACTGATTCGCATACGGCGGATATGCCGCTGCCAGTGTCCTTCGGCCATGAATTTGGCCATGCAGCGCTGTTCCAGCAATGAAACGGGAGAAAAATAGTCCCGAAACTTGGCGCGAAAGCGAGGAACCAGGGCCGCGGGCAGGACCATGTAGCTGAGCCGCAGGGCCGGGGCGAGAACCTTGGAAAAGGTCCCCAGGTAGACGATGTTCCCTTCCGGACGCAGCCCCTGCAGCGAGGGGATCGGTTTACCATGGTAGCGCAGTTCGCTGTCGTAATCGTCTTCGATGATCAGATGCTCTGCCGCTTCCGCCCATTCGATCAGTTTGAGTCGATTGGCGATAGGCATTACCCCCCCGAGAGGCATCTGGTGGGATGGAGTGACGTAGACCAGGCTGCAACCGCTCCTTTCCAGGCGGGCCGGGTCGAGGCCGGTTGGTCCCACCGACAGGGGGACGACGGCATACCCCTGGTTGCGAAAGACGGCCCGGGGCAGGTGATAGCCGGGATTTTCCACGCCAATGGCCTGATGCCCGGGCTTGAGCAACTGGGCCAGCAGGTCCAGACCATGTTGCAGCCCGGCGCAGACCACGATCTGCTCCGGACTGCAAAGCACCCCCCGCGAGCGGTGCAGATAAATCTGGAGATTGGTCCTCAGCGCCCAATCACCCAGCGGATCGCCGTAGGCCATGAGGTCAGTGGCGCTATTTGCCAAACTTTCAAGAAAACAGCTGCGCCATTTGGCCAGCGGAAAGCTGAAGGGATCGAGGCGGGCAGGGTGAAAATCATAGCGACAAACCGCTGAAGTTTTTTGCGGTTGAATCGGTTTGCCGCTGCGACCCGATTGTGGCGATATCGGCAATTCGTGATCGAGGGCCGATACGAAATAGCCGCTACGGGCTCGACTGTAGACATAACCCTCAGCCAGAAGCTCCTGGTAAGCACCTTCCACCGTATTGCGGCCGACGGAGAGTTCCGCGGCAAGGTCTCTGACGGAAGGGAGTTTACCATGGGCGGGCAATTTGCCAGAAAGCACCAGTTCCCTGATCTGCTGGTAGAGTTGATGGTACAGCGGCACAGTATCATCGGGATGCAAAATAAACATTGTCACCACCAAGGGAAAATTCCAACCTTCAGAGGAGATCAGCCATGATTCCGGACCGCCTCAAGGACATTCTGAAACAGGATGGCATCGTCGCCATCGCCACCCTCGGCCAGGATGGCCCGCACCTGGTCAACACCTGGAACAGCTATATTCGGGTCACCGACGACGGTCGCCTGTTGATTCCCGCGGGCTACATGCACCGCACCGAGGCCAATGTCGCCTTCAACCCCGAGGTGTTGATCACTCTGGGCAGCAGCAAGGTGCAAGGCCTGCACGGGGCAGGAGCCGGTTTCCTCATCAAGGGGAAAGCCGCGTTCATTACCGAGGGGCCCGACTATGAGCTGCTCAAGACCAGATTCAACTGGCTGCGGGCCACTCTCGAGGTGACTCCCGACTCCATCACCCAAACCTGGTAAAAATGCAGATCGCCCCTGGTCTGGAATCCTGGTTGGCTATCGGATAAATTACCCGGACACCCGCCAGGTCTCGTCCATATCGAGGGACGGGGTAATGGTTTCGATGGCGTCTTGCTTTTTTTCGAAACGGGTCTGGTAAACCAGCAGCACATACTCTCCATCGGGTACTCCCGGAGCGGACGTCATTGGCTTGGCGCTCTGCAGAGTGCGGCGAAGAGTCTTGCCGAATTGCGGCCGCACCCGCGAAATCTGTTCAACCCAGGTCCCCTTGGGGACCTGGGACCTGAAAAGATCAGAGGTCGCGTCCCAACTCCGCTCGTATTGTCCTGCGTCCACCAGGCCCAGAAATTCCTCGGCGGCCAGTATGGCGGCAGAGACCTTGGGGTCCGCTTTTTCAGCGGCAAACACCGGTGAAACAGCCAGGCAACCCCAACACAATGTCAGAAACAACGTAGCAAACTTCATATCCCCCTCAGCTAAAGAGTTTCCCCACCAGAATCGTCCCCATCCCCAATAAAAAGATCAGCACCAGTCTTCGATGCCATTCACTGCCGAGGCGCTGCTGAATTTTTCCGGCCAGCCAGACGGTCACCAGCACCGGTGCCAGACCCGTCAGACCCGTCAGAAGGGCCGGCCCGGTCACCAGCCCCAATTGACTCATGCCGACCAGCATGACCAGGCTCGACAGGGTAAAGGAGATATTGATCGCCTGCACAAACAGCGCTTTGCTCAAACCCAGGGAGAGCAAAAAGGGCAAAACCGGCATCACCTGGGATCCGGTCAGTCCGTTAACCACTCCGGTCAGGAAACCGGTGGGGAGAGCTAGCCGCTTCTCCAGGGAAGAAGGGAGGAGCAGCAACTGGTTTTTCAACGCCCAGAGGGCATAAACGACCAGCACCATTCCGAGTACGGCCTTGGTTACCTTGGGCGGAGCAGTGGTCAATCCCCACAAACCCAGCAGTAATCCCGGCAGTGTGGCACAAAACATGGGCCAGAATCGTCGCAGCGCCGGTCCGAACTGCCCAGCCTGCACCATGACCGCCAGGTTGCTGACGATGGAAGGCAGAATCACCAGCGGGATGGCCGTGATCAGGTCAAGCCGCAGGGCCATGATCGGCAGGCAGGAGGTGGAAAATCCGATGCTGGTCAGACCCTTGATGAACGCGGCCACTACATAGGCGACGAATATATAGAAATAATCGAGGACATCCATTGCCATCCCCATTCAAACCTTGCCCACCGGCGCCAGGTAGATGCAGAACTCCTCCTCGCCATCGACCCCAAGGAGTTCATCCATCAATCTCTGGTTGTAGGCGGCGATGGCGCAGGTGCCGGCCTGGATGGCCTCAGAGGCGAGGTAGAGGTTCTGGCAGAGGTGGCCGGCGTCGAGGAGGATGACCCGGTGGGCGGCGAGGTCGTAGCGCCATTCCATGCGGTAGGGGAGGGCCGTCCAGGCGAAGGTGACGGGGGCGCTGGCGATGAAGGTCTGGTTGAGGGTGGCGGGAACCAGGGCGGCGCGGATTTGGGCAAGTTCCAGGGGGCGTTCGCAGATCAGGGCGTGGTCCACCGGGAGGTAGCGGTAGAGTCCAGGGGAGAGATCCTCGACGCGGGAGATGAGCAGATAGGTCTCGAAGGCGTGGCGGCAACCGGCGGAAGGGACGGTGCGCAGGGCGGTGCCGGGGCCGACCACGGCCTGCACCCCCTGGGTGGCCCAGAGCAGCAGCGCAAGTTCGGCCAGGCTCAGGGGCTCGGGGCGGAAGCGCCGCCGACTGCGACGCCGGCCGATGGCCGTGAGCAGGTCAGTGCCGGCAAAGGCCTGGGAACTGTCGGCGGGGGGCAGGGAGATCAATTCCTGATCAGGGCGGGGAGGCTTTTGCAGCGGTGGCGGTTCGATTCCCCTGTGCTGGTCGGTACGCCGAAAATCGATGGTCAGCCGCAGGCGGTCCTTGAGGAAATCCCGGTGCCGCTTCAGTTGACTTTCGGACATGGGGACTCCCTTCCGGATCAGGATCAGTTGCTGGTAGTCGGCAAGGTGCCGCGTTCGGCCAGGAATTCCGCCAGTACCCGGGAGGTATGGGACGCAGCAGGGTGGCCGGCAAGGGCCTCGGGGGTCCCCTGGGCGACGATATGCCCGCCACCGTCTCCCCCTTCGGGACCGAGGTCGATGAGCCAGTCGGCTTCGGCGATGACGTCGAGGTTGTGCTCGATGATCACCACCGTATTGCCGGCGGCCACCAGGCGGTGGAGCACGCGGATGAGCTTTTCCACGTCGGCCATGTGCAGGCCGATGGTCGGTTCGTCGAGGATGTAGAGGGCATGGTTCGGGCCGAGTTCACCGGGGGGTGGCTCGACCAGGTCGGGGCGGACCCGGGCCAGTTCGGTGACCAGCTTGATGCGCTGGGCTTCGCCGCCGGAGAGGGTCGGGCTCTGTTGGCCGAGGGTCAGGTAGCCGAGGCCGACATCCTGCAGCAGGCTCAGGGCGTGGTGAATCTTGCGGTGGGCGCTGAAGAACTCGGTGGCCTGGTTGACGGTCATCTTCAGCACCTCGCCGATGCTGGCCCCCTTGAAGCGCACCATCTGGGTTTCGGCGGTGAACCGGGCCCCGCCGCAGGTTTCGCAGGTGACCTTGACGTCGGGGAGAAAACTCATTTCGATCTTCTGCAGCCCCTGGCCTTCGCATTCGGGACAGCGCCCCCCCTTGACGTTGAAGGAGAAGCGGCTCGGCCCCCAGCCCCGCATCTTGGCTTCGGATGTCGCAGCAAACAGGCGGCGGACTTCATCCCAGAAGCCGACGTAGGTGGCGGGGCAGGAGCGGGGGGTCTTGCCGATGGGGGTCTGATCGACCTCCAGCAGGCGCTTGACCTGCTGCCAACCGCGGAGTTCCCTGCAACCATGCAGGGGCACCGGTTTTTTCCCCTTGCTGCGCTGTTCTCCAAGCAATTGCTGCAGGTTCGCATGCAGGACCTGGCGCACCAGGGTGCTCTTGCCGCTGCCGCTGACTCCGGTGACGCCGATCAACCGCCCCAGGGGGAGGGAGAGGTCGAGTTGCTGCAGGTTGTGCAGGCCGGCCCCGCGAATCTCCAGCACCGGTCCCGGCCCGCTGCGCCGCTCCAGCAGAGGATGGCGCAGCGGTTCTGCCAGGAACCGGCCGGTGAGGGAAGCCGGAGCGGCCATGAGATCGGCGACAGTCCCCTCGGCGACCAGGTGACCACCGTCGATACCGGCGCCGGGCCCGAGATCGATGAGGTGTTCGGCCCGGCGGATGGTCTCCTCGTCGTGCTCCACGACCACCACCGTGTTCCCCTTGCCTTCAAGCTTGGCCAGGGTGTCGAGAAGCATGCGATTGTCCCGGGGATGCAGGCCGATGGTCGGCTCATCGAGAATATAGCAGACCCCCCGCAAATTGGAGCCGAGTTGGGCGGCAAGGCGGATACGTTGCGCTTCACCGCCGGAGAGGGTGGGGGCGGAGCGGTCGAGGCTCAGGTAGGCGAGCCCCACCTCCTCGAGGAACTGCAGTCGGCCGCTGAGCTCGGCGAGAATGTCCCGGGCGATCTCGGCGTCACGACCGGTCAGGGCCAGGTCACGAAAGAAGGCACCGGCCGCGCTCACCGGCAGAGCGACCAGTTCGGCGATGGAATGACCGCGAAAACGGATGGCCAGAGCTTCGGGACGCAGCCGCTGCCCCTGGCAGGCCGGGCAGGGCTTTTCGGACCCCTCGAACCAGTCGTTCCACCAGATCTCCTCGCCGCTCTGTTCGGCGTCGAAGCCGGGCAGCACCAATCCGGTGCCGAAGCAGCTCGGGCACCAGCCGTGCTTGCTGTTAAAGGAGAACAGCCGCGGGTCGGGCTCTTCGAAACTGCTGCCGCATCCCGGGCAGGCACGGCGGGTGGAGAAGAGCAGGCCGGCTTCGGGTGCCTGCCGGCGGGGGCGGCCCCGTTGCTTTTTCTCCGGCACTCCGGTGCCGGTCAGCACCTGCACCACCCCCTTGCCGTAGTCCAGGGCGCGGTCCACCAGGTCCCGCAGAGCCCCTTCCTGCTCCGGGCTGACCAGCAACTCCCCCACGGGCAGTTCGATGTGGTGTTCCTTGAACCGGTCGAGGCGCGGCCAGGGCTCGGTGGGGGTGTAGAGCCCATCCACCCGCAACTGGTCGAAACCCTTGTTGGCGGCCCATTTGGCCAGATCGGTGTAGTAGCCCTTGCGCCCGACCACCAACGGCGCCAGCAGGGTCAGGGTCTGGCCGCGGAACTCCCTGAGCAGCCGGGCGACAATCGCCTCGGGGGTCTGGGGCTCGATGGGCAGGTCGCAGGCATGGCAATACTGGGTGCCGAGCTTGACGTAGAGCAGACGCAGGAAGTGGTAGATCTCGGTCAGGGTGGCGACGGTGCTCTTGCGCCCGCCGCGGCTGGTGCGCTGCTCGATGGCGACGGTGGGGGGGATGCCGAATACCGCATCGACCTCGGGGCGGGCCGAGGGCTGCACGAACTGGCGGGCGTAGGCGTTGAGGGATTCGAGATAGCGCCGTTGCCCTTCGCCGAACAGGATGTCGAAGGCGACGGTGCTCTTGCCGCTGCCGGAGATGCCGGTGATGCAGGTGAAGCGCCCCCGGGGGAGACAGATGTCGACGTTTTTCAGGTTGTGCTCCCGCGCCCCGTGCAGGCAGATGCGGTCGAGGGCGTGAGGTTCCGGAGCCTGGGCGGCATAGGCAGCGGCGGCCTCGGCCACCTGGGCATGGATGCGGCTGCGGTCGAGAGCGGCCCGGCAGTCCCGCAGGGCGGCGCCGGTGTGGCTGGAAGGGTGCTTGGCCACCTCGGCGGGGGTGCCGGTGCAGACCACCTGTCCCCCGGCGTCACCCCCTTCGGGGCCGAGGTCGATGAGCCAGTCGGCGGCGCCGATGACGTCGAGGTTGTGCTCGATCACCACCAGGGAATGCCCTTCCTCCAGCAGGCGGCGGAAGGCCCCGAGCAGCCGGGCGATATCTTCGAAATGCAGGCCGGTGGTCGGTTCGTCGAGCAGCAGCAGGGTGCGTCTATCCCCCTTGCCCTTGGCTTTGGCCTGGGCCAGGTGGCCGGCCAGTTTCAGGCGCTGGGCCTCGCCGCCGGAAAGGGTCGGCACCGGCTGACCGAGGCGCAGGTAGTCGAGGCCCACCGCGGCCAACGGCTCCAGCCCCCGCAGCACCGCCGGGTTGTCGGCGAAGAACTCCAGGGCCTCGGCCACCGTCAGTTCGAGGACTTCGGCCATGGAGCGCCCGCTACCGCCGCCGGCCGGTGACAGCTTGACTTCCAGCACCTCGGACCGGTAGCGCTGGCCGTTGCAGTCCGGGCAGCGCAGGTAGACATCGGAGAGAAACTGCATCTCCACATGCTCGAAGCCGTTGCCGCCGCAGGTCGGGCAACGGCCGGTGCCGGAGTTGAAGCTGAAGGTGCCGGCGGTGTAGTCCCGCTCCCTGGCCAAGGGCTGGTCGGCGAAGGCTTTGCGGATGGCGTCGAACGCCCCGACGTAGCTGGCCGGGTTGGAGCGGGTGGTCTTGCCGATGGCCGACTGGTCGACCAGCATCACCTCATCCAGATGCTCCAGACCATCCAGGCCCCGGTGGGCTCCCGGGGGATCGACGGGCTTGCCGAACTCCTTGCTCAGGGCGTTGTAGAGCACCTCCTGGATCAGGGTCGATTTGCCCGAACCGGACACCCCTGTGACCACCACCAGGCGATTGAGGGGGAAGGCGACATCGATCCCCCTGAGGTTGTGGGCGGCGGCGCCGAGCACCCGCAGGTGCGGATGGCGCGGACCGATCCCCCGGGGTTTGCGGGACTCCACGACCTGCCGCTGCCCCACCAGGTACTGGGCGGTCAGCGACTGCTTGGCTGCCACCAGTTCTTCCGGCGGACCGAAGAAGACCACCTGACCTCCCCGCTCTCCCGGCCCCGGGCCCAGATCGAGCAGGCGGTCGGCGGCCAGCATCACCTGGGGGTCGTGCTCCACCACCAGCAGGCTGTTGCCGGCATCCCGCAGCCGCTGCAGGACCGCCACGATGCGGGCCATGTCCCGGGGATGGAGGCCGATGGAGGGCTCGTCCAGGACGAACAGGGTATTGACCAGTGAGGTGCCCAGGGCGGTGGTCAGGTTGATGCGCTGCACCTCCCCGCCGGACAGGGTCCGTGACTGCCGATCCAGGGTCAGGTAGCCGAGCCCCACCTGGTCCAGGTAACCGAGGCGGCTGCGGATTTCCGCCAACAGCAGTTCCGCCGCCTCATCCAGCGGCGCCGGCAACTGCAGGCGCTGGAAAAACGCCTGGCAGCGGGCGATGGGCAGCAGCATCAGGTCGTGCAGGCACAGCCCCGGCGGCAGGGGGCCCTCCGTACCCGCGGGACGCAGCCGCTGCTCCTCGGGCAAAACCCGGTCGGCGTCTCCCTGCCCCCCAAGACGCCAGTGCAGTGCTTCCGGGCGCAGGCGGGCGCCGCGGCAGGCGGGGCAGAGGTCGTAGGAGCGGTACCGGGAGAGGAGCACCCGGATGTGCATCTTGTAAGCCTTGGTCTCCAGCCAGTCGAAAAAGCGCTGGATTCCGTACCAGTATTTCCCCTCCCAGGAACACCAGGCCGGATTGCCCCCCACGACCCAGCCGCGCTGCTCATCGTTCAACTCCCGCCAGGGGACATCCACGGGGATGCGATCCTGTTTGGCGTAGCGCAGCAGGTCATCTTGACACTCCCGGAAACTCTCCGTCTGCCAGGGCTTGACCGCCCCTTCGGCCAGCGTCATGCCCTCATCGGGAATGACCAGGTTGAGGTCGACGCCGATGGTGCGGCCGAAACCCCGACAGGTTTCGCAGGCCCCCACCGGCGAGTTGAAGGAGAACAGGTTCGGCACCGGATCGGCGAAGGCGAGATCGCAGTCGGGGCAGTGCAGGTCCGAGGAATAGAGCCAGGGGGCCCCGGGCTCCCCCTTGGCGTCCAGGGGGTAGACGGCCACCCGGCCATGTCCCACCCGCAGGGCCGCCTCCAGGCTTTCCGCCAGGCGGGAGCGGGCCGCGGCCGAGAGTTTGACCCGATCCTGGATCACCTCGATGCGGTCCCGCTCCTCGCGGTGAATCCGGCCGTAGCCCTGGGCCTGGAGATGCCCCTTGACCTCCTCCGCGGTGAAGTTGGCGGGTATCGACACGGAAAAAACGATGAGCAGGCGGGGCTGTTCGCTGCCGGAGCGCCGCAGCAGATCGTCGACGATGCTCCCCGGAGCGTCACGCCGCACCTCCCGGCCGCAACCGGGGCAAAACAGCCGGGCGGCGCGGGCGAAGAGCAGCTTGAGGTGATCGTTGAGTTCCGTCATGGTGCCGACGGTGGAGCGGGAGGTGCGCACCGGGTTAGTCTGGTCAATGGCGATGGCCGGCGGAATCCCCTCGATGGCGTCCACCTGGGGCTTGTCCATGCGGTCGAGAAACTGGCGGGCGTAGGGGGAAAAGGTTTCGACGTAGCGGCGTTGTCCCTCGGCGTAAATGGTGTCGAAGGCCAGC
>CAZYXS010000050.1:0-21407 GCA_964650955.1 uncultured Desulfuromonadales bacterium | reverse complement strand
TCCCACCCCTTCGGGCCCCTCGAAGAGGTAGGCGTGGGCGAGTCGACCGGAGGTCAGAGCCCTGCGTAGAATCTGCTTCTGCCGGTCATGGCCGACTACCTGGGCGAAGGTCACGCCAACCCCCGGCCCTCAAGGAAACCTTCGATTACCGTCCGCACCCGTTCGTGAACCTGGTCAGGGGTGCCGTCGGCATCCACCAGTCGGAAGCGCTCCGGCTCCGCCGCGGCAAGCTGTCGGTAGGCGTCCTGGACCCGGCGATGGAATTCCACGGCTTCCTGTTCGAAACGTCCCTCCCGGTCGGCATCGGCCTGGTTGCGAAGTTGCGCCCGCGCCAGGCCCTTGGCGACCGGCAGGTCGAGCAACAGAGTTAAGGCGGGGGTGGTTTGTGCGCTGGCCAAAGTGTTCAGTTCGACGATCAACTCCCGGTCGAGGTTGCGGCCTCCCCCCTGGTAGGCCAGGGTGGCGTCGGTGAAGCGGTCGCAAAGGACCAGTAGGCCAGCCTGCAGCGCCGGGCGGATCACTTCGTCCACGTGCTGAGCCCGGGCGGCGGCATACAGCAGCAATTCGGCCCGGGGAACCAGATTTCGGGATTCGGGGGCCAGCAGAATGGCCCGGATCCGATCGGCAATGGGACAGCCACCTGGTTCCCTGGTGGTCAGGACGCCCAGTCCCCGTTGCCGCAACCACTGGGCCAACCGTGCCAACTGGGTGGTTTTGCCGCAGCCTTCAATGCCTTCGAAGGTAATTAAAAAACCCATCCTTCCACCCGTGCCGAAAAGGTCATACTATAAAAAGTCCCCAGGGATTTAGCAAGGAAAACCTCGGCTTGAACTGCAGGGGGATTGCTGGGCAAAGGCGATTTCTATATACTCTCGAGGGAATATTTGCTATTGAACAAGATTTTTGACGGCGAAGAGGAGCGCGGAGAGGACCGTGACGACTGGTTGGACCCCCGCGGGATTGGAAGAACGCCTCGGCTATGAGCTGCAGGATCGCGAGTTGCTGCGCAGTGCGCTGACCCACAAGTCCTTCTGCAACGAGCACCCGGAAGAAGTTGCCGACCACAGTGAGCGGTTGGAGTTTCTCGGCGATGCGGTACTTGACCTGGTGGTGAGCGACTGGCTGCTGCGCAGCTACCCCAGGTGGGCCGAGGGGGAATTGACCCGGGTGCGGGCCGAACTGGTCAGTGAGGCCAGCCTGGCCCCCTTGGGCGAAGCCCTGGGGCTTGGCGCCCACCTGCGGTTGGGGCGCGGGGAGGAAGCCAGCGGCGGCCGTTATAAAACCAGCCTGCTCGCGGATGCCGTCGAGGCGGTACTGGGGGCCGTTTACCGGGATGGCGGGTTGAGCGCGGCTCGCCAGGTCGTGGAAAGACTGCTCGCAGATCATCTGAAGCGGGTCGTGGAGGATCGCATCGGGACCGATTTCAAGACCCGACTGCAGGAGCATCTCCAGGCCCTGGGAGCACCGCTCCCCAGCTATCACCTGCTCACCTCCAGTGGTCCTGAGCACCAGAAAGTCTATACCTTCGAGGTGCGTCTGGAGGGGAGGGGCATCGGTACTGGTCGGGGTCGCACCAAGAAGGCAGCCCAGCAGCAGGCGGCTCGCGAAGCGCTGGGGTGTCTGGAAGCGTCCGGCTGATGGAAATTTACCCGGTTTTTCTCCCCTTCGAAGGCTGCCGGGAGCGGTGCAGTTTCTGTGCCCAGGGCACCTTGACGGGGCTGCAGGAGCGGCCAGGTCCACAGGCGGTGGCAGCGCAGCTCGATCAGGTGCTACCCCCTCGGGGAGACGGGGAGGTTGCCTATTACGGGGGGACCTTTTCCTGGTTGCCGGCGGCCCAGCAGGTAGCCTATCTCGGGGTCGCGCAACGCTTTCAGGCCCAGGGGCGGATCGCTGGGTGTCGAGTCTCCACCCGGCCCGATGCTCTGGAGTCCGACCAGGTGAGGCTGCTTGCGGGAAACGGCGTCCGCACCGTGGAAATCGGCTGCCAATCCTTCAGCGAGCGGGTGTTGCGACGAGCCGGGCGTTTCTACACCTCAGGCACCATTGCCAAGGCGGTGGCGACGCTTCGGGAACAAGGGCTCGGTGTCGGTCTTCAGTTGATGCCCGGATTGCCAGGGGCCGATCGAAGCGAAGCCCTCGACTCTCTGCGCCGTGCTATTGATCTGCGGCCCGATTTCCTGCGGATCTACCCCACGGTGGTTTTTCCCGGTACCGGCCTGGCGGAGGAGTACCGCTCGGGACGCTTCGTTCCTTGGGGGCTGGATTCGGCCGTTGACTGCTGCGCCGAAATGCTTTGGCTTTGCCAAAGGGCGGAGGTCCCGGTGATTCGCCTGGGTCTGCAGGGGCGGGCCGAGCTCGATCGTGGGGTTGGAATCTTGACGGGGCCTTACCACCCCGCCTTCGGACAACTGGTCCGGTCCCGCTTGTGGCGGTGGGCGCTGGAGGGTGGGTTGACGCAGTTTTCCTGCACCGATTGGCAGGTTCATCCCTTTGATCTTGCTGACGTTTTTGGGCACCGAAAAGAAAATTTGGCCCATTTGAGGCAACTGTGCCCCGATCTAGCACTGCGGGGCGACCCGCAACTGGGCCGGAACCGTTTGCGGAGCGGCGCAACCGTCGTTTCCCAAGACCAATTGGTCGACTATTTTTTAAGGAATCTAAGCAATTGAATAATCAAGCCAGTGACTATCGGTCGGGGTTCGTGGCCATTGTCGGAAGACCTAATGTCGGTAAATCGACGCTGCTCAACGCAATTCTCGGCCAGAAAATTGCAATCACTTCGCCGAAGGCGCAGACCACCCGCAATCGGATCCTTGGCATCCAGACGCTACCTGCCGGCCAGATTCTGTATCTGGACACCCCGGGTATCCATCGCGCCAAGGGCAAGCTCAACACCTTCATGGTCGAGCAGGCCGTGGGCGCCTGCAACGACGTAGACCTGATTCTTTTTCTGGTTGAGGCCAACTGCCCGCCTGGACCTGGCGAGGAGCACATCCTGGAGTTGCTGGCGCGGGCCGAAACCCCGGTGGTGCTGGTGCTGAATAAAATCGACCTGGTCGCCAAACCGCAATTGCTGGCCCTGATGCAAAGCTATGGGGCGCGGTTCGATTTCAAGGCCATCGTGCCGGTTTCGAGCTTGAAGGGGGATGGGGTTCGGGAACTGGAAAAAGTCATTCTGCCGCTCTTGCCCGAGGGACCCCGGTACTATCCCGAGGAAATGGTGACCGACCTGCCGGAACGGTTCATCGTGGCCGAGATGATTCGTGAGCAGGTGCTCAAACAGACCCGGGAGGAGATTCCCTACGGGGTGGCGGTGGTCATCGAGGGTTTCACCGAGAAGCCCGAGCAGAAACTCACCGTTATCCAGGCAGCGATCAACCTCGACCGGGAGAACCACAAAAAGATCATTCTGGGCAAAGGAGGCGCCCGCATCCGCTCCATTGGCCAGGCGGCGCGTTTCGACATTGAGCGGTTTCTCGGACAGCGGGTGTTTCTCGAATTGTTCGTTCGGGTCGAAAAGAACTGGACCGATTCGGATCGCCTGCTCAAAGAATTCGGCTACTCGGACTAGACGGGGCAACGCCTCAACTTTTCAGCTTTCGGAGGTAGTGTTCCCATGTCGTCCCTGGTGGCCATCGTCGGCCGGCCCAACGTGGGCAAATCGACCCTGTTCAACCGCATTCTCGGCCAGCGCAAAGCCTTGGTCGAGGATTTTCCCGGCGTGACCCGCGACCGCCATTACGCCGAAGTGACCCGCTGGGAGGTTCCGTTCACCCTGGTCGACACCGGGGGTTTCGAGCCGGTCAGCGAGGACCGGTTGCTGATCCAGATGCGGGAGCAGTCCCAGTTCGCCATGGAAGAGGCCGACGTCATCCTGTTCGTCATGGATGGGCGTGAGGGGCTGAATCCGGCCGATCGCGAAGTGGCCGAAATGCTGCGGCGGGTGGAGAAACCGGTGCTCTTCGTCCTGAACAAGGTTGACGGGGAGCGGCAAGAGGCGGGGCTGGTTGAGTTCTACAGCCTCGGCATCGAGGAATTCCACGCCGTCTCGGCAGAACATGGCCGGGGCATCGGCGACCTGATGGATGCTCTGTTGCCGTTGCTGCAACCGAGGACCAAAAGCGAAGGGCCCAGCGAAGAGGTACGCCTGGCCATCGTCGGGCGGCCCAATGTGGGCAAGTCCTCGCTGGTCAACCGGATCCTGGGGTACGAGAGGGTGGTGGCCAACCCGCTGGCCGGAACCACCCGCGACAGCGTCGATACCCCCTTCAGTTACCATCAGAAGCGCTACGTGCTGATCGATACTGCGGGGATTCGTCGCAAGGGCAAGACGAACCAGGCCCTGGAGAAGTTCAGCGTCATCCAGTCTCTCAAGGCCATGGATCGGGCGCACGTGGTGGTGGTGGTCATCGATGCCGCCGAAGGGGTGACCGACCAGGACCTGACCATCGCCGGCTATGCCTACGAGCGGGGGCGGGCGGTCATTCTGGCGGTGAACAAATGGGACCTGGTGCCGAAAAACAACCAGACCATGGGGCAATACCTGGAAAAACTGCGATTGGATTTCAAGTTCCTCCCCTTTGCGCCGGTTTTGTTCCTGTCGGCCCTGACCGGGCAACGGGTCAGCAAGATCATGGCCGAGGTGGAGGCGGTGGCCGCCGAATTCAACAAGCGGGTGCCGACCCCGGCCCTCAACAACATGCTGGTTGAAGCGGTCAAGAGTCATCAGCCGCCCATCCACCAGGGGCAGCGCATCAAGTTCTTCTACGCGACCCAGACGGCAGTGCGCCCGCCAACCTTCGTGTTGTTCACCAACAAGCCGGATGGCGTGCACTTCTCCTACCAGCGGTACTTGCAGAACAAATTCCGCGAAGCCTTCGGGTTTTCCGGTTGTCCCATCCGCTTTGAATTCAAGGAGCGGGAGAGGTAAGAGCGCCAACCTGCAGTATCGACAACAACCAGCGAGACGGTACCCAACAGCCATGAGTCTGGTCGGCAACCTCGAAGATCTCGGCCTCGGCGACATTCTGCAGATCGTCAGCCTGAGCCGTAAATCCGGCGTCCTCGCGCTGCACAGCCGAGGGCGGGAGGGGCAGATCGTCTTTCGGCAGGGTCAGGTTGTCCGGGTCAGTTCCAGTGCCTCCAGGGAGCACCTGGGGGATGTGCTCATGCGCCGCGGTTTGATCGACCTCGATACCCTGCGCCGCGCCCTGGTTATTCAAAAAAGCCGCAAAACCCCCGTGTTGCTCGGCACCATCCTGGCCGAAAGCTTCAATATACCCAAAGATGCCATTGAGGACGTGGTCAAAGGGCAGATCCAGGAAATGGTGAGTGCCTTCTTCGGCTGGACCGAGGGGAGTTTTTCCTTTGAACTCGGTGATCCGGACGACCAGCTTTCCACCCAGTTCAATCCCCTTCAGTTCATGCTCGAGCATGGGCTCAATCCCCAGTGGCTTGCCATGGAGGGCAGCCGGCTCTACGACGAAAAAATCCATCGAGGAGAGAGTTTCGAGGATGAGGAAGAGTCCTCCCTGGTTTCTTTTGACCACCTACTCGAAGAGTCGGATGAATCCGGAACAGGGGATCTCGGTGCTGTCGGATTACCGCTGTTGCTGGTCGACGACGACGGGGTCACCCGGCAGGTGCTGCAGGAACGCTTGACCCAACATGGATTTGCCGTTCGCGCCGTGGGCGGATTGCGGGAATGCCAAACCGCCATCAAGGCCATGGCCCGTGTAAACGAGGCCCCGCTGGTGTTGCTTGATCTGGTGATGCCCAGAAGCGACGGTGGTGGAGTGCTGGGTGGTCTGGATGTGCTACGGTTGCTGCGCCAGGAATATCCCGATGTGGAAGTTCTGGTGATGTCCGATTATCCCAGCACCGATGCGGCGGCTGAATTGCGGCGTCTGGGGGTGTTCCAGGTTTTGCCCAAGCCGCGAAAGACAGAATTTGCTAACGGTTTGGCCGGTTCTGCTGTAGACTTTCTCATTCAGGCCGTGGTCGATCGGGTGGCTGGGGGAGGCGGTGGGGGGTCGGACGAACGGGGAACCGTCAATCTTGGCGCCGAACTGCTGCACGAAATAGGCGAAACCGGTAGCCGCCCCCCCGGCGACCAGCCGACCGTGACCCATGGGCTAGGGCAGCTCAAGGGAATGCTGCAGGAGTTGAACAACCCCTCCCTGGGTGGCGGAATCGTGTTGCTGGTGTTGCGATTCGCCAGCGAGTTCATGCAGCGGGGGCTGGTATTCCGGGTCCTGGACGACGATGCCCTGGTGGGGTTGGGCCAGTTCGGCTTCGGTGGGGATGGCGCCACTGGGGATGAACGGATTCGAGCCCTGAAAATTAAACCGACTACCGGTTCCTTGCTGGAAAAAGCCCTTGCCGGCCAAGTCCCGCTCAGGGGGCCGTTGACCGAATCGGCAGCTGATCTTCAGTTGCAATCCAGACTTGGTGCGCACAATCTCGCGGAAGTTTTTCTCGGCCCCCTGGTCAGCGAAGGCAAGGTCGTGGCTCTGGTCTACGGGGATAACGGAGAAGACTCACGTCCTCTCGGCACCACCGAGCCGCTGGAAATTTTCCTTTCCCAGGCCGGGCTGGCCATGGAAAAGGCGCTGCTCGAGCGGCGCCTCAACACCCGGTCGGCTTCCTAAACGAAGGAGTCTGTTCGACGTGGCGAAAAAGATTCTGATCGCGGAGGATTCCGCAACCATGCGTTCCCTGATCGTGTCCACCATCGCTGCCATGGGGGATTTCGACATTTTCGAAGCCGCCAACGGTTTCGAGGCCCTGCGGATCCTGCCACGGCAGAAAGTGGACCTGGTCATCACGGATATCAACATGCCCGACATCAACGGCCTCGAACTGGTGGCCTTCGTGCGGGGCAATGACAACTACAAAAGCACCCCATTGATCATCGTCAGCACCGAGGGTAGCGAACGGGATCGGGCCAAGGGGCTGGCCCTCGGGGCCAACGCCTACCTGGTTAAACCCTTCGTGCCGTCCGAACTGCAGCAACTGGTCAGCCAATACCTCAACTAGGAGCGACTGTGGGGGAGCAATCGTCATCCAGGGCCATGAAGGAATTTCTGGCCGAAGCCGAGGAAATCATCGAGAGACTCAATCTCGACCTGATGACCTTGGGGGATCAGGCCGAGAACGGTCGGCGGGATCCTGACCTGCTCAACGGCATTTTCCGGGGGGCTCATTCCCTCAAGGGCCTGTCGGGCATGTTCGGCTTCGATGACATTACCGGCCTCTCCCATCATATGGAAAGTCTGCTCGATGCCCTGCGGCTCGGCAAACTCGACCTCTCCGGCCCCCTGGTGGAAACCCTCTTCGATGCGGTGGAATCGCTGACCCGCATGGTCGACGCCAAAGGGGAGGGGAGCACCGCCAGTCTCGACGTTTCCGGCCTGCTCAATCGCATCGACAGCATTCTGCACGGTGGCCCCGCCACCAAGGACGACCCCTTGGGGAATAGCGGGATCGATAAAGAAGTGCTCAAGGTTCTGACCGAATACGAAGAAAGCCGCCTGCTCGACAATCTCAAGCAAGGGCGCAACCTGCTGCTGGTCAAATTCAGCTTCGACCTGATCAGTTTCGACGTGGGGTTGGCGGAAGCCAGCGACCTGTTGAAGCAGCAGGGAGAGATCATCAGCACCCTCCCCTGTGTGGGGGAGACTCCCGACCAGATCGGCTTCCAGCTCCTGGTCGGCACCGACCTGCTCGCAGACCAGTTGACACAGGTGCTGGGTGGCCACGGCGGCAGGGTGGAGTCGGCGAGATCTGTCGCCAAACCCGACGATAGCCCTGGGGAAATCGTGCTGGAAACCCCACCGCCGGCCCCACCCGGCAAAACTCCCCTGCCTCCGGTTCAGGTGACCGAAGAACCGGCCGAAGCGACCGGCGGCTCTCTGCGCTCCATCAGCCAGAGCGTCCGGGTGGACATCGACAAGCTTGACCTGCTGATGAACATCGTCGGAGAACTGGTTCTGTCCAAGAGCTCTATTGCGGCCATCGCCGGGCAGTTGCGTATGGAGGGGCCCGTCGATCTCGCCAACCAGTTGCAGAAGGCCACTCGCTCCCTGGAGCGGCGCCTTGACGAGTTGCAGAAGGGGGTCATGGAAGTCCGGATGGTTCCCGTCGCCCAGCTTTTCGACAAAATGACCCGCATCGTTCGAAGGGTGTCCCAGGAGCAGGGAAAGAAGGTCAACCTGCAGATCAGTGGCAGTGAAACCGAACTCGACAAACTGATTGTGGAAGACCTGTCCGACCCCTTGATGCACATGATCCGCAATGCCATCGACCATGGCATCGAAGCGCCCGCAGAACGAAGGGCATCCGGCAAACCTGACCATGGCTGCATCGCCCTGAGCGCCAGTCAGAAGGGGAACCATGTGGTCATCACCGTAGCCGACGACGGCCGCGGCATCGACCCGGAACGGGTTCGGCGCAAGGCGGTGCAGAAAGGTCTGCTTCAGGAGGGGGTGGAACTGTCCCGGGACGAAGTGTTCCAGTTGCTGCTGGCCCCCGGATTTTCCACCCGGGATGAGGTCAGCGACCTTTCCGGGCGCGGGGTCGGCATGGATGTAGTGAAAAACAACATCCATGCGCTGTCTGGCATGCTTGAAATGGACAGCCGCCTGGGGGAGGGGACGGTGATGACCATCACGCTGCCCATCACACTGGCCATAATCAAAGCCCTGATTGTCAAGGTTTGCGGCCGGACCTACGCCATCCCCATCAATTCCGTGCTCGAAACCCTGATGGTCGAACCCGCTATGGTCCGTACCATCGAAAGACGAGCGGTGATCGACCTGCGGGACACCACCTTGCCCCTGCTATGGCTCGATGAAGTGTTCCGCCTGCCGGTCCCTATCAACCGGCAGCATCGATTTTTCGTTGTAGTGGTCGGCTTGGCGGAAAAACGCCTTGGCATCGTCGTGGACGAGCTGCTTGGTCAGCAGGATGTCGTGATCAAATCCCTCAGCGCTGCCCTGGCGGCCGTCAAGGGGATTGCCGGGGCGGCCGAACTTGGGAACCAGAAAACCATCCTGGTATTGGATGTCGGTGGCCTGATGGGTGAGGCGGGGCGCAGTGAAACAACTGCCCGCGCTTCCTGAGCTGTAAGCCTTGAACCAACGGATAGCTGCTATGACCGCAAAAAGTTTTGAAGCTAACGCTTTTAAGCCGCACTCCGAGGACCTGCACCTGCCGGTTCCTCAGCAGGCTCCCGGGTCAGCAACAACCGCTTTGGTCGGACAGGACCGCAAGACTCGTCTCGATGCCCTTTTTACCAAGAGCGGACCACCGGATCTGGGCAGCGATGACGAGATGACCTCGGTGGCGACTGGCACCATGCCCCTGGTTCTCGATCATCAGCGGCAACTGTTAACTTTTTCTCTCGACAACGAAGAGTATGCACTGGACATTGAATCGATCCGAGAGATAATAAAGCCCAGGGAAATTACCGAGATCCCCCGGATGGCTGAGCATGTGCTGGGGATCCTCTCGCTGCGGGGGCAGGTGATACCTGTCTATGACCTCAAGCGACGGCTCAGGCTCGGTCGTAGTGAAACAGGGGCGAATGCACGCATCATCGTCTGCCAACATGGCGAACTGGTGGTCGGTTTGCTGGTTGACAATATTACGCAAGTAGTAAAAATATCCAAGGATGGAGTCGAGCCGACCCCCGCCAACATGGTCGGTGTCGATCGGAACCTGCTGCTCGGGGTGGGGCGTTGCCAAGGACGGTTTTTGATTCTTCTGAATCTTCCTAACCTTATCGATGCTGAGTTAGGTTGAATGGTCTGAAAGGAGAGATCCGGTGGCAAAAAACAAAATATTGATCGTTGAGGACGAAGAAAGCCTGCTCAAATTGGAAAGCATCCTTTTGACCTCCAAGGGCTACGACGTTCGCGGGGTCTCCAACGGTCAGGCGGCCCTCGATGCACTTGCTGAGGAATCGGTCGACCTGGTGTTGCTGGATATCATGCTGCCGGAAATCGACGGATTCGAGGTTTGTCGGCGCATCAAGGCCGACACCGCCACCCGGCACATCCCTGTCATCATGCTGACGGCCAAAAAGAGTCGCGACGATATGGCCCGTGGCGAAAAGGTAGGGGCCGACTGGTACATCACCAAGCCCTTCAAATCCGCCATGGTGATCGAAACCATCCAGAGATTCTTGGCCAAATGACGTTTTCCAATAGTCTAAACACGCACGCCGAAGCTGCAGCAGGCGTCGCGGCAGAGATCCAGGTGGCCTGTTTTCGTCTTGGAGGCGAACTCTACGCCCTGGATATCCGCCGGATCAAAGAAGTCATCAGGCCGCAGAAGGTCACTCCCGTTCCAAAATCCCCAGATTTCATCGAGGGGGTTATCAACCTGCGCGGGATGGTCATTCCCGTCATTGATCTGCGCCGCCGGTTCGGTTTGACTCGCCCAGTCGATGATCGCAAGGCGCGGATCGTCATCTGTGTCGTCAATCGGAAAAATGTCGGACTATTGGTGGACGAAGCCACTGAAGTCTGCCGTTTCGGCCGCAAGGATGTCGGGCCGCCTTCTCCCTTTCTCGGTGGACCGGAAGCCGAATTCATCCTGGGAGTCTGCAGGCAGGAGGAACAACTGATCATGCTGTTGGACCTCGACCGCCTGCTTTCCGAAGGGGAGGCCATGGCCCTGGCCGATGCCCAGGCCTGAGATTCGATCCTGCGGGGCCGTTGCACCGGTCATCCCAACCAGTTTTTTCCTGCCCATCCCTCACTTTTGGCGTTTGAGGTGCCGATGTTGATCTCCTGTCCGGCCTGCGCCGCCCGCTATCGGGTCGACCCGGCCCGAATTGCAGGAAAGCGCATAACTATCCGTTGTCCCGGTTGCCAATACGTGTTCACCCCGACATCCTCGCTCGCTTCTCCGTCGGTTCCTGTTCGGGTCCTGCTGGCTTCGGGGAATGCTGAACTGGCCCAGGCCTTTCAAGCCCTGTGCGGCCGTGCAGGGCTGAACGCTCGCGTCTGTCAGGACGGGACCGAGGCCGTGGCCGCCCTGGAGGGTGCCCTGGCCGAAGTGGTACTGCTGGATGTCGCGCTGACCGGACGATATGCCTTTGATGTCATCGATGTCATCCGTAATTTGCCCGGAGGTGAAAAGGTCCGCATTGTATTACTGAGTGCCAGTTTCAGACGTGGCTCATTCATTGCAAAAAGCATTGATCTGCATGGGGCCGATGCCAGCGTGGACGGAGACGATCTGGTAGCCATGGACACCGAATCTTTTCAGAGGTTTCTGCTGCCCCTCGGGCCAACCAGCACCGGGGGGGAGGATTCGCCCGAAGGTGATTCTGGTCCGCGGCTAAGTCCCGAACAATGGAACCATGCGGCCAACCTGGCCAAGGTTATTGCGGCGGATATCGTTCTTCGCTACCAGGACCTTCTTGATGAAAGCGCTCGGACCGGGCAGTTGGCCAAAGCCCTGGTAGAGGGATTGGCCCAGGGCCGCAAGCTGTTCGCCGACCGGGTCGGGGGAGAAGTAGCCGCCTGTTATGATTTTTTCGGCGCGGCCCTGGCTGCCTGCCTGCAGACGCAGGAACGCACTCGGGCTTCGGATACCGATTTGTAGGAGGAGGAAGATGGAATTGTCCAGTGAATTGCAGGCATTGCTTTCCTCCGCCGATGAAGAGGCAAGATTGCAGGGGGTACGTTCCCTCGGCAACCAGGGGGTTGAAGGACATCTCAAAGCCTTGTTGCAATGCCTTGGAGACGCCAGTTGGCGAGTGCGCAAAGAGGCCAGTGACCTCTTTTTGCGTTGGCCTGGAGCAGGCCGGCTCTCGGGAGAGGTCATCGAACTGCTGCATGCCCATGACAATGCCGGCCTGCGCAACGCTGCCGTTGAAATACTTTCGCGGCTTGGACGGGAGGCCGTTCCCTCCCTGCTGGAGGAGGTGACCTGCAGCGATGCGGATGTGCGCAAGTTCGTCCTCGATATCCTGGGGGATATCGGTGATGACTCTACCGTTGGGGCCATGATCCGGGCTCTCGAGGATCCGGACCAGAATGTGCGCAATGCCGCCGCTGAAAACCTGGGCAAGCTGCGCGCTGCCGCAGCTGTCCCTGCACTGCTGGCGAGCATGGAGAACGGAGACCTCTGGTTTCGCTTCACGGTTCTCGCGGCAATAGCGCAGATTGGGGTGCCCATCGCCATCGAACAGATTCTGCCCTATCGGCTGGATCCCTTGCTGCGCAAGGCGGTCTTTGATTGTCTGGGAAAAATCGGCGGGCCTGAAATGATTCCCGTTCTCGTTGAGGGGCTCGGGGATCGCATGAACAATGTGCGAGCGGCGGCGGTATTGTCCCTGGTGCGTATCGGGCGGAAAAATTCGCGCACCATTGCCCAAGAGCTTCGACCCCTTATGGGTGAGGAATCCGGGAGAGCCGTGGTCGACCTGCTGCAATCCCACGATCCCGAAATACGGCTGGCTGCCGTGCAACTCCTGCGGTGGGTCGGCGACCCGAGCAATGCCGCAGCCTTGCTGGCGCTGCTTGATGATGAGGCGGTGCGACAGTCGGCCATGGAAGCCTTGATTGCCATGGGAACTCCGGCGGCGCAGGCGCTGCTGCCCTGTTGGGATCAGTCCACCTCAAGGCAACGGGCCTACCTGGCTTACCTGGCCGGCCAAACCTGTTTTGCACCGGCTCTGCCCCAACTTATTGAAGGGTTGCAAAGCGAGGACGGAGAACTGCGCATGGTTGCGGCTCAGGGATTAGGTCGTCTCGGCGCCGAATCGGCGCTGACCGCTCTGGTCGCCGGTCTTGACGATGCCTTGATCGAAGTGCGGGGCCACATCCAGGGGGCCTTGAGCGCCATTGGCAATCGGTACCCAGATGCTACCATCAAGGCTCTGCAACCCGTGCTTGCCGCCGAAAACCCCGAACTTCGTCTTTGCGCCGTGCGGATTCTCGGACGCCTCGACGGCTCGGAGGTAGTGGCTGCCCTGCAACTGGCCCTCAAGGATGAAATGCCCAAGGTGCGCGGGGCTGCGGTGCAGGCACTTTCATCCGCAAGGGACGGAATCGACAATTCCGCTCTGCGCCTGGCCTTGACCGACGAGGATTCCGAAGTGCGGCGGTTGGCCGTAGGGGCGCTCGCCCAGGTGCCTCCGGAAGACGCCTTGCCCCTGCTCGGTCTGGCGTTGCAGGATGATGACATCTGGGTGCGGGCCATGGTCGTGCGGACCCTTGGCCGTTTCGGGGCAGCTGCGCAGAAAATGGTGGAAATGTCACTCGCCGATCCCATCGGCCTGGTTGCCATCGCCGCCTTGGAAACCCTTGCCGACCTGTGCAGCGATACCGCCAGACCTAAAATCGTTGCGGCCCTGCAACACCCAGATCAGGAGGTTGTCGTCGCTGCACTGCAACTGCTGAGTCACCTGGATGACCAGACCTGGCTCGACCCGCTCACCGAACAATTGCTCGGTCATCCCCAATGGGAGGTTCGTTCCTGCTTCGTCAGGATCCTGGCTGATGTCAGGGGGGCGCTTGCCAGGGATATTCTCGAAGCCCGCTACCTTGTCGAAGGCGAGGACCTGGTGCGGGAACAATTGCGGCAGGTCCTCGCCGAATTGTCGGGGGAAGGCTGACCCATGCTCTTTTTTGCCCCCGAAACCGCGATGACCGATGAGGAGTACCGGTTGCTGCGGGATTTCATCTACAAGCATTGTGGCCTGAATTTCGCCGAGGAATCACGGTATTTGCTGGAGAAACGGCTGAACAGGCGTTTGCAGCAGCATTCCCTGAAGTCTTTCAAGGACTACTACTACCTTTTGCGTTACAGCCCGCAGAAAGAACAGGAACTGACTGAAGCCGTAGACCTGCTGACCACCAATGAAACCTATTTCTTCCGGGAAGATTTTCAGCTCCGGACCTTCACCAACGAGATACTGCCCGAACTGCGGGCGAAAAAAGAACAGACCCAGGACCGTCGTCTGCGAATCTGGAGTGCCGGTTGTTCCAGCGGCGAGGAGCCTTACACCCTGGCCATGCTGCTGTACGACCAGCCATGGGTGGCAGATTGGCAAGTTGAAATCATCGGCACCGACATCAGCCAGCGGGTCTTGCAGATGGCCCGCAAGGGTCTTTATGGAAATTCTGCATTCCGCAGCACCGACAGCAGTTACCAGCGTCGGTTTTTCGCCGAGGTCGATGGAAAATACCGCATCGACGACCGCATCAGACGCATGGTGACCATCAGCCATCTCAACCTGCTCGATTCGAGCAGGGTTGCCATGCTTGGCACCATGGATGTGATCTTTTGCCGTAACGTCATCATCTATTTCGACCTGATGGCCAAAAAGAAAGTCGTCGACAGTTTCTTCCAGCGACTTCGGCCAGAGGGTTTTCTGTTGTTGGGGCACTCGGAATCACTCATGAACCTAAGCACCTCCTTTCAATTACGGCACTTCAGGGACGACATGGTCTATCAGCGCCCGGGGTTGGCCCGGTTGTCGGAGGTGCGGCCATGAGCAAACCGGTGCGCATCCTGGTCGTCGACGATTCGGCTTACAATCGGCGCATCATCAGTAAAATCCTCAACTCCGTCGGTGGCGTCGAAGTGATCGACTATGCCTGCGATGGGGAGGAAGGCCTGCGAAAGGTTTTTGACCTCAAGCCCGACCTGATCACACTCGATCTGGAAATGCCCAAAATCGACGGGTTTTCCTTTCTTCGCATCCTGATGGCCAACCGGCCAACCCCAACCATTGTCGTCAGTTCCAAGTCGGGGGACCAGGACGTTTTCAAAGCCTTGGAACTTGGCGCCATCGAATTCGTGGCCAAGCCCTCTTCCCGGGTTTCCCCCGAACTGCTTGCCATTGAGGAGGATCTCGCCGCCAAGGTCAGGGCCATCGCCGGAGCGGACATGCAGAAAGTGTTGCGCCGGAACATACCCGAGGAAAGAGGGAGTGTGCCGGGCAAACGCCCTGCGGTCCCCGGTTTTGCTCATACCGAAGGTATTGGGATCCAGGCAGTGGTGATAGCCTCTTCCACCGGTGGGCCCCCCGCTCTGCAGACCATTTTCGCGAACCTGACCCCCCTGAGAAATGTCGGCTTTGCCATCGCCCAGCATATGCCTACCGGTTTTACCAAGGCCTTTGCCGAGCGGCTCGACCGAATTGCAGGGCTTGAAATCAGAGAGGCGGCCCATGGTGACCGAATGCTGCCTGGGCGGGTCTTGATTGCACCGGGGGGAAAAAACCTGGTTCTCAAAAGACGAGGAGAGGAAATCATCGCCCTGGTGGAAGATCCTCTGCCGAGCCAACGCAACATTCCTTCGGCCGACGTGTTGTTTGCTTCGGCTGCCGAGGTGTTCGGTTCCAGGGCACTGGCGGTGGTCCTTACCGGTATGGGCAACGACGGTGCCCGTGGTGTGGAGGCCATCAAAGGCAAGGGGGGGCAGGTCCTGGCCGAGGCCGAATCCTCGGCAGTGGTGTTCGGAATGCCCAAAGAAGCCATCGCGACCGGCAAGGTTGATGGCATTCAGCCGTTGCAGCAGATGGCTGGAGAAATTATTCGCAGATGCAACCTCTAACCCCAAACAGACAGGGGACAGTGGCGGGATGATTGACGGAGAAGACGATCGCGGATCCGGAAAACGAGCTGAGGAGTTCTTGCAACTCTTCAAAAAAGGGGCGGAATTTACCCAGGATTTATTGCGGGAGAATGAACGGCTGCGTTACCAGCTGTTGCAGGTGCAGGAGACCGCGGAGCCCCCCGTCTCCGCCGCACCAGGCACAGAAGAACTGACCCGCCTGCACCAGAAGATCCGGGACCTCGAGAAGGACAAGCTTGAAATTCTCGAGCGGGTCAAACAGGTCGAGGCGGAAAATATCGATTTCGCCAAACGTTATGTGGAAATAGAGGCGGAAAACAACCAACTGGCAAACCTTTACATCGCCTCTTACCAGTTGCATTCTACCCTTGACCCCACTGAAGTACTTCAGATCATCAGCGAAATCATCATCAATTTGATTGGCGCCGAGGAATTCGCCATTCTGCTGCTCGACGAAAAATCCGGTCGCCTGCAGGGCGTGGCTGCGGAGGGGTTGGAAACTGACCAGATACCGGCCGTGATGCTCGGTGAAGGAATCATCGGGCAGGCGGCCCAGACTGGGGAAAACCACTTTGTCGCCGATATCGAGGGATACCAGTATGATCTGAACCATCCCCTGGTGACCATTCCTTTGAAAATCAAGGATCATGTGATCGGTGTGATCGTCATTTACCGCTTGCTGGTGCAGAAGCACCGGTTCGCCGAGGTCGATTACGAACTGTTCACCCTGTTGGCGGGGCATGCCGCGACCGCGATCTTCTCGTCCAACCTGTATGCCGAATCGAACCGGAAGTTGTCCACCATTCAGGGCTTTATCGGCCTGTTATCCAAGTAGGGCGGAGAGAATCCTATGGCGAAATTCAAAGTGTTGGTTGTTGAAGACTCTTCGACCATGCGGCAGTTGATCGTCTTTGCCCTCAAAAGGGTACGGGAGATTGAAATAACCGAGGCCCAGGATGGCGTGGATGGGTTGAAAAAACTTTCCGCCGAGCGTTTCGACCTGATACTGACCGATATCAACATGCCGATCATGGATGGGTTGAAACTGGTCGGCCTGGTGCGCCACGACCCAAGCTACGCTGGTGTTCCCATCGTCGTGATCACCACCGAGGGGGCCAGTGAGGACCGGGAACGGGCCCTGGCCATTGGTGCCAATGAGTATATCACCAAGCCGATCCAGACCACCCGGATCATCGACACGGCCAAACGGTTGCTGGGAATTTCACCCTAACGCGGGAAATCCTTGGTTTTGTCCGGAAAAGGTTGACAAACACGGGCTTTGCCATGTTAAATGAGCGGGTTTCCACCAGCGGTGTCCACCCGCTTTTTATCCAATCCGTTCAGGAGGCTGTTTTGGCTAAAGAAGAAGCAATCGAGGTCGAGGGCTCAGTCATTGAGCCGCTTCCCAATGCCATGTTCAGGGTCAAGCTCGATAATGGCCATATCGTGCTCGCCCACATTTCCGGGAAAATGCGCAAATTTTACATCCGGATTCTCCCCGGGGATCGCGTGACCGTGGAACTCTCTCCCTATGACCTGGGGCGGGGTCGGATCACCTACCGGGAAAAGTAGCCTCCCTGCCCAACTGCCTGGCCGAAACCCTGCATGGGGTTTCGGCCGGCTCTCATCGCGGGCCACCCGTTCGCAAGGCACCAACTCCAATGCCGGCTATCGCCGGTTTTCCTGTTTCTGACCGGATCGTTTCCGGTTCTCGGAGGTTTCATGGACGAGCGTTACAACCCCGGCAGCATCGAAAGCAAATGGCAAGCCTTCTGGGCTGAAAACAAAACGTTCAAGGTCTCCGAAACCTCCAACAAGGAAAAATTTTACCTTCTCGAGATGTTCCCCTATCCTTCGGGGCGCATCCACATGGGTCACGTGCGCAACTACTCCATCGGCGACGTCGTCGCCCGGTTCAAGCGCCTGCAGGGCTTCAATGTACTGCACCCCATGGGCTGGGACGCCTTCGGCATGCCGGCGGAGAACGCCGCCATCCAGCACGGGACCCACCCGGCCAAGTGGACCTACGAAAACATCGACAACATGCGCTTTCAGCTCAAAAAGATGGGCCTGTCCTACGACTGGGACCGGGAGTTTGCGACCTGTGGCGTCGACTATTATCGGTGGGAACAGCAGATTTTCCTGAAAATGTACGAAAAGGGGTTGGCTTACAAGAAAAGCTCCAACGTCAACTGGTGCCCCTCCTGCCAGACGGTGCTCGCCAACGAGCAGGTCGAGGATGGCGGCTGCTGGCGGTGCGACAACCAGGTCGAGCAGAAAGAACTCGATCAGTGGTTCTTTCGCATTACCGCCTACGCTCAGGAACTGTTGGACAAAACCTATGAATTGCCGGGTTGGCCCGAACCGGTGCTGATCATGCAGCGCAACTGGATTGGTCGCAGCACCGGCTGTCAGATCCGCTTTCCCCTGGAGAACGGGGAGGGGGGCATTGACGTCTTCACCACCCGGCAGGATACCCTCTGGGGCGCCACTTTCATGAGCCTGGCCCCTGAACACCCCTTGGCCCTGAGCCTGACCACGGCCGAGCAAAAGGAGGCGGTAGGGGCCTTCATCGCCAAGGTCAGGCTGCAGGACAAAGCCAAACGCACCAGCGAGGATTTCGAAAAAGAGGGAGTATTTACCGGATCCTACTGCCGCAATCCCGTCACCGGGGAGCGGATGCCTATTTTCCTGGCCAATTTCGTGCTGATGGATTACGGCACCGGCGCGGTCATGGCGGTTCCCACCCACGACCAGCGGGATTTCGAATTCGCCCGGAAATACCAGCTACCCCTGAAGGTCGTTATTCAACCAGAAGGCACCCTTCTCGATCCGGCCAGCATGACGGAGGCCTGGACAGGGCCCGGCCTGATGGTCAATTCCGGCCCCTTTGACAACGTTCCCAACGAGGCCGGCAAGGAACAGGTCGCCGATTACCTCGAAGCTAAACACCTCGGCAAGAAGGCCGTCAACTTCCGTCTGCGCGACTGGGGCGTTTCCCGCCAGCGTTACTGGGGCACCCCGATTCCCATTATCTATTGCGACTGCTGCGGGGTGGTGCCCGTCCCCGAAGCAGACCTGCCGGTGATTCTGCCGACGGATGTCGAGTTCACCGGGGAGGGTGGGAGTCCCCTGGCCAAAAGCGAGGCATTCATTCGGGTCGATTGCCCCAAGTGCGGCCAGTCGGCCCGCCGGGAGACCGATACCTTCGATACTTTCGTGGAGAGCTCCTGGTACTTCGCCCGCTACGCCTGTCCCGACAGCAACACGACTCCCATCGACCGGACGGCGGCGGAATATTGGCTCCCCGTCGATCAGTATATCGGCGGCATCGAACACGCCGTCATGCACCTGCTCTACGCCCGGTTTTTCACCAAGGTGCTGAGAGACCTCGGTTACATGAACGTGGACGAACCTTTCACCAACCTGCTCACCCAGGGGATGGTCTGCATGGAGACCCGCCAGTGCCCCACCCATGGCTGGCTCTATCCTGAAGAGGTCGTCGAAGGCAAATGCGCCAAATGTGGCCAGGACGCCGCCGTAGGTCGCAACGAAAAGATGAGCAAGTCGAAGAAGAACGTCGTCGATCCCGACAGCCTCATCGCTCGTTACGGGGCCGACACCGCCCGCCTGTTTTCCCTGTTCGCCGCTCCCCCGGAGAAAGACCTGGAGTGGAACGACTCCAGCGTCGAAGGGTGCAGTCGATTCCTTGGTCGCGTCTGGCGCTCCGTCTATGAGAATTTCCAATTGATTGCCGGGGCTGGCGAGGTGGGCGAGGTGGGCGCGGAGGCCAGGGCGCTGCGTCGCATCACCCATCGCACCATCCGCAAGGTCACCGAGGATATCGACGGACGGTTCCATTTCAATACGGCCATTGCCGCCATCATGGAACTGGTCAATGCCCTTTCCGCCTTCGAGGGCAAATCGGCGGCTCCGGCGGTGGTTCGGGAGGCCCTGGAAACCACGGTCCGCCTCCTGGCCCCCTTCGTGCCCCATTTTTCCGAGGAACTCTGGAGCGCCCTCGGGCACGCCGGCGGAATCGAATTGGCTGGTTGGCCGACCTGGGACGAAGCCGCTCTGGTCGAGGATGAAAAGGTTATCGTCATCCAGGTGAACGGGAAAATGCGCGGCAAAGTAACCGTGCCTGCCGATGCCGACGACGACCAGGTGCGTGAGGTGGCCCTGACCGAACCCAACGTCGCCCGGTTCCTGGCCGACCAGACCGTACGCAAGGTGGTCATCGTGCCGGGACGACTTGTCAACGTGGTGGCCGGGTGAATTGGCTCCTGGCGGTGCTTCTCGGGGGAGTGGTGGTACTGGGGGGGTGCGGTTACCATCCCATGAACCAGCCTGGGCTGTTTGGAGGGTCGATTCAGTCCCTGCACATCGCTCTGTTCGACAATCGGACCGCCGAAGCTTTTCTGGAAAGCACTCTGACCGAAGCTGTTATCGAACGCTTCAGCCGTGCCCGCAACCTGACCCTGGTGGAACTACCGGAGCGGGCCGACGCCGTACTGACGGGAACCGTGCTGGGCTACGGTCTCGCCGCCAGTGCCCATGATCGGCTGGACCAGATCAGCGAATATCGGCTGACCCTGGTCATGCAAGCCGAGGTGCGGCGTCGCTCCGACGGCCGGGTGCTTTGGCAGGGGAGCCTGCAGCGGAGCGAGGAGTTTCCAGCCTCCGGCAACAAGTCGGTGCAGGAGGACAACGAAACCGCGGCTGCGCTGGTCCTTGCGGATCGACTGGCGGAAGATTTGCATTATCACGCCCTTGCCAATTTCTGATCGGGGCAGTCATGACGGTTCAGGAACTGGATCGGGCCATCGCCGATCACCGATTTCCAAATCTCCTTTACCTCTACGGTGAAGAAACCTTTCTCATCGAGCGGGCCATCCAGCGTCTGCGGGATGCCGCCCTGCCTCCCGACAGCTGGGACTTCAACCTCACCGTGGTCCATGGGCGGGACCTGGTCGCTGGCAGGTTGCTGGAAGTTCTGCAGACCTTTCCCCTCTTCGCTCAATACCGCCTGGTTCTGGTCAAGGACGCTCAATTGATTCCGGCTGCACAACTCGAAGGGCTGCTGGAGTACCTGCGGCAACCCGTGCCGGAGAGCCTGCTGGTTTTTTCCGGAGACAAGATCGATGGGCGGAAAAAGTTCTTCCAGGACTTCAAGAAATGCGGGGAACTGGTCGAATTCAAGAAGTTTTACGACAACCAGATTCCTGCATTTGTCCGTGAACAGGCCAAAGTGGCCGGTCGCTCACTGACCGAAGATGCCATGGCCCTGTTCTGTCGCCGGGTCAATAGTAACCTGCAGGAAATTCACGCTGAACTTGTCAAGCTTTTCGCCTATGGCGGAGATGCCCGGCTGATTGACGTCGCCGATGTCGCCGCAGTGGTATCCGATACCCGCGCAGGCAGCGTATTCGAGTTGACCAATGCCGTCGGCAATCGCAAGCCGGGTGAATCCCTGCGCCTGCTTGGGCGCCTCCTTGAGGAGGGCGTGGCACCGCTGGTGATCCTGTCAATGCTCGTACGCCATTTCCGACAGTTATGGAAAGCCAGGGAACTTGTCAATCGCAGGGAACCAAACAAGGAAATTGCCCGGCAGATCGGTTTGAATCCCTATTTCCTCGAGGGTCTGCTGGCCCAGACGCGCAATTTCAACCAAGGGGAACTGCAGCGGGCCTTCGAACTGTTCCTGCAGACTGACCTGGCCCTGAAATCCAGCGGGGCTCATCCTGCGGCCCTGCTTGAGCAATTGCTGATGGGGTTGCTTGGGGCGGGGGAAAAGGAATAAAAAA
>CAZYXS010000049.1:0-21501 GCA_964650955.1 uncultured Desulfuromonadales bacterium | reverse complement strand
CGGGTGGTGTGGGAGGGGAGCGGTCAGAGAAACTGACCGCCCCCTATCCCGATTTGGTGCAGGAGGGTATCAGATCGCCCGGGGGCGGCAGACGTTGGCCTCGTCGCGAACCCTGGCGCCGCAGTTGAGGCAGACGAAGCGGGGATTTTCGAACATTTTGTCGATCTCGGGGTTGCGCTCCTTGTAGGCGAGCTGGCAGGCGTGCAGGTCGCAGTGTTCCTCGGGGTTGTCGCAGCTGAATTCGGTCATGTCATCGCTCCTTGGGTGCGCTCGAGTCCGCCGCGGGGGCGGATGCCAGTTTTTCTACAAGGATACACCAGGGGCGCGGCTCTTGCCAGCGTCGCCGCGCTGGCGTAGACTGCGGCTGATTTTTTCCCTGAACCGGATCGGGCGATGAGCGACATCCTGCAGATCGACAACCTGCGCAAGGTCTTCGGCGCCCAGACGGCGGTGGACGGCATCTCCCTGCGGGTGCGCCAGGGGGAGTGCTTCGGCCTGCTCGGCCCCAACGGCGCCGGCAAGACCACCACCATCCGCATGCTCTACGGCTACACCCCCCGGGATGCCGGCAGCCTGCGGCTGTTCGGCCTCGACCTCGACCGCGACCTGCGGCAGATCAAGGCCCGTATCGGCGTCTGCCAGCAGGAAGACTCCTTCGACCCCGACCTCAACGTGCGCCAGAACCTGGTCGGCTACGCCCGCTACTTTTCCATCCCCAAGGCCGAGGCGGAAGCCCGGGCCGACGAGCTGCTGCGCTTCTTCGCCCTGGAAAACCGGGCGAAAGATGCCATCCGCATCCTCTCCGGGGGGCTCAAGCGCCGCCTGATGCTGGCGCGAGCGCTGATCAACCGCCCCGACCTGGTGATTCTCGACGAGCCGACCACCGGCCTCGACCCGCAGAGCCGGCAGCTGCTCTGGGAGCGGCTGGCCGCCCTCAAGGCCAGGGGACTGACCAACCTGCTCACCACCCATTACATGGAGGAGGCGGCGCGGCTGTGCGACCGGCTGGTGATCGTCGACCACGGCCGGGTGCTGGTGGAAGGGGCGCCGGGCCCGCTGGTGCGGCAGCAGGTGGGGCACTCGGTGCTGGAGATCGCCGACCCCGACCAGGCGGTGCGGGATTTCCTCGCCGCCGAGCCCTGCCGCTGGGAAGACCTGGGCGAGCGCATCCTGGTCTACCTCGACGACGGCGACGGCCTGTTCCTGCGCCTGACCTCCCAGGTGCGGGCCGAGGGATGTACCCTGCGCCCCGCCTCCCTGGAAGACCTGTTCCTGAAACTCACCGGCCGGGAGCTGCGCGAATGAAACTCCCGAGCCCCCACCGTTTCAGCCCCCGGGTGTTCCGGGTCTGGCAGCGCAACTTCGCCGTCTACCAACAGACCTGGAAGATCTCCTTCCTGCCGCCGCTGCTCGAGCCGATGCTCTACATCCTCGCCTTCGGCGTCGGCCTGGCGGTGATGGTCGGGGAGGTGGAGCTGGCCGGCCGCAGCCTCTCCTACACCGCCTTCATCGCCCCGGCCCTGGTGTCGGTGGCGATCATGTACAACGCCTTTTTCGAGTGCACCTACAACAGCTTCGTGCGCATGTACTACCAGAAGACCTTCGACGCTCTGCTGGCCACCCCTCTGAATCTGGAGGAGATCATCCTCGGGGAGATGCTCTGGGCCGCCACCAAGTCGCTGATCGCGGCCACCCTGATGGGGCTGGTGATCAGCCTGTTCGGGCTGTTCCAGTTCCCCGGGGCGCTGCTGCTCCTCCCCCTGGCGCTGCTGGGGGGGCTGCTGTTCGCCGGTTTCGGCATGATCTGCACCGCCCTGGTGCCGGGCATCGAATCCTTCAACCTGCCGATCTTTCTCGGCATCACCCCGATGTTCCTGTTCAGCGGGACCTTCTTCCCCCTCGCCAATCTTCCCCCCTGGGCCCAATCCGTTGCCCAGTTGCTCCCCCTCACCCACCTGGTCTCCCTGGTGCGCGGCTGCGCCCTTGGCCTCTGGAGCGCCGACCTCTGGCTCAGCCTGCTCTACCTGCTCTGCGTCACGCTGCTGCTGCTCCCCCTGGCCATCGCCCTGATGGTGCGGCGGATTCTGGGCTGAAGACCTCCGTTTCTGTCGGTTTTTTGACCTGAGCTGTCCAGGGTTTTGAAGCGAGGGCGCGGATCAGTCCACCCGGCCCCTGGTCGGGGGGCTTTACGAGGACGAAAGGCGCCTGGAATTGCTCCGGAAATCCCCTGGAATGGGCCGCCTTGACGGGTCTCGGCCGGCGCCCGCCCCGTTGCAGGGTTGGCCCATTAATTGCGAAAGGGTAGTCGGGTATCCCTGGAATCGTCCCAGACAGAAGTCGTCGGTCGGTAGTGCAGGTCCATGAGTATTCAGCTGAAAGTCGGTTTTTTCCTCGCTCTGCCGCTGATGCTGGCCTGCGGGGTGACGATCTGGGTCGGTGTGGCCCAGACGGGCAAGGCGTTGCAGGCGCAGGAGGCCGCGCTGCGGGGCCATACCCGGGTGCAGGAGATGGTCGAGGCCAGGGGTGAGATCAACCAGGCCGGCCAGAACATCTCCAAGACCATCGACGAGATCGCCTTCCAGACCAATCTGCGGACCCGCACCACCTGGGGCTGAGGGCAGCCGGGCAGGGCAACCAGGCCGCCCATCGCCCCTCTCCGCAGGCTTTTGAGCAATTGCTGAATCCGGGCTCCACAGGCCTGGATTCATTGGCGGGTGGCAGTTGGCCTTGACAGCCGCGGACAAACGGATTAAGTAGTGATGCAGGTCGCGCTCGGGCGTTGCAGACGGCGGGTTATTTCCTTCCAAGAAAGACCAGGTGCCTCGTCATGGAAACCAAATCCCTTGACCCGGTAAAACAAGCAAGTCTGCAGCGATTCATTTTTTCCGCCATCCTTGGCGCCTTCCTGCTCACCTTTGGTCTGGTCTATCTGGCCACCACCCTGCTCTACCATCAGGCCTATACCCGCCAGGCCAATGCCCTGACCCTCGGACTCTCCGAGCAGATCTCCCAATCCCTGCAGCAATTGATGGAAAAAGGCTGGTCCCGCAAGGAGCTGTTCACCTTTCTGGATCCGGTGATCCGGGCCAATGTCGAGGTCCCGGTGGGCGTGGCGATTTATCGCGCCGCTTCGGTGACCGATCAGTTCGGGGCCATCGACGCGGTGATGCGGGACGAGCGGGTGCGCCAGGTGATGAGCAGCGGTGAAAGCTTCAGCGCGGTGGAAGACGACTTGGTCCGGCGGGTGGTGGCGGTCAAGGCCGAGGCCGATTGCCTCTCCTGCCACAGCAACACCCAGGTCGGCAGCGTGCTTGGGGTGGTCGAAATCAGCCAGGATCTGCGGGCCACTGCGGCCGCGCTGCAGCGCAAATTTCTTCTGGTTTTTGTGCTGCTGGCGCCGGTTCCGGTGCTCATGGCCTGGCTGGCGTCCCGCCGGATGAGCGCAAGAGTGACCCGGGCCACGACCCTGCTGCACGACGAAATCCGCAAGGTCAACAGCGTCGATGATCTGACCGTGCTGCAGTTGCGGGCCAACCCCAGCGATTTTGCCGAGTTCAACCAGATTCTGGCGGAATTCAACGGCTTCGCCGGCAAAATGCGCGAGGTTGCCATCGACAAGGATCTGTTGGCCTTTGAGGTCAACCTCCTCGAGACCTTCATCATCACCTCCGAGGTGGTCAAGGATTGGCGGGATCATGTCGGCAGGCTGCTCAGCCAGGTCAACCAGATCATGGATGCCTATGTCCTCTTTTCCATTTTCGACAGCGGCAACGAGAGCTACGATCTGGAGATTTTCTGGCGCAGCCGCCCCTCCGTTGCCACCCGGAATTATTTCGACCAGGTGGTCCACCAGCGCCTGCTGGAACATCGCCGGCTCAAACCACTGGCCGACATCAAGACCCGGCACAACATCGTCAATTTCGAAGCTCCGGAAATGACCATCGCCGAGCAGGATCTCGATCTGCAGACCAAATCGGTTATTCTGGAAAACCCCCAGATCGGCGGGGTGGTCGGCCTGGGGGTCCATTCCGGGCTCAAGGCCAACGAGGGCAAATCCCTGATCATCGAAAGCATCCTGACCACCCTGCTCAACGTCATCGGTTCGGTCAAGGCGATCTACACCTACACCAAGGAACTCGAATACTATGCCACCCGCGATCCGCTGACCAATCTCTACAACCAGCGGGTGTTCTGGGACATGGCCGAAAACGAGCGCCAGCGGGCGCGCAGTCAGGGTTACAGTTTCGGCCTGCTGGTGGTGGATCTGGACAACTTCAAGATGCTCAATGATCGCTATGGGCATGCCTTCGGCGACAACTACCTGAAGCTGCTGGCGGGGAAAATCAGGGAGGCGCTGCCGGCCAGCGATATCCTGACCCGCTACGGCGGCGACGAATTCGCCGTCATTCTGCCGGAGGCCGATGCCGGGAGAGCCTACGAGACGGCGCTCAAGGTGATCGAGGCGGTCAAGCAGACATCCCTCAGGGCGCCGGATGAAAAGACCATCCGGGCCACGGCCTCGGTGGGGCTGGCGGCCTTTCCCGAGCATTCGGGCGAACTGAACACCCTGTTCGTCATCGCCAACAACATGATGTACAAGGCGAAAACCGAGGGCAAGAACCGCATCGGGGTTCCCAGCCGCGAGGATATCCATGACGTGCTCAAGGCGACGGAAGAGAAAACCCTGTTCCTGCTCAGCGTCCTGGATCATCCGGACCGGGTCGTCCCCTTTTTCCAGCCGATCATGGCGGTTGCCGACGAAGCCATCGAGATCCACGAGCTGCTGATGGGAATCGAACATGAAGGCGCGATTCTGCCGGCCTCCAAATTCATCGACATGGCCGAGGGGATGGGCATCGTCAGCCAGCTCGATTACATCAACATGGAAAAGGCCTTCCGGGAAATCCGCAGAACATCCTACCAGGGCCTGCTGTTCATCAACCTGTCGCCGAAATCCCTGATCCTGAGCGAGTTCCTGCCCCGGGTGCGGGCACTCGCCCGTCGCTACGGAGTGGCGAGCGAGCAGATTGTGTTCGAAATCACCGAGCGCGAGACGGTGAAAAATCCGGCCCTGCTCGACAAGTTCGTCACGGACCTCAAGCAGGAGGGCTTCAAGTTCGCCATCGACGATTTCGGCGCCGGGTTTTCAACCTTCAACTACATCAAGATGTTCCCCGTCGATTACATCAAGATCGAAGGGGACTTCATCCGCAATGCCCCCAAGGACCCGACCGATCGGGCCTTCGTCAAGTGCATCGTCTCCCTGGCCAAGGACCTGCGGATCCAGACCATCGCCGAGACGATCGAGGATGAGGCGATGCTGGAGGCGGTGCGGGAACTCGGAGCCGATTTCGCCCAGGGCTATCACATCAGACCGCCCGGCCGGGAACTGACCTGACCTCCCTTTCCCCCCCTTCCGTCCCCAAACCGGGGATTTCTGCTATCCTTGTGCGAAACGGTCGGTTTCAACCACCTTCGAGGAGGACGGCATGAAGATCGATTGGGCCTATCTGCGCAAAGGGTGAGACTCCTGCAACACTGCCCAGGAGTTTCTTGGGAAAAAGAAAGTCGAACCGCAAGCGGTGGCGGACGCCCGCAAGGAGGCGCTTGATGCCGACCAGGCCTGGGCGCTGCTGAAGACGGCCAGGGCGGTGACCGTGGCCAAGGGTAAAACCTTCGTCCGCTTCGACCAGGTGGTCAAGCAGAAGGAGGAGATCCTCAAGCAGGCCATCGGCCCCACCGGCAACCTGCGTGCCCCCACCTATCGTGTGGGTGACGAATTCATCATCGGCTTCAATCCGGAGCTGTACGCAAGTTGGGTGAAATAATCCCCCAAGACATTATCGCTCTGTCGCTGACGGGGCGTAGTTGTCTTGGGGCTCGCATTGTGTCACGGCAGAGCAGAGGACATGAACAACGAGACCACAGATAACTCCCAAACCGGGGAGAAGAAACGCAAGGAAAAAGTCGCCTCGGCAGTCAGGCGCGCCGACATCGAACGGGGGGTGGCGATCCTGCTGACCGGCAACGGCAAGGGTAAGTCGAGCTCGGCCTTCGGCATGGCGATGCGCAGCCTCGGTTACGGCTTCAAGGTCGGCATCATCCAGTTCATCAAGGGAAAGCAGCTCTCCGGCGAAGAGATCTACATCCGCCGCCAGCACCCGGAGGTCTTCTTCGCGCAGATGGCAACCGGCTTCACCTGGGACTCCCAGGACCGCGCCGGCGATATGGCCGCCGCGGCAGCCACCTGGGCCCATGCCGAGCGGCTGCTGCAGGATGCAAGCTACCACCTGGTGATTCTCGATGAACTGACCTACATGCTCGGCTACAAATACCTCGACGAAGAGACAGTGCTCAACGCCATCCGCAACCGGCCGCTTGCCCAGAGCGTGGTCATCACCGGCCGCGGCGGCGGCGAAAAGCTGCGGGAACTGGTCGACACGGTTTCCGAGGTGCAGGAGATCAAGCACGCTTTCAAGGCTGGCGTGAAGGCGCGCAAGGGGGTCGATTACTGAGCTGTCGAGTCGGCTGAAATCAAAGAGGCCCGCCACCGTGTCATCCGGTGGCGGGCCTCTTTGATGGCCCGTGACTGCTCTGGCAGGTGGGCATGGTTATTTTTTGACGATCGTTAAAAAGGTTGACAGCGCCCTGGTTGCGCGACATCTTGAGCGTTGATTCTGGATATATTGAGGAATGACTTTCGGTGGCAGGACATTCAAACGACAAGGAGAGATGGCGTGAGCACCTTCAAGATTCACGACGTCGCCTCGGCGCCGGAAGCGAGCAAGCCCCTGCTGGAGAATTACAGGCAGGCGACCGGGATGATCCCGAACATTTTCGGGGTTATGGCCGAGGCGCCCGGCCTGCTGGAAGGGTATCAGCTGCTGCACAAACTGGTTCAGGAATCGTCCTTTGATGCCGAGGAGCTGACGGTGGTCTGGCAGTCGATCAACGTCGAGCATAACTGCACCTATTGCGTCCCTGCCCATACCGCCATCGCCAACCGGATGAAGGTCGCTCCGGAACTGACCGCAGTGCTGCGCAACCAGCAGCCGATGCCGACGGAAAAACTGCAGGTGCTGCAGGATACGACGCTGGCCATGGTCCGCCAGCGTGGCGAGTTGTCGGCAGCGGACGTCAACGCCTTTTACGCCGCAGGCTATGGGCAGCGGCAGTTGCTGGAGATCGTCCTGGTGTTGTCCCAGAAAGTCATGAGCAACTACACCAACCATATCGCCCAGACCCCGGTCGACAAGCCGTTCCAGCCCTTCGCCTGGCAGAAATAGGGTGGCCCTGAACTCCGGTCTGGGAGGCAATTCTCAGGCCGGAGGTTCGCAAGCCCGAAAGCGGACTTCTCAGCCCGCCAGCTCCTTCAGCCAGGCGATCTCCTGGGGGAGGAATTCCTTGGCCCGCTCGCCGCTGCGCTCGAGCCAGCCGCTGCGCACCGGCTCGGCCGGCTGGTCGAAGGCCGGGACGTAGGGCTTGATGTCGAGCAGCGGGGTGCCGTCGAGCATGTCGACGTTCTCCACCGCCAGCCGCTGGTCCCCGACCTGCATCAAGGGGCGCACGATCAGCAGCGGCTCTTCGACCATCATCCGCAGGGCGTCGGCGGCGGGGACGGTGGCCGGGTCCAGTTCCCCTGACTTGATGCGGGGGTTGGAGGGGTTGAACCATTCCCGCACCGGGCGTGGGCCGAAAAACTTCGCCAGGGTCGTGGAATCCCAGGCTTCCGTCAACAGGTCGCGGACCTCCAGCTGGTGCCCCGAGGCCAGCAGAATCTCCTTCTGCCGCCGGTTTCCCTGGCAACCGGGTTTTTCCCAGAAAATCACCTGTGCCATCCTGTCTCCTCCACCACGCCTAAGGGTTTCAGCAACATTCCCGTTCGATCTGTTGCAGCAGCGCCAGTGCCGGCGCATCTTCCTGGTCCTCGAAAATCTCGTAGAGGTTGTTGATATAGGTGTGGATAAGGAACAGTTCGTCGAGGCAGCGGCCGCCGGTCTGCTGCGGCTGCCCGCACAGGGCCAGCTTCTCCTTGAACTTCTCCCAGAAAGGGTTGCTTTTGGCCGGGTCGTCGATGTGCCGGCGCAGCAGTTCGGTCAGTCGTTTCGAATTCCCCTCGCAGTCGATGTTGCGAAAGGTGACGTAGCGGTCGACGATTTCGGTGGTCAGGGCAGTCCTTGGGGAGGGGTCAGTCCTCTTCGGGGGCGAAACAGAGGGGGTAGTCGCTGCAGTCGCCGCAGTTGGGGGATTGGCACAGCACGGCGCCGCGCAGGTCGCAGACCTGTTTGAACAGGTAGCGCTTCCAGCGCATCCCCTGGTGGTTGGCGGCGGCCAGGGTCGGCAGGTGGCGGCGGATGGCGGCGGTCAGCAGCGGCCGCTCGAGCAGGCCCAGGGCGCACCAGAGGTGCCCCGGATGGGCGGCGCGGGCGGCCAGAACCCGGGCCAGCCACTCGGGGATCCGGTTGCGCCCCGCGGCGGGAACATGGCCGAGGAGGATCTGCAACACCTCGAGATGGATCTCCGGCGGCGGGGCGGTTTTCCCCGCGGTGGCCTCCTGCAGCAGGGCTGCCCCGCCGGGGAAACAGGCCGCCACCAGCGCGGTGAACTGTTCCGGGGCGAGCCCGACCGCCCGGGGGAGCGGGGCCTCCTCCTGGGCAGCGAGGGCGAGCAGGCCGGCGAACAGCTCCCGGTCGACGGCCGCGACCCCCGGCGGGGCCGGGGTGGAGAGCAGGGCCAGGCGCAGGGGGTCATTGGGGGCCAGGCGCGGGCCGTGCTCCTCGGCGGGGAGGGCCGCCTGCACGGTGCCGGCCCCCTCCCTGGCGCTCTGCACCGCGGCCTGCAGCGCCTGGTGGGCCAGGGCGGCGCAGTAGCTGCGTTCCGGCGGCAGGCCGCCGAGCCGACGGTCGATCTCCTCCGGCGTCAGCCGCGGCAGCTGATGGAGGGGGCGTCCCTCGGCCAGTTCGGCGGCGGCGGCGCAGGCAGCGATGGTGAAGCCGCAGCCGAACACCTGGAAGCGCACTGCGGCGATCTCCTCGCCCGCGCGCTTGAGGGTAAAGCGGACGGCCAGGCGGGTGCCCGCCTCCTGGGCGCCGAGGCCGACCTCGCCGGTGCCGTCGGGCTGCGCGAGGACCCCGGTACGGGTTTCGTCGGCGGCATATCTGCGGATGGTGTCGGTGTAGCCGTGCATGGTCAACCCCGCCTTCCCAGCACCGCATTGGCGCATTCGAAGAGGAATCCCGCTCCCCCCTCGTAGAGCAGATCGGACTTCAGCGCGTTCCCCACCTGCTCCCAGTTGGGGAAGCCGCGCAGCACCAGCCCCTTGTGCAACCGGTGGGCGAGGGCTTCGCAGTGGCCGTTGCCGATGATCAGGTCGTACTCCGCTGCCAGTTCTTCGGCATCCTCCAGGTCGCCGACCAGCACCCGGGCGGCACCGAGCTGGTCGAGCTGCGGCGAATCGACGGTGGCAATGGCCACCGTCACCTTCCCCCCCGCCTCGGCCAGCGCCGCGCAGATGCCGGCCAGCTGGTCCGGTTCGCCCACCGCCAGCACCCGGGTCTGGCCGAGGGCGAAGTGGCTGTCGAGGAGGGCGTCCTGGAGGCGCTTGCGCCAGCGGATCACCCGGGCCGGCGGCTGTTGCATCCCCCGCAGCTCCAGCAGCGCCGCGACGAAGGCGTCGCTCGCCACCAGCCCCTGCAGGTGGGGGACGTGCCGGTGGGTCATGGCCGGGTTTTTCTGCTGCAGAGCGGCGGCGCATTTTTTCATCGAGTCGCCGATGGAGATCACCGTCCCGGCGGTCCCGAGGGCGCGGATCGCGTCGATGCCGATGCCGCCGGAGGAGAGGGCGCTCTGCTTCTCGCCGAGGTGGCCGTCGAGGGAGGTGGAGAGGTCGGGCAGGGCCAGGGGGGTGAAGCCGCAGCTCTCGGCCAGTTCCTTGAGCCGTTCCACCTCCAGGGGGGTCAGGCTGACGTGGGGGAGCAGCACCAGTTTGTCTTCGTCACATTCCGTCGCCGGCGCCACCAGCTGGTCGATGAGGGCTTTGGTTGCCAGGGCCCAGCCGCTCTCCAGCCCCCCCTCGTAGTCGGGGGTGTTGACCCAGACCAGCGGGTAGTCGACCTTGGCGGCGACCCCGCGCAGGTCGTCCCCCTTGGTCTCCGGCAGGCCGGTGGTGTGCAGGCCGATGAGGCTCGGCGAGACCTTTTTGGTGATGTTCTTCACCGACTCGACGATGCTGTAGTCCCCGCCGTCGAGCACGGCGACGGCGTCGGTCACCGCCGTGGTCTGGATGGCGATGGGCTCGCAGAAATGGCGGGTGAAGTAGACCTTGGTGAAGCTGGTGCACCCCTGGCCGCCATGCATCAGCGGCATGCAGTTGTCGATACCGAGAAAGGCCAGGGTCGCCCCCATCGGTTGGCTGAGCTTGACGGGGTTGACCTGCAACGGTTTGACCGGCCTGCGATTCACCGCTCCCATGGCGCCCTCCGTGCGGCCAGCTTGAACACCGGGTTGTCCAGGGCGTTCTTCAGGTCTTCGGCGAGATTGAGCAGGCCGGCGTAGCCGCCGTAGCTCTTTTTCTTCTCCTGGTTGACGTCGGCGAAGGCGATCCCCTTCTTGATGGCCGTGTAGAGGCTGCGCCCGCCGGCCAGCAGCAGCTGGGCGCCGGTCTCGTCGATGATCTTGGCCTGCTCCTGCCCCGGTTTGAGCATCAGCCCCCCCTGCTCGCCGAGGATCTCCCGGGCCTTCTGCCGGTCGTCCTCCGTCGATTTGCCCACCGCCGTGGCCACCACCTCGATCCCCAGATCCTGCAGGGCCGCGGCGATGGACCAGGCCTTGTTGCCGCCGGTGTTGAGCACCGCCTTCTTGCCGGCAAAGATTGCCCGGTAGGGGCGCAGCTTTTCCTCCAGTTCGGCCTCCTCGCGGGCGATAACCCGCCTGGTCCGTTCGATCAGCTCCCCATCCCCCAGCGCTTCGGCAATGGCCAGCAGGCCGGCGCTGGTGTCCCGCTTGCCGTAGAAGGAGAGGGAGATGAAGGGGATGCCGTACTGCTCTTTGAGCTTGCGGGTCAGGGAGATGAGGGATTTGGCGCAGACGATGACGTTGAGCCGGGCCCGGTGGGCGGTGCGGATATCCTTGATGCGCCCGTCGCCGGAGAGGGTGGAGAGCACCCGGATGCCGAGTTCCTCGAGCAGGTGGCTGTATTGCCACATGTCGCCGGTGACGTTGTACTCGCCGACCAGGTTGATATCAAAAGGGGTGGTTTTCTCCGGTTCGGCGGTGCCGATCAGATGCCGCAGCACCGCTTCGCCGCCGAGGCGGCTGCCGAGGTTCTTGCTGCCGACGAAGCCGGCGGCGTGCACCGGCACCATCGGGACGCCGTGCTTCAATGCGGCTTCCTTGCAGATCTGGTCGAGGTCGTCGCCGATCAGGGCGGTGACGCAGGTGGCGTAGACGAACACCGCCTGCGGGGCATAGCGCTGCATGAGGTAGTCGATGGCCTCCCGCAGTTTCTTCTCGCCGCTGAAGATCACGTCGTTAAGGCTCAGGTCGGTGGTGAAACCCATCTGGGTGAGGTCGCGCCCTGCCCAACGGGTCTGGGTGGCGCGGGTTTCCCAACTGGCGCCCAGGCAGGTGATGGGGCCGTGCACCAGGTGGGCGGCGTCGGCGTAGGGAAAGAGGGAGATCTGCGCTCCCTCGAAGGCGCAGCCGCCGGTGGTCGCCCCCGGGGTCGGGGCGTTGCAGGCGGCCTTTTTGGTCGGGCTGTGCTCGCAGGCGCTTTCGTTGAGCAGTTCGCGGATTTTCGGTTTGTCGGCCACGCTCGGATCCTTTCCGAACCCGCCAGGGCAGGTTCCGTCAGTCCCGTCGCGCCGTTGAGAGGGAACCAGAGAGGGGTGATGCTGCCCTGGCGGGATTGCAAAACCGGGTCCAGTTTCTGTTGGATAATGGATATTGACCTGATTCCAGCCAGTTGCGGCTTCGGTGGGGATATTTTGGCAACGAGCCCCTGCCGGCCAATGCGGCGCCTGGGGGACGTTTCTGCCTAAAAATTCAGCTCCGGTTGGGCTCGCACCCCTCCGATCCGGCTTCTTTTCCGTCCGCTTGCCCCTTGGCATATCCTGTGCTATTTCTCTGGCTGGCCTCAACGGGGAGGCGAAGACGCTGCGGTCTCATCGCCACAGGGCACGGTCCTCCCGGGTCGGACCGGCTGTACCCGGGGCGTTTCGCTTCCACCCCAAGTCGAGGTATGCCGCCATGCGCAAACGAGTGACCACCATCCTGCTGGCCCTGGCCCTGCTGCTCCCCTTGGCCCCCCCGGCTCTGGCCGGCTCCATCCGCATTTCCGCCGCCGCCAGCATGACCGACGTGGTCAAGGAACTGGCCGTCCGTTACGACCGGTTGCATCCCGGCAGCACGATCCTGCCCAATTTCGGTTCCTCCGGGGCCCTGGCCAAGCAGCTGCAGCAGGGGGCGCCGACGGATATCTTCCTCTCCGCCAATCAACAGTGGGTGGACCTGCTGGTGACGGAAAAGGCGCTGCAGGCCGACAGCGTGCGCACCCTGGCGGGCAACGCCCTGGTGCTGGTCGGCGCCCGGGGGCAGCAGATCGCCGCCCTGGGCGACCTGCTGCGGCTCAAGCGCATCGCTTTGGGCAGTCCCAAGAGCGTCCCCGCCGGCCAGTACGCCGAGCAGGCGCTGCGCACAGCGGGGCTGTACGACCAACTCGCCGGGCGCCTGGTGCAGACCCCGGACGTGCGCCAAGCCCTGGTCTACGCCGACCGTGGAGAGGTGGAGGCCGCCTTCGTCTATCAGACCGACGCCCTGCTGGCGCAGCAGGCGACCATCCTCTACAGGGTCCCTGCCGATCAGCACGCCCCGATCCGCTATCCCGTCGCCCTGACCCCGGCCGGGGCCGCCAACCCGGAGGCGGTGCGGTTCTTCAAGTTCCTCGCCGGCCCCGAGGCCCGCCTGGTGCTGGAGCAGTTCGGATTTGTGGTGCATTGAGATCTCTGGAGCACGGATGCTGGAACTGACCCCCGCAGACTACGACGCCATCTGGCTGAGCGCCAAGGTGGCGGTCTGGGCGACGCTGCTGTCGCTCCCCTTCGGCTTTTCCGCCGCCTACCTGCTGGTCTTCTCCCGGTTGCCGGGCAAGGCGCTGCTCGACGGCCTGATCAACCTGCCCCTGGTGCTGCCGCCGGTAGTGGTCGGCTACCTGCTGTTGCTGCTGCTGGGAAGCCGCGGCTGGCTGGGGGGGATGCTGGAGGACTGGGGCCTCCGCATCATCTTCACCTGGAAGGCGGCGGTGATCGCCTCCATGGTGGTCGGCTTTCCGCTGCTGGTGCGCTCCATCCGCCTGGGGCTGGAGCAGATCGACGAGCAACTGGTGCAGGCCTCCCGCACTCTCGGGGCGCACTGGTACGACACCCTCTTTTCCGTCATCGTCCCCCTCTCCCGACGGGCCATCCTGGCCGGGGCGACCCTGATGTTCGCCCGCAGCCTGGGGGAGTTCGGCGCCACCATCATCATCGCCGGCAACATCCCCGGGGTCACCCAGACCATCCCCCTGGCCATCTACGAGTACACCAGCACCCCCGGCGGCGACGCCATGGCCCTGGCCCTGTGCCTGGTCTCGGTGGGGCTGTCGCTGCTGGTGCTGCTCGGCAACGAGGCGCTGACCCGGCGCTTCCGGCGGGAGTCGCGGCGATGAAACTGGAAGCCGAACTGCGGAAAAACCTGGGGACCTTTTCCTTTGAGGCGGAGTTCGCCGTCAGCGGCCAGCGGGTCGGGGTGTTCGGCAAATCGGGGAGCGGCAAGTCGACCCTGGTTTCGATGCTGGCGGGGCTGCAGCGCCCCGACGGCGGGAGCATTCGTCTCGACGGCGAACTCCTCTACGACGGCCGCCAGGGGGTCTGGGTGCCCCCCGAGCGCCGCCGCATCGGCGTGGTGTTCCAGCATGCCCACCTCTTCCCCCACCTGAGCGTGCGGAAAAACCTGCTCTACGGGTATCAGCGCACCTCCCGTACCGAGCGCAAGATCGACCCGGCCGCCCTGTGTGCCGTGCTCGGTATCGAGCACCTGCTGGAGCGGGGGGTCAACACCCTCTCGGGGGGGGAGCGGCAGCGGGTGGCCCTGGGGCGGGCCATGCTCGCCTGCCCGCGGCTGATCCTGATGGACGAGCCCCTGACCGGCCTCGACGAGGGGCTCAAGTACCAGATCCTCCCCTACTTGAAGGCAGTGTTCGGCGAATTCGGCATTCCGCTGCTGTTCATCAGCCATTCCCTCAACGAGATGCGGCTGATGACCGACGAGGTGCTGGTCTTCGAGCAGGGGCGGCTGGCGGCCCAGACCAGCGCCGAAGCCCTGGCGCGGCGGCTGATGGGGACCAGCCAGGTCGGCTACATCAACCTGCTGACCCTGCGCCGCCCCCGGCTGCTCGACGATCTCTGGGAGTACGACTGGGGCAGCAGCGCATTGGTGCTCACCGAAGAGGCGCGCGACCCGGAGGCGCTGTTCGAGATCTCCTCCAAGGACATCACCCTGTTCAAACGCCACCCCGAGGCGAGCAGCGCCCGCAACATCCTGCTCTGCACCGTCACCGGCCTGTTCGAGACCGGCAACCGCATCGGCGTGGAGCTCGACTGCGGCGGCCAGACCCTCATCTCCCAGGTGGTGCGCGACGCCGCTCTCGCCCTCGACATCCAGCCCGGTCGCCAGCTGTACGCCATCATCAAGGCCTCGGCCTTCCGCAGGCTCTATTGATCCTTTCTTTTTCTCCGCAGCGACGGACATTTTCGGGAATATTTTGGTCTGCTATTTGCACATAAAGTAGCGGGAAATGCCCGTGGCTCAGGACCCTGGTTTTGTTGTAAGTGAAATCGCCATCTTGCGAGCCAGGGTAGGTGGAGCCTCTGTCGAAATCCCCGAACATGACCGGGAATTCGCGTCAAATACGCTCTGGAACCGGAGGTATGTCGTGCAGAGAGTGAAGTTGTCCGGGATGTATCTGACCATCGGCCGAAAACTGTTGCTGATCAGTGTGGTGATCCTTGGCGGTTTGCTGACCCTCGGGGGGATCGGCCTGTGGGCCAGCACCCATTTGATCGCCGCCTCGGACCAGACCCTGAAAATCGAGGAGGAGGCGCGATTGGTGGAGGATCTGCACCGGCAGCTGATCAGCTTGCGGTTGCAGGCCTCCCAGGCCCTGCTGCACCCCGAGCAGGGGCGGGAGCAGATGGCCGGCCTGACCCGGCGCACCCAGGAGCTGGCCGCCGCCAGTGCCGCCCTGCAGCAGGTGGCGTCCAGCCCCGAGGAGCAGCAGTTGGCCAAGCAGGTGCAGGGGAACATCGAGGACCTGGCCATGCTGTTCGAACTCGATCTAACAAACCTCTTTGCCAGCGATCTGGCCGGAGATGAGTTCCAGACCGAAGTGGACAAACTGGACGGCAGCATCGAACTGTTCTACAGCTTCTCCATCCGCACCATGGAAAAAATGGTGGACCTGCTCAATGCCCAGGTTCTTAGGGCAAAGGGGGAAATGGCGGACTCTTCCACCCGCGCCCAGCAGGGGCTTTGGGGGGTGTTTGGTCTGACCCTGGCAGTGCTGTTGCCGGTGCTGGCCCTGTTCTATTATTCTCTGGTCGGACCCCTGCGCAAGACCGTGCAGATGGCCGAGGAATTGAAAAAGGGGCACGTCGGATCCCGCCTGCAGCTCGGACCCCGCCACGACGAGTTCGGTGACATGGCCCAAGCTCTCAACGAATTCGCCGACTCTCTGGAACACGAGGTGGCTGAGGGTTTGCAGCAACTGGCCAAGGGAGATCTGTCCTTCCAGGTCCATCCCTGCGATGGACAGGATGTGGTCCGGACCGCCATGCAGCGCATGACCGCCGACCTGACCCGCGATCTGGTGCAGCTGCAAAACACTGGTGACCAGATCGCCCACGGTGCCCGGCAGGTGGCCGAGTCGGGGGCCGGGCTTTCGGCCGGGGCAAGTCAGCAGGCCAGCGCCCTGGAGCAGATCGCTGCCTCCATGGAAGAACTGGCGACCCAGACCCGCCTCAACGCCGAGCATGCCGAACAGGCTCGCCGCCGCTCCAGCGAAGTGTGCAGCGCCGCAAGTGCGGGGAGCAAGCGCATGGGGGAACTGATGTCGGCCATGACGGAAATCGACCGCTCGGGGCAGAATATCTCCCGCATCATCAAGGTGATCGACGAAATCGCCTTCCAAACCAACCTGCTCGCCCTTAACGCCGCGGTGGAGGCGGCGCGCGCGGGTATCCATGGCAAAGGCTTCGCGGTAGTGGCCGAGGAGGTGCGCAACCTCGCCGCCCGCAGCGCCACGGCGGCCCGGGAAACGGCCCAACTGATCGAGGAGTCGGTGGGCAAGGCGGGCCGTGGGTTGCAGATCGCCCAGCGCACCGCGGCCGGCCTCGACGACGTGGTGGCGGGCATCACCAGGGTGTCCGACCTGGTGGGGGAGATCGCCGCCGCCTCCCGGGATCAGGCGGAAGGTTTCGGCCAAGTCAACACGGGCCTGCAGCATATCGGTGAAGTCACCCAAGGCAATACCGCCCGATCGGAGGAGAGCGCGGCGGCCGCTCAGGACCTCTCGGCCCAGGCCGCCCACCTGCGGCAGATGCTCGGGAGGTTCGTGTTGCCCGAGGTGACAGACCCCATTGCTTCCGCGACGCGGAGTTCTCCCGTGGTCCATGGCAGAAAACCGCTCCCGCTGGCACCGCCACCCCCCTCCCGTTGCGTTGCGGGCTGACGGCCCAAAGCCCCTGTCGTCCCCTGCGGGCGGCGTCGATCCGGACGGATTGGCGCCGCCCGTTTGATTTTTCGCGGAACTTTCATTGTGCGGGTTTGATTTCCCAGAAGATCGCTTTGGCATATGCTGTGCAATAAAAGCGAATAACTAGGAAATATTCATGGGCATGAAGCTGGTTAAGTGGGGCAAATGGGGCGGACATAGTGTTTACCTGATGCTTTCCCGTAACCAGGTTCCCTGGGTCCTGGTCAAATAACCGGGAACCCTTGAAATGATCGGTGTTTTCGCCGTGTCGAAAAGGTGGCGATCGATGACAGCAAGGCAAAGTGAGCCGCCCCATGCGGCTGGGAGGGGGACAATGAAACTTTCGACCAAGGTTGGGCTGGCCGGGTTAGGGGTGCTGCTGGTGTTCGGCAGTCTGATTGCCCTGGCCTACCAGGGGACTCGCGACAGCCTGGTGCGGGCGCGGCAAGGGGAGATCCAGCATCTGGTGGAGAGCGCCTGGAGCGTATTGAACCATTATGGCGAACAGGTCCGGCAGGGTTCTCTGGACCTGGCGGAGGCGCAACGACTGGCCCGGGACACCCTCAAAGCCCAGCGCTTCGAGGGCAGTAATTATTTCTGGATCAACGACCTCCAGCCGCGCATGGTGATGCACCCCATCAAGCCGGAGATGGACGGTCAGGACCTGGCCACGATCCGCGATCCCCGGGGCAAACCCCTGTTCCTCGAGATGGTCAGCATCGCACGCAAGCAGGGGGCGGGATTCGTGGACTATGTCTGGGACAAGCCCGGGGCCCGGGAGCCGGTGGGAAAGGTTTCCTATGTCAAGCTGATGCCCGAGTGGGGCTGGGTGGTGGGGGGTGGGCTCTACCTGGATGACCTCGAGGCGATGCTCGCCACGGCCCGTTGGATGGCCGGGGGGGGCATGATCCTGCTGACCCTGCTGACCCTTGGGCTGGGGCTGGTGCTGCAGCGGGGAGTCTGCCGCCCCTTGGCGGCGGCGGTGGAGATGCTCGAAGCCCTGGAGCGGGGGGACTTGCAGCAGCGCCTCCGGTTTGCCCGCAGCGATGAAGTCGGGCAATTGGCCAGGACCATGGACAGCTTTGCCGACAATCTGCAGCAGGAAATTCTCGAAGCCTTTCAACGCCTCTCCCGGGGGGACCTGACCTTCGCCGCCAAGGGGCTGATCCGGGTGCCCCTGGCGGAAACCAACGCCACCCTCGGTCAGGCGGTAGGGGAACTGCACAGCATAGGGGCCCAGATTGCCCAGGGCGCCGGCCAGGTGTCCGATTCCTCCCAGTCTTTGGCGCAGGGAGCGATCGAACAGGCCAGCTCCATGGAGCAGGTCTCCGCAACCATGACCGAGAGCATGACCCGGGTGGAGGAGAACGCCCGCGGCGCCGACCAGGCAAATGAACTTTCGACCAGGGCTGCCGCCATGGCGGTGCAGGGCAACAGCGAAATGCAGGAACTGGTGCAGGCGATGCGGGCGGTCAACGAATCGGGCGCCAGTATTTCAAAAATCATCAAGGTGATCGACGAGATTGCCTTTCAAACCAACCTGTTGGCCCTCAACGCTGCCGTTGAGGCGGCCCGCGCCGGGGCCCACGGCAAGGGTTTTGCGGTCGTGGCCGAAGAAGTGCGCAGTCTTGCCGCCCGCAGTGCCCGGGCGGCTCGGGAAACGGCGGAGCTGATCGACGGTGCCGTGAGCAAGGCGACCCGTGGAGGGGAATTGGCCGAGCGGGCGGCCGGCCAACTGCGGCAGATCGAAGCGGTCAATGCCGAAGTTTCAAGCCTGGTGGAGCGGATGGCCGAATCCATCCGCGAGCAGGCCCAGGGGATCCGCCAAGTGACCGAGGGATTGCAGACCATCGACCAGGTCACCCAGCGCAACAGCGCCGCCGCCGAGGAGGGAGCCGCCGCCGCTCAGGAACTCGCCGCCCAGGCGCAACTGCTCTACGATATGCTAGGCCGATTCCGTCTGCAGTCCGCCGCGGGTTCCGGCCCAGGGGCTGTTGCCGCCGGGGATTTCCGTTGGAACCCCAGCACCTCTGGCGGGCCGCCGCGCCTGCTGCGGCACGCAGGGGCGGGAGCCGCGCTTAATTGGGCAGGGATGCCGAAAAAATAACCAGCTTCACCCCCTCGTCCGCTTCGGGGTCAGTATATTCAATAGCTTTTGATTGGCACAGAGCGTGCTAGAAAGCAGTTGACAACCATCGGGGCCGGCGCTGTCGCCGGCCAAGGGCAAAGTCGCCCCGGACCCTCCTGCAGGGTCCGGGGCGTTTTCGTTGTGCGGACAAAGGGGAGGGCGCATGGACATCGGCCAACCGATCGTGATCGACGACACCACCTTGCGCGACGGGGAACAGACCGCCGGGGTGGTCTTCTCCCTGGAGGAAAAGATCCGCATCGCCCGCATGCTCGACGAGGCCGGAGTAGGGGAGCTGGAATGTGGTATTCCCGCCATGGGGGCCGAGGAGCAGGCGGCGGTCAAGGCCCTGGTCGACCTCGGTCTCAATGCCCGCCTGATCACCTGGAACCGGGCGGTGATCAGCGATATCCAGGCCTCCCTCGCCACCGGGGTGCAGGCGGTGGATATCTCCCTGTCGGTATCGGATATCCATGTCGAAAAGAAACTGCGCAAAAACCGGGACTGGGTCAAGGAGCAGCTCAAGACCGCCCTCGGCTTCGCCAAGGAGCAGGGGCTTTATGTCTGCGTCGGCGGTGAGGACTCGAGCCGGGCCGACCGGGAGTTCCTCGTCGAACTGATGACCATCGCCCGCTCCCTCGGGGCCGACCGCTTCCGCTATTGCGACACCCTGGGGATCCTCGACCCCTTTGCCATGTACGATCATATCCGCTTCCTGCGCAGCCGGGTGCCGGAGCTGGAGATCGAGGTGCACACCCACAACGACCTGGGGATGGCCACCGCCAACGCCATCGCCGGGTTGCGGGCCGGCGCCCGCTATGTCAACACCACCGTCAATGGCCTGGGCGAACGGGCCGGCAACGCCGCCCTGGAGGAGGTGGTCATGGCCCTGCGCCATGCCTGCGGCGTCGACCCGGGCATCGCCACCCACCGTTTTGTGGAACTCTCCCGCTATGTCGGCAAGGCCAGCTGCCGGCCGGTGCCCGACTGGAAGGCCGTGGTCGGGGAGCGGGTCTTCTCCCACGAGTCCGGCCTCCATGCCGACGGGGTGCTGAAACACCCCAGCAATTACGAAGGGTTCAATCCTCAGGAAGTGGGGCTGCAGCGTCACCTGGTGGTGGGCAAGCATTCGGGCAGTCACGGCCTGTTGCATCGCCTGGAACAGCTCGGCTACCGTCCCGACCCACTGGAAGCCCAGGACCTGCTGGAGCGGGTGCGCAGCATGTCCCAGCGCAACAAGCGCCCCCTGAACGATGGGGAGCTGCTGGTGCTCTGCCGCGGGCTCAATCGGGTGGCCTGAGGGCCTAGCCGGAAAGGAACAATTATGGAAATCCGCATGGCCGACAAGGGCGATTGGGCCAACTTTCTGGGGCTGGCACAACGGGAAGGCTGGCGGGTGCCCGCCGTGGAAGTCGAACTGTTTCGCGGGCCCCTGGCCCGTTGCGCCTACACCCTGGAAGACCGCGAGCGCTTCTGCGGCCTGGTGACGGCCGTCGGTTATGAAAAAAGCGGCTGGATCGGCAATCTCCTGGTGCCGGTTGCAGAGCGTGGCAAGGGCTTCGGGGCGCGTCTGTTCGACCACGCCGTGGCGCAATTGCGCCACCAGGGGGTGGAGACTATCTGGCTGACCGCGTCGGCCCAGGGGGCGCCCCTCTACCGGCGGCGCGGGTTCGAGGCCGTCGGCCGGGTCCAGCGCTGGGTGCTGCAAACGGCCGGGTCAGCGCTGGAGTCTGCGGAGAGTTACCAGAGTTACCCACGGTTGCTGCACAAGGATGGGATGGTCTGGGGAGAGAGTCGGGACCGGTTGCTGGCCCCTCTGGCTCAGGGAGGAGCCATCTTTGCCTTCGGCGAGAGCCTTGCCCTGCTGCAAAGCGGGGAACGACGCCAGGTGCTGGGACCCTGGGTCTCCAGCGGCCATTGCCCCCGGGAGAACCGACAGTTGCTGCTGGCGATGCTGGCGGCCGCCAACCAGGACGCCGAGCTGGTCTGCGACGTGTTGACATCCTCCCCCACCCGGGCCCTGCTGGCGGCGGCTGGATTTCAGACCCAGGGGGAATGCGAGCTGATGGCCCAGGGACCGGTGACGGTGCGCCTGGAAACCCTGACGGCCCTGGCCAGTCTCGGCAGCTTGGGCTGAGAAAACCCTCCCGCGTTCCATTGCTTGGCAAAAATCTGGCATGACAACTGCACATTCTGCATCCTTGACGGTCAGCTGACACCGGCCGTCCCCCCAGTCCTCTAATGCGGAGCCGATGCATGAATCAGCAGCCCAGCCGCCAGGAAATTCTGCTCGAGAGCGGGACCAACGAGATGGAGATCATGGAGTTCTTCCTCGGGTCCCAATCCTTCGGCATCAACGTCCACAAACTGCGGGAAATCATCCCCTACGAGGATGAGAAAACCACGGTCTTGCCTGACTCCTTCCCCTCCGTGGTGGGCCTGTTCATGGTTCGCGGCAAGACCATCCCGCTGATTTCTCTTGCCACTCACCTGCAGCGCCGCGAAACAGCGCCACCCCCCCGGACAGGCGACGAGTGGTACTGGTGTGTGAATTCAACAACTGCGTCAACGGCTTTCTGGTCGACGG